>NZ_CP110921.1:3107500-3416404 GCF_026247885.1 Methylococcus mesophilus | reverse complement strand
ACCACCCGCCCCTCCGAAACCGCCTTGACCGGCGTGCCTTCCGATGCCCGGATCACCACGCCGTCCCAACGCCCCGACATCCTCTGCCCGCCGAATCGCTCCGCCCGCTCCCCCGCCGCCGGCCAGTTCAACTGCCCCTTGCGCAGCGCGAAGGATTTCGGCGCAGCAAGCGAAGCGGTGAATCCCATGACGATTTCGCGCAGTGAGGATACCAGAGCTTCCAGCCGATGCTCGCTTTCCTTGAGACGGACCAGCTCGACATCCTTCCCCTGGCGCTCCTGGCGAAGCCGGGCCAACACATCGAGCCGCTCCCGGCGGGTCTCATCCAGTTCGACCTTTTCATGCTCGATGCGTTCCCGCAGCGCCTCGAGACGGCCGGCATCGGCCGCCGCCTCGTCCTGCAGCGCCCGGACCTGGGCGATGTCCTTTTGCAGCGCCTCGAGACGGGCGTAACGGTCACGGTTCAGGTAACCGTGGTACGCCATCATGCGGGCGAGCCGCCCGGGCTCATCGATGTTCAGGACGAGTTTGAGCCACTGCTGGTCGCCGAGCGCGTAAGCGGACCGGGCCAGCGAGGCCAGCGCCTTGTGCTGCTTGAGCACTGCCTGCTGCAACTCGGCGAGGCGGCGGTTCGACTCCGCTGTGCGCCTGGACTGAACGGCAGTCTTGTCCTCCAGCAGCCGGAGCGTGTGCACCAGATCGCCATACCGCTCCTCGACCCGTCTCAACTCGGCGGAAACGCTGCCCTGACGGGCATCAATCGTTTCCAGCTCCTTCTCCGCGGACTCGATCCGGTCGCGTATCTCCTTCAGCCGCCCGGCGGCGTCCCCGTCATCGCCGGGCATCGCCTGCCACGGCACCGACAACATCAAGAATCCAGAGAAAACGAACACCCTCGCATGCCGGAGCATTCCCGACGAACACCATTTATCCTCAGCGTCTCCCGGCGGATTGGCCCCGGCGGAAGAGAACAAGCAAAACCTTCGCTGCGCTGCTTTCACGTCGAAAGATCACGGGCAGGCACACTGCGGCGCCGGTTCAACGTATAATTTTCCGATTAAACGACCGACACGGACGAAGTCGGGCCCGATAGCCTGATAGAATGCGGGATGCGTACGAAACTTGAGACATTAGTCTAACCAATTTTTGGGGTTGCGTCGTGCCTGTCCATAAGCAGATGGCCGGGATACCCGCCGCGATACATGCCACTCGGGTGCGAATAACATGCAAACTGACCTCATCACCGACGAATCGGAGATCCGCCTCGCCGCCCACAGCCTGAAGGCCATGGCGCATCCCTTGCGGCTCAAGATTCTGTGCACCTTGAGCACGGGCCGGATCAGCGTCCAGGACCTGGTGGAACAGGTCGGTACGACACAGAGCAACGTCTCTCAGCACCTCGCCATCCTGCGGGACAAGGGCATCCTGAATTTCCACCGGGACGCCAACAAGGTCTATTACTTCGTGGAAGACGAAAGGATGCTGCAGCTGGTCCGCATGATCAAGGAAGTATTCTGCAAACACTAAGACGCCATCACTGCCGGCAGGTTTTCGCCGGAACGACACCAACGAATCCCAATTTTTAAGAAAGTGAGGAAGAAATGACCCGGTTGCTCGAATTTCTCGGCAATCACTGGATGATGGCCAGCGCCCTGCTCGTCGTCACCGTCCTGCTGATGCAAGACCTCCTGGAATCGCTGTTCCGCAAGCACAAGGTGCTGACCCCGGCCGGCGCCGTGCAGCTCATGAATACGGAAGAGGCGCTGGTGGTCGACGTCCGCGAGCCGGCGGAATTCGCCGAAGGCCACATCGAGGGCGCTTACCATATTCCCCTCGGGAAGCTCGATGAGCGCGCCTCCGAAATCGCCCAGCACAAGGATGCGCCGGTCATCGTCACCTGCCAACAGGGCACCCGTTCGCCCTCTGCCTGCAAGACCCTGACGAAACAAGGCTTCAGCCGGGTGTACGAGATGCGCGGCGGCATGTTGGGATGGGGAGACGCCCATTACCCCGTAACCAAGAAACGCAAGAAATCCTCATAACTTATCCTTTCACCACTCTGCCATTGCCATCAGACATGAGCG
The DNA here is from genome assembly GCF_026247885.1 of Methylococcus mesophilus. NCBI lineage: Bacteria > Pseudomonadati > Pseudomonadota > Gammaproteobacteria > Methylococcales > Methylococcaceae > Methylococcus > Methylococcus mesophilus. Next base: position 3,414,320 of record NZ_CP110921.1, on the reverse strand, counting down.
AAGAAAACCAGCAACCCGAAAGACAATTCGCCATCCAGAAGCTTTACGTCAAGGATGTTTCCTTCGAGACCCCCAACTCGCCCGGCATCTTCACCCTGACCTGGGAACCGAAGGTCGAGTTCAATCTCGGCTCCAAGGTCCAGCAGCTCCAGGAAGGCCTGTTCGAAGTCAGCCTCTCGGTCACGATCACCGTAAAGTTGGAAGAGAAGACCGCCTACCTGATCGAAATCTGCCAAGCCGGCATTTTCACGATCAACGGTTTCCCGGAACAGGAAATGGGTCCCCTCATCGGCAGCTATTGCCCCAACATCCTGTTCCCCTACGCCCGCGAGGCGGTCTCCGACCTCGTGACCAAGGGCGGGTTCCCGCCGATGCTGCTGGCGCCGATCAACTTCGACGCGCTGTACATGCAGCAAATCCAGATGGCTCAGCAGCAGGCCCAGCAGGCCACGCCGCACTGAAGCCGGTAGTGCGCGCATGACACCCCGCATCACCGTCCTCGGCGCCGGCTCCTGGGGCACGGCGCTGGCCCTGCTCGTCGCGAGGAACGGCGTACCCACCCTGTTGTGGAGCCACCGCCGGGAGCACGCGGAAGAAATGGCGGCAGAGCGCCGAAACTCGCGCTATCTGCCCCATGCCGTCTTCCCCGAAACCCTGGCGGTGACGCCGGACCTGGCCGAGGCGTCCGGCCAGGCCAGCGATGCCGTGCTGGTCGCCGTGCCCAGCCATGCCTTCCGCGACACTCTGCAACTCTGTACCCCGCATCTGCAGGCGGGAGCCGGCCTCATGTGGGCGACCAAGGGACTGGACCGTGCGCGCGGCTGCCTGCTGCACGAAACCGCCCGCGAAATTCTCGGCCCGGAGCGGGAACTCGCCGTGCTGTCGGGACCGACCTTCGCCGCCGAAGTGGTCGCGGAACTGCCCAGCGCCATCACCGTCGGCGCCAGCAGCGAAGCCTTCGGCGCCAAGATCGTCTCCTGGCTGCACAACGCCTATTTTCGCGCCTACACTACCGACGACATCATCGGCGCACAATTGGGAGGCGCCTGCAAGAACGTGCTGGCGATCGCCGCCGGCATCTCCGACGGCTTGGGCTTCGGCGCCAACGCCCGGGCCGCCCTCATCACCCGGGGGCTGGCCGAGATGATGCGGCTGAGTCTGGCGCTGGGAGCGAGAAGCGAAACGCTCATGGGCCTCGCCGGGGTGGGCGACCTGGTGCTCACCGCCACCGACAACCAGAGCCGCAACCGCCGCTTCGGTCTCGGAATCGGCAAAGGCAAGCCACGCGAGGAAATCCACGCCGAGATCGGACAGGAAATCGAAGGCATTCTGGCGGCCCGGCTGATCCACGAACTCGCCGGCAGGAAGGGCGTGGACATGCCGATTACCGCCCAGACCTACCGTGTGCTCTACGAAGGCTTGCCGCCGGAGGAAGCGGTGCGCAATCTGCTGCTGCGGGAACCCAAGCCGGAGTGGGGCGGCTAAAGGCTCAGATCGCCGCCGCGCCTTCGAAACCGCATTGCCGCCAGGCTTCGAAACACACCACGGCGACGGCGTTGGACAGGTTGAGGCTGCGCGATCCCGGCCGCATCGGCAACCGGATCCGCCGCCCGGCTTCGAACCGGGCGAGCATCTCCGCCGGCAGGCCGCGCGACTCCGGGCCGAACAGGAAGGCGTCGCCGGCCCGGTAGTCCGTGTCGGCATAGTTCACCGCCCCTTTGGTGGTCAGCGCGAATACCCGCTCCGGCGCGACCGCGGCCACGAATCGCTCCCAATCCCGATGCCGGGCCACCTCGGCCCACTCCCGGTAATCCAGCCCCGCACGGCGCAGACGTGCGTCGTCCATCTCGAACCCCAGCGGCTCGATCAGATGCAGGCGGGCGCCGGTGTTGGCGCAGAGCCGGATGATGTTTCCCGTATTCGGCGGAATTTCCGGCTCGTACAGCACGATGTGGAACATCGTCCCCGTTACTTCACCGGCAAAGCCGGCACCGGGGTCAGCTTCCAGATATCGCGATTGTACTCGGCGATGGTGCGGTCGGTGGAGAACTTACCGCTGGCGGCGGTGTTCAGAATGCTCATCCGGGCCCAGCGCTCCTTGTCGCTGAACGCGGCGGCGGCCGCCCGCTGCGCCTCGACGTAGCCGGGGAAATCGGCGGCCGTCATCCAGGGGTCGTGGGGGCTGCGGATCGATTCGACCACGGGATCGAAGATGCCGGGCTCGAAGCGGTTGAAAAACCCGCCTTCCAAGAGCCCGAGGACCCGTTTCAGGTCTTCATCCGTCTCGATGATGGCGTTGGGATCGTATGCGCCGCGCCGGCGCTCGACTTCCTCGGCGGTCAAGCCGAACAGGAAGAAGTTTTCCGCACCCACCTCCTCCCGGATCTCGATGTTCGCGCCGTCCAGGGTTCCGATGGTCAGAGCCCCGTTCATCATGAACTTCATGTTGCCGGTACCCGAAGCCTCCTTGCCCGCCGTGGAAATCTGCTCCGACAGATCGGTACCGGGGCAGATCACCTCCATGGCGGTGACCCGGTAGTTCGGCAGGAACACCACGCTCAGACGGTCACGGACTTCCGGATCGCTGCCGATGGTGCCGGCGACGTTGTTGATCAGCTTGATGATCCGCTTCGCCATCACGTAACCCGGCGCCGCCTTCCCGCCGAACAGTACGCAGCGGGGTGTCCAGTCCTGGACGTCGCCGCGCTTGATCCGGTCGAACAGATGGATCACGTGCAGCACGTTGAGCAGCTGGCGCTTGTATTCGTGGATGCGCTTGACCTGCACGTCGAACATCTGGTCGGGGTCCACCAAGTGCAACCCCAGCTCCCGGTTCTTGAAGTCCAGCAACTTCTCCTTGTTGCGCCGCTTGATTGCCATCCAGCGTTCGCGGAACGCCGCATCCTCGGCGAAAGGCCGCAGATCGGCGAGCCGCGTCAGATCGGCGGTCCACTTGTCGCCGATCGCCTCGGTAATCAGCGCCGCCAGCTCCGGATTGCAGGCGGCCAGCCAGCGTCGCGGGGTGATGCCGTTGGTCTTGTTGTTGAAGCGTTCCGGCCACAGCTCGTTGAAATCCCTGAACATGCCGTCCTTCAGCAGATCGGAATGCAGGGCCGCGACGCCGTTGACCGAGAAGCTGCCGACGATGGCGAGATAGGCCATCCGCACCTGCTGTTCGTATCCCTCCTCGATCAGCGACATCCGCGCCAGCCGGTCGACGTCGCCGGGCCAGCGCGCCGCGACCTCACCCAGGAAGCGAGCGTTGATCTCGAAGATGATGTCCAGCAGCCGAGGCAGCATCTGCCGGAACAGCCGCACCGGCCATTTTTCCAGCGCCTCGGGCAGCAGGGTATGGTTGGTGTAGGCCATGGTGCGGCTGGTGATGGCCCAGGCTTCGTTCCAGGCCAGACCGTGCTGGTCGATGAAGAGGCGCATCAGCTCGGCGACCGCAATGGTCGGATGGGTGTCGTTGAGCTGGAAGCAGTTCTTCCCGGCGAATTCGGAGAAATCCTCACCGTGATCCGCCACCCAGCGGCGCAGGACGTCCTGCAGGCTGGCCGAAGCCAGAAAGTACTGCTGACGCAGCCGCAGTTCCTTGCCGTTCTCGCTGGCGTCGTTCGGATACAGCACCATCGAGATGTTTTCCGCCAGGTTCTTGGCTCGGACGGATTCGGCGTAGTCGCCGGCGTTGAATTCGCCCAGCTTGAATTCATCGGTGGCGGCGGACTTCCACAGGCGCAGGGTATTGACTGTGCCATTCCTGTAGCCCGGCACAGGGAGATCGAAAGGCACGGCCAGGACATCGTCCGTATCGAGCCAGACCACCTGACCAGGGCGCGAAGCGTCGTTCGACAGCTCGGTCCGGCCGCCGAATTTGACCCGCACCGTCAGCTCCGGGCGCTCCTGCTCCCACACGTGGCCGTTCCGCAGCCAGTGGTCGGGTTCCTCGATCTGGTAGCCGTTGACCACCAATTGCCGGAACATGCCGTACTCGTAGCGGATGCCGTAGCCCATGACCGGCAGCTGCAGGGTGGCGCAACTGTCGATGAAGCAGGCCGCGAGCCGTCCCAGTCCGCCGTTGCCCAACCCCGCGTCGAACTCTGAATCCGCCAGCTCCTCCAGCTCCAGGCCGAGCTCGTTGAGCGCCTGATGGATAGGCTCGTCGATACCGAGATTCAGCATCGCGTTGCTCAAGGCGCGGCCGAGCAGGAATTCCAGCGAGAGGTAATAGGTCCTGCGACAATCCTCCCGGTCGTAGGCGTATTCGGTGTTCTTCCAGCGCTCCATCAAACGGTCGCGCACCGTCAGCGCCAGCGCCGAGTAGGCGTAGTGCACCGAGCGGCAATCCCGGTCCCGTCCCAGGGTGCAGTTGAAGTGCCGGCGGATGTCGGCACTCAGGTTTTTCGCCTTCATTCCCAGACCGGGCATTTCGGTCAGGAGTGCGGTCGGGTTGCTGGTCTTGAATTTGCGCGTGAGCATGAGCGGTCACCTCCCGTGTGAGGATTGGATGCGGACTTTCCCACCCGCTGAACGGGGCGGGAAGGTCCGATGGACAGTGCCGACAGTCTGAGGGAGGCCGGTTACAGCCGTTCAGACGTCGAGATTCAACTCGCTTATTTTACGGGTCAAGGTGTTCCTGCCGTAACCCAGCAGCTTGGCCGCCTCCTGGCGGCGGCCCCGGGTGAACTGCAAGGCGGTGCTGATGAGAATGCCCTCGGCCGAATCGATGGCTTCCTTCGCCACATTGCGGTCGCCGCGGCGCAGGCGGGCATCGATCCACAGCGTGAAGCTGTCCTGCCATTCGCTCGAGACGGCGACCGGTTCCGGCCGGGCCTTCAGCAGCTCCGGCGGCAGATCGTCGAGGTGCACGTCCTTGCCGGCCGCCATGACGGTGATCCAGCGGCAGGTGTTCTCCAACTGCCGGACGTTGCCCGGCCAGTCCAGCCGGCACAGGTAGGTCTCGACTTCGGGCAGCAGGGTCTTGGTCTCGACATTGAGTTCCTGGCTGGCCTCCTTCAGGAAATGCTTGAGCAGCAGGCTGACATCCTGGCGCCTCTCCCGCAGCGGCGGAATGTGGATGCGGATGACGTTCAGGCGGTGGAACAAATCCTCCCGGAACCGCCCCTCGGCCACAAGTTGCTCCAGATTCTGGTGCGTCGCCGCGATGATCCGCACGTCCACCTTGACGGGCGCGTGGGCGCCGACCGGGAAAAACTCGCCTTCGGCCAGTACGCGAAGCAGGCGGGTCTGCAGTTCCGCAGGCATGTCACCGATCTCGTCCAGGAACAGGGTACCGCCGTCAGCCTGCTCGAAACGTCCGGCCCGGCGTGCCTGGGCACCGGTGAAGGCGCCGCGTTCGTGGCCGAACAACTCGGACTCCAGCAGATCGCGAGGGATGGCGGCCATGTTGAGCGCGATGAAAGGCTTGTCCGCACGCGGGCTGTGGCGATGCAGGGCACGGGCGACGAGTTCCTTGCCGGTCCCCGACTCGCCGTTGATCAGCACGGTGATGTTCGAACGCGCCAGCCTGGCGATGGCGCGGAACACCTCCTGCATCGCCGGCGCCTCGCCGATGATTTCCGGGGTCTTTTCCGGCAGGCCCTTGTCGGCCGCCTCCTCGGTCGCCACCCGCTGGCTGTGGGTGCACGCCCGCGCCACCAGGTCGACCGCCTCGTCCACGTCGAAGGGTTTCGGCAGGTATTCGAACGCCCCGCCGCTGAACGCGGACACTGCGCTTTCCAAATCGGAATGCGCGGTCATGATCACCACCGGCAGATCGGGATACCTGGCCTGCAACTGCTTGAGCAGCTCAATGCCGTCCAGGCCCGGCATGCGGATGTCGGTCAGCACCGCATCCGGCCGGTCCCGGTTCAGCGCCTCCATCATGCTGTTGGCGGTGGAGAAGGCGCGGGTCTGTATGGACGCCTTCTGCAGGGCCTTTTCCAAGACCCAGCGGATCGACCGGTCGTCATCGACCACCCAAACCTGGAACGCTCGTTTCATGGTCCTCCTCCAGAGGCAATAATATGGAAAAAACGGTGTTTCCGGGCGCGCTGCTGCACTCGATCAAGCCGCCGTGCTGGCTGATCAGGCCCTGCGCGATCGATAGCCCCAGGCCGGTACCGTCGGCCCGGCCGGTGACCATCGGATAGAAAATGTGGTTCAGGAGTTCCGGCTTGATGCCGGGGCCGTCGTCGACGATGTCCACCTTCACCGCCATGCGATGGCGGCGCTCACCGATGGTCACCTGCCGGTCGATGCGGGTGCGGATGACGATCCGGCCGTGCATCCCTAAAGCCTGGGCGGCATTGCGCACGATGTTGAGTATGGCCTGGATCAGCTGATCGGCGTCGCCGAAGATTTCCGGAATGCTCGGGTCGTAGTCGCGGACGATCCGGACGCCGGCGGGCACTTCCACCTGCACCAACTGGGTTACCCGGTCCAGCACCCGGTGGATGTTCAGCCAGGTTTTCTGGGGCAGCTTGTTCGGCCCGAGCATACGGTCCAGCAGGGACTGCAGGCGATCGGACTCCTCGATGATGATCTGGGTGTATTCGCGCAGCTCGTCCTGAAGCTCGCGCTCCAGGAGCTGCGCCGCGCCGCGCAGCCCTCCGAGCGGATTCTTGATCTCGTGCGCCAGCCCCCTCAGCAAGGACTTGGCCGCATTCTGCTGCGCCAGCAACTGCTCTTCCATGGAGATCCGGAGGTGGCGGTCCACCTGCTGCACCTGGACCAGCACCCCGGTGGCCTCGTCTTCGGTCATCGGTGTGATGTGCAGATTCACCGTGATCGCATGCAGGGGATGGACCAGGGTGACGTTGCGTTTGGTCAGAGAAATGCCGGTCGCCAAGGCATGCCTCAAGTCCGGCTCGATCGGCTGCTCCCCGCACGGCAGCACCAGGCGCGCGCGCGCGCGCAGCACCTGGCGGGCACTGACGGCGAGCAGCATCTCGCCGGGCATGTTGATGTACACCAGCGTCAGCTTTTTGTCGAACAGCAGCACGCCGTCCCCGAGGTTATCGAGGATGCGCCGGTAAAATGAGGGGGTGTCCGATGCCGTCATGCCAGGAGCCGCAGCAAGTAATGCGCCATGGATTAGAGTTCGTCAGGGCCGGATATTTCGCGCATTTCCGCGCCGGGCGTAGGGTTGGACCTCGAGACGTGCACGACACGCGCGATTTGTTGCACCGACATGGTGCACCATTCCCCGCAACTTGTCGCCTCCCTCCGGTGATTCGGTCTGTTTCCTGATCGCTACCACCTGCATTGCCGCACCGGACCCGCACGCTTACCATGCCTGCATTCCGCCGCAACCCGGAGTTCTTCCGTGAATCCCCAACCCATTTCCCTGGAAGTCTTGCTGGAAAAATACGCCAAGCACGGCGAAACCGGCGCCGAGGAAATTTTCGCGCGGGTGGCGGACGCCCTCGCCGCCCCGGAAAAGTCACCGGACGCATGGCGGCCGCGGTTCCTGTCGGCGCTCGAGTCGGGCTTCATCCCTGCCGGCAGGATCATGTCCGCGGCCGGTACCGGCATGCAGGCGACCCTGATCAACTGCTTCGTGCAGCCGGTGGGCGATTCGGTTTCGGAGGAAGTGGACGGCAGACCGGGCATTTACACCGCCCTGGCGGAAGCGGCCGAAACCATGCGGCGGGGCGGCGGCGTGGGCTACGATTTCTCCGCCATCCGCCCCAAAGGCGCGCGGGTCCACACGACGGAATCACGGGCGTCCGGGCCGGTGTCCTACATGCGGGTGTTCGACCGCTCCTGCGAAACGGTGGAATCCGCCGGCGCCCGCCGCGGCGCGCAGATGGGAATACTGCGCTGCGAGCACCCGGACATCTTCGAATTCGTCCGAGCCAAGGACCGCCCGGGTGAGTTGACCAACTTCAATCTCTCGGTCGCGCTGAGCGAGCACTTCATGCAGGCCGTGGAAACCGATGGCCTCTGGGACCTGACCCACCGCGCCGAACCCTCGCCCGAACAGCAGTGCGAAGGCGCTCATCTGCGTGAGGACGGACTATGGGTTTACCGCAGCGTCCCGGCGCGCGAGCTGTGGGACCTCATCATGCGCTCGACCTACGACCACGCCGAACCCGGCGTGCTGTTCATCGACCGGATGAACCGGGAAAACAACCTGGGCTATTGCGAACGCATCGAGGCCACCAACCCCTGCGCCGAACAGCCCCTCCCCGCCTACGGCTGCTGCTGCCTGGGCAGCCTGGACCTGGCCCGCTTCGTCGCCCACCCGTTCACGCCGGACGCGGCGTTCGAGGCTGAGCGCTTCGCCGAAGTCGCCGCCATCGCCGTCCGCATGCTGGACAACGTCCTGGATGCGACGTACTGGCCGCTGGAACGCCAGCGTGAAGAGGCGAAAGCCAAACGCAGGATAGGTCTCGGCTTCACCGGCTTAGGGGATGCCCTCGCCATGCTGGGCCTGCGCTACGACAGCGCCGAGGCGCGCGACACGGCGGCCGGCATCGGCCGGAGGCTGCGGGATGCGGCCTACCTCGCCTCGGTCGACCTGGCGCAGGAGAAAGGCGCCTTTCCCCGCTTCGACGCCGCGCCCTACCTCGCATCACCGTTCATTGCCGGCCTGCCCGAACCGCTGCGCGCCCGAATCCGGAAATCAGGGATCCGCAACAGCCACCTGCTCAGCATCGCCCCGACCGGCACCATCTCGCTGGCCTTCGCAGACAACGCCAGCAACGGCATCGAGCCCCCTTACGCCTGGACCTACGTCCGCAAGAAGCGCGAAGCCGACGGTTCCACCCGCGAATATCCGGTCGAGGACCATGCCTACCGGCTGTATCGGGCGATGGCGGGCGAGCGCCCGCTGCCGTCCGCTTTCGTCACGGCACTGGACATTTCGGCGCTCGATCACATGCGCATGCTCGCGGCGGTCCAGCCCTACATCGACTCCTCGATCTCCAAGACCGTCAACGTCCCTGCCGACTACCCCTACGCCGATTTCCAGAACCTCTATCTCGAAGCGTGGAAAGCCGGGCTCAAGGGCCTCGCCACCTACCGCCCGAACCCGGTCACGGGGGCGATCCTCGAAGCCGCGCCGGCGACTGGAGTCTCACGCCCCGAATTCGACGAATCCGACCCCGACCGCAGGCTCCGCTTGGACGAAGTCCCCACGCCCGCCCTGGCCTCCTTGCGCTGGCGCCGCCGACCCCGGCCAGCGGGAGGCAATCCAGCCTGGAGCTATCTGATCGACCACCCCCTGGGATCGTTCGCCGTGTTCATCGGCCATGTCGAGGACCATGGAAGCCATCCGTTCGAAGTCTGGGTCAACGGTGCGGAGCAGCCGCGCGGCCTCGGCGCCCTGGCCAAATCCCTGTCCATGGACATGCGCTCCAACGACCGCGGCTGGCTCAAAGCCAAGCTCGAGAGCCTGATGAAGGCGCACGGCGACGACGGCTTCGAACTGCCGTTCCCGCCCGACGGACGGACCGTACGCGTGCCCAGCTTGGTGGCGGGATTCGCCAGGCTGATCTATTACCGCTGTGCGGAACTCGGCGCATTCGATACGCTTGCCGACACCCCGGTGCTGAATGCGCTGATGTCGCCCAAGGAGCCCAAAACCGGCCCCGACGGCACGCTTTCCTGGACCGTCGACATCCTCAACGTCGCCACCGGCGACGACTTCGTCATGGGCCTCAAAGAACTGATCCTCCCCAACGGCCAGCGGCGGCCCTACTCGATATGGCTGTCGGGAGAATACCCGCGGGTCCTCGATGGACTGTGCAAAAGCCTATCCTTCGACATGCGGGTCATCGACCCCGCCTGGGTCGGCGCGAAGCTGCGTCAACTGCTCGACTTTCCGGAACCGCGCGGGGATTTCCTCGCCCGCATCCCCGGTAGCGGCCGCCAGCGGAACTATCCTTCGACCGTCGCCTACATGGCGCGGCTGGCGATTCACCGTTACGCCATGCTCGGGCTCCTGGACGAAGAAGGACAGCCGCTGCAGGACATGGGGTTGATGGACTACGAAAGCGCCGGCCCGGAGATTAGACGAGCCAAAACACCCTTCCTGAAAGGCGCCCGCTGCCCAGAGTGCGGCAACGACGCGGTGATACGCCGGGACGGCTGCGATTTCTGCACGGCTTGTGGGGCTTTGGGCGGATGCGGGTAATTTGGCGCTCGCGGAGAAACATTATATTCCGCCCCTTCCCAACCGCGCCGACATTCAGCAATGAATCACCTGTCAGTAAAATCGCACCCAACCATCGATACCGCATCACCAATGTCCACTGCACGGTATATCAGTTTCGCAATATTGGTGGGAATATTTTATGCCGGATTGGCTTATCGGATTGGATCACACTATTTCTTCATATACGACGACACGGCTCTCATCGACGTCGCCGCCGGCAAATCCGTTACGACTATTCTCTCGACATCGTTCACGGGGTTCTTCCGCCCGTTGACCGTTTTATTGGTAAAATTGGAAACGGCCTGCTTCGGCTGGACCCGGCCTTACGGGTATATCGTCGTTTCGTTGCTGATGCACGGCCTGAATGCAACACTTCTGCATGTCATATTACGCAGGCTCGATTTCAGCATCGGCGCATTTTTCGCGGCAGCATTTTTTTTGTTATCTCCATTTGCGACGGAAACTTTTTTCTGGTTCAGCAGCCAGTTCGACCTGCTCTCAGCGCTGCTGACGCTGTTGAGTATCTGGATGCTGCTGCGATATCTGGATTCCGGAAAAATGGGACATGCAATATGCGCCATCGCATCCTACACGGGCGCCTTGTTCTCGAAAGAAAACGCCATCATTTTTGTTGCGGTGCTTCTTCTGCTGATTATATGGCAACGAAAAAAGGCACCGGCGGGCAGAGCAGCCTGGTTGATCGCCGCTTTTCTTATCCCCGCCGCCAGCTATCTTGCCATTCGTTCCATGCTGGTGGGAGCGTTCCATAGCCCTTACGGAAATATACTATCTCTGGTGCGGAATGCAGACATTGCGTCGCATTTTTCCTCCTATGCAAGGACATTTTCAGACCTTTCCATGAAAATGCCAGAACCTCTCTCTTCGGTCGGTATCTCTTACACGGGAGCATTGATTGCATTCCTTGCAGCCGCTCTTTACTGCCGCCCAAAGCTTGCGCTCAGTACCCTGGTCCTATTCGGTCTGGCCTTGTCTCCCGTCATCTGGACAGCACCCACTTATGCCGGAACTGCCGATACCCGTTTCCTATACGTCCCGGCAATTTTTCCGATAATTGCGATATCGATCGGTGTTGAAGCCAGCCTTCGACAACCGCCCCTCAGCGACGGCTGGACTCGCACCCCAAGGAGCATCGGCATTGCCGGCACTGTTGTCCTGCTGTCCGCCGCCGCCCTCAGCACATCGGAGCAGGCGGCGATCTGGCGTTTCGCCTACGAAACCGCTCACAGCGCCGTGCTAGATGTCCTGCACACCGCATGGCAAAACCCCGGCTCCACCTTGCATGTCAGAAACCTTCCGCTCCGCCTCACGGAAGGGCCTTATCTTGTCAAGCCATATAACTTGATTCATTACGCCAAAGCGCTCAACAATCCAATTTCCAACCGTATCGTCTGCGATTCCGCAATACTATCCTACCGCGACCCGGAACTCCTCATACCTGCCGAGCGCTCCGAACTGGGATCAAGCGGCGGTGAAAATGGCTTAATCAAGGAAATAATCCTGGAAAACCCTACCAGGGCAGGACGCTGACGTATCGATTTCTACCAACGAGATAAACGAGCCTCCCTTGATGAAGCGGGCCGTTTCTCAAGTCTTGGAACCGATATTACTGGACGGCCCATTGCCTGCGGCCGGAACGGAACCAACGGGTAATCCATGCCGGATGGGCGTCGGAGAGTACGAACGACAACGTAATGTGTGCGTAAGACCAAAAAATGAACTGCTGATAATACAAATTCTCGGAAACAGTGGCGCCCGCCACGCCAGCCGGAGAAAACAGGACAAACCCGGCGACCATCACCACCGAAATGGCGGCGTAGCGCCATAAAGCCCCGTCTCCCAGCTTCTTGAATTTTTCTATCGGATATAGCGACCAGAAAATGAAGTGATATAAAACTATATGATTCAGATCAAACCTGACAAAGAAGGAAGACAGAACCAGCAACAGCCCGAACGCCTCAAAAATACTACTATCGATCATGCCCTTTACGCCCAACACCGGACGCAGCTGGTTCAGCCGGTAAAAAAACAGGCCGTAGAAAAAAAACAAGCCGCCGAACAAAAAGGCCGGCTCGATCCAAGCCAACTCGGAATAATTACGCAGAAGGGCAGCATAAATCCCTGCATTGAGAAGAACGGCGGCGATACGCAAACCTCGACGTTGCTCGCCTTCCGTCACCGGAAATTTCCGGTCCAGCAGATAAACCTCGTTGAATACGTGGTGAACCCCGAAATACACCAACAGGGAAAATTGACCGGCATATAACACCCCCCCGCCGGACAAGACCACCAGCGCCGGAACGAGGGAGCTGGCATTCTGTGCGACGGCAAGAATGCGGTGCCTGGAATAATAAAGCGCGAGCCCATAATGCACGAAGGCAATGCTCCAGAAGAGAGAAGACCAGAGGATACCGGTCGTCTGGCTTGCAATCAGCGCAGTGATGAAAACAGCGGCGATTCTTGTCAAAGCATGGATGGGCATCAGAGTCGTTCCATTTCAGCGAAAACCGGAGCGGCGTTTTTCTCCAGAACCGCGGTGTAACCAAGAGTGATCGTGCTGAATTTTCCCGTAATCAGCTTGTCGCAAGCCCCCACATCACTTTGCCCAGAACGCGCTTTCCATAATCCGAGGTAGATTTTTTGTGGCAGGACGATGGTCAAATACGTCAACACTGAGCCCGAAAAAGATGACGCCTTTCCGAACCGCTCCAGCAGTTTCAGCCAGAGCCTCAGCCACAGATAGGTCACGTACATCAAGGCAAACGCCCCCTCGCCACCCTTCTCGCCGATGGATACGGCACGCAGCCCCGAACAAGCGGCGATGTGCTTTATCGCGAATGGCGTATAACGATAATAATCGTGTGGAATCTCATGTAACGGATTGAAGAACGGCGTGCTCATGAACAGCCTGCCACCATGCTTCAAAACCCGGCCGCACTCCTTCATCGCAAGAAGGGGATCGTGGAGGTGCTCGAACACCTCCGTGCAGAGGATGCAGTCGAATTCCCCATCACGAAAAGGAAGGCAGTGAAGGGTCCCTGCTACATCCAGGCCGGCGATATCGTGAGGAGAGCCGGGGATGTCTATGCTTACGACCGACGCGAAAAATTCCTCGTAAACAGGCAGATAGGGCCGGCTGCCCGCCCCCGCGTCCAGCAGCCTCCCGCCACCGCCCTTTTCGAAGTTTCGTTCGAGAAATCGCACCAACGCCTGGAGAATCATCTCGTCGATGAGCAAGCTGTCCGGGCGTTGCCGCTCGTCGACATGAAAGCGGCCGTTCGCCGCTTTGATCACCAGATCACCCATCTAGGCTGGAACCTCGCAAATTATCGAAACGGGCGCCGGTCAGCATCTCGTTCAAATAGCCGTCAAACGCCGCCAGCATTTTACCGACACTGAATTGGTCCGCCCTGTCGAGCCCGGATCGAACCATGGCAGAACGGCGCTCATCGTCGGACAGCAGGGTGGTAAAACGGTCTGCAAGTGCACGGGCATCCCCTATCGGCACCAGGAATCCATTTTCCCCGTCGCTGATGATCTCCCCTGGCCCCGACGGACAATCGGTCGCCACCACCGGTGTCCCTAAAGCCATGGCTTCGACGATCACATTGCCGAAACCTTCAAAAAAGGAGGAAAGAACGAAAATATCAGCTTGCGCCATGTAGGGGAAGGGATTATCCCGGAATCCCACCAGAACGACATGCTCCCTTATTCCGAACTCGGAGGCGACTCTTTCGATGTCTTGGCGGAGTTCGCCGTCTCCTACCAGGATGAGCTTGGCGGGCCGGTGCGCCAGCACGTCCTTGAATGCCGCGAGGAGCGTGGGAAAGTCCTTCTGACTGCTGAATCGGCTGGCGGAAACGATCCAGTTGCGGTCCTTGGCCAACTCGATCGGCTGTCCGGCTCGGCGCCTGACGTCTTCGACGTCGATGCCATTGTAGATGACTTGGAGCCTGCCGGGCGCCGCACCATAGACGTCGACCAAATCTTCGAATACGCCGCGCGAGGGTACGATCACCCGGTCCGGCAGAGTCAGGCAGCAGTGAATGACCCAACGCTCCAGCAGCGTCGGCCCCCTGCCGACACTGCTGAAGTAGCCGGTCAAGCTTCCCAGAATGGTGCCCGCCAAAGGGATGTCGGGGAAAAACAGCCGTTTCGCCAGGGCGGCAAACAGGGTGCCGTTATGCATGATCGAAAGCACCAGACGCGGCTTTTCACGCCGCACGACCGATCGGATCGCCCAGGCGTAACGCAGGCTGTTACCCAGTGATAACCGGTAGGGCTGGCTACACTGCCAGTCGTCGAACAGGTAAAGCCGGATGTCGCATCGGCGGTAGCAGTCCGCGATGGCGGACTGGGTCAGCAAGGCGCAGTCGAATCCCTGCAGCCCGGTCAGCAAGTTGAAAACGACGGTCTCGGCGCCGCCGATCGCATCGGCGGGCAGTATCACCAGCAACCGGGGCTTTACGGCCGGCGTGTTTGGGCTCATAGGAAATCCGTGTCGCCCATCATCAGCCACCAGCGATCTTTCAAGCATTCGACGCTGCGAGCGTCGGTCCAGACGTTCGCGGGAATACGGACATCGGTGTCGGTTGCCACTCCTCCGCCATGGACCAGATGCCGGGCATAGGGAGCGGATATCCAGGCGGTGAGCGCGGACAACGACCGATGGGCTGCGGCAATCCTGGCCGCATCGATAAGCATAGGAATGTTGTTCAGCGGCGCCAGAATATCCAGGAGCTTATATTCATCATTATCGCGCCGCAGTATCGCCACACCCTGGGGACGCCCCCTCAGCCGGTCGCGCACCAGCAGAGCCTCGTAGCGATGCACCGGGTGGCGCTGGTAGCGGTATCGAATATAGGCGGGGTCCCTGAGTACGAGCGCCGCGTCCGGGAGATCCGCGGCCATCCGGCTCCACAGCATCGCGAGCAGATCGTCTTCGAGTTCGGAAACGTCGATCAACGCGGCCGCGTATCTGACTCGGAAACGCTGGTCCGATGGCGTCCAGCGCACTTCCGAAATTCGTCCGACTTCCCCGTAAAGCCCCAGCCGCTCGGCGATCCGCATGGCGCGGTGGTTTGGAAAACCGAAAGCCAGCTCGTGCTCGTCGTAATAGCCGAAATAGGCCTCCAGGAACGCGCTGGCCACCTCGAAAAATACGCCCTTTTTTGTCATCAGCGCTCGCTCGCCCGGGGCGACCATGACGTCGCATACCTGCAATCCCCGAACGGTTCGCCCGTTGACGGCAATACGGCGGGACGTTGCACCATAATGCGCGACGATGCGTCCATGCCGGCGGGCGATGACGGCTCGGCCCCGGCCTTCACCGTATTTCCAGTGCCATAGGTCGGGACTCATTTCGCCTGCGAAGGTTTCTTTGAAAAGCGACAAACAGCCCGGCAGGTCTTCTGGCGCGAATTCACTGAGCCGCCAACGCGCCGCCGCCGTCTTCGCCAGGACGACTTGCAGCGGACCGGCGCCTTCGCCTATGGGGCCGGCATGACGGGAAAACCCCGAATGTTCGGCGAGCGCCTTCAGGTAAAAGGCCTTCTCATGGCATCGCCCAGGACTCCCGCCGTCCTCGGCATCGAGCTCGATGATCAGCGAACCGCGCTCCCGCAACAGCGAGTGTGCGTGCGCGAGGAGCTTCAATGGCTGCGGATTCCACCCCCGCAAGTCGATCAAGAGACGCGAGGCAAGATCCGCACCTTCCGATTCCGAGGGGATCGGCGAGTACCCGAAGAATTCAGTGGGAGACAATTGGCGCACGCCGATCTGCGGCGGCACATGCCCGATCCGCCAAAAATGACCGGCGGGAGAACAGTCTGCTGACGGAGACGCATCTCTGGGTGAACACATGATCGACGGCGAGTCCGACCGGGGGGACGAAGTTTGGCGCCTATCGAGCCGCGGCGGACTGCATCGCCGGATCACGCCCGGCTAACGGTCCGCCATTTACGGACCACCGCCGGGGAAGGCTGACCACCCCTTGTTCCAAGCCATCCTGCACCACCTGCAACTCCGCGGCGTGCTCGAGGCGGTCGTAAAGATGAATGCCCTGCTCACAAAGCAGGAACACATTCACCCAATACGCCCCCTTCAGCAGGGAAAAATGGGGAAACACCAGCTTGATTTCTCCACTGCCGTCCGAGCGGCGCTCGAGCGCCAAGCCGTCATTCGAAGTGGATGCGCTGGTCACGGACCAGCCATTGGATCCCGTGATGGTCAGACCCACGCTCGGGGGCGGCAGGTCAGGATCCGAGTCGAATCCGACCGTTACCTCCAAATCCGTCCGCCCGCTTCGTACCGCCAGTTTGCGATCTGTGACCCCATCCGCGCTCACTTCGACTCTCGCAAGCCGCGCTTCGCCGGTGGCTGCAGCGGGAGCGAGCGCCGGCCAATCCGGGGCTCCAATTCCGTTTTCCGCCCCGCTCAGGAACTCGGCATAAGCGCTGGCCACCCGCCCAGGATCGCCGTCCATGACGACACGCCCACGGTCCAGCCACAGCACCCTGCTGCAGATCGCTTCTACCTGATACAGGGAATGAGAACAGAACAGGATGGTCTTACCGGCGTCCTTGTACCCGATGATTCGCTCGAATGACTTCCTGGCAAACGCGCCGTCACCGACCGAAAGCGTTTCATCGAGAATCAGCACGTCCGGATTGGCGGCCGTTGCGACCGCGAACGCCAGACGCATGTACATGCCGGAGGAATAGGTTTTCACGGGCTGGTCCATGAACTCTCCCAGTCCGGCAAATTCGACGATCCCGTCGTACAGCTCCCCGACCCGGTCACTGGACAGTCCCATGACGGACGCACCCAGGTAGACGTTCTCCCGGCCGGTCATCTCCGGGTGGAATCCCGCCCCGAGCTCCAACAGCGCCGCCACATGTCCGTTCACGCGGATATCCCCCGCAGAAGGAATCAAGGTGCCCGCAATCAGCTTGAGTAAGGTGCTCTTGCCGGCACCGTTCGTGCCGACGATGCCGACGACTTCGCCTTCGGAGATTTCCAGGCTCAGAGGATGCAGCGCCACCCACTCTCGATGGCGCCGAGTTTTCGTGAGGACCTCCCACAACGTCTCCCAAGGGTGGTCGTAGGAGCGGTAGCTCTTAGCCACGTTGTGAAGAGAAATCGCCGTCATACCGCCTCACGTATGTGGGGCTCGCCCCGATGGAACAACACCCAGGCAGGTCCGAGCGACAGGAGCCAGAGCAGCAAGGGCCGGACGAAGTTCTCGGCGGTCACCGGCAAACCGTGCACGGAGGACTCGATGACCGCCACGACATCCGCCAGCGGATTGACCACCAGCAATTCCTGAAACTGCTGCGGCAGCATTTCCGGAAGATACAAAATCGGTGTCAGATACAGCGCCATATTGAGCATGAAGGGGAATGCCTGGCGCAAATCCTTCACGAAACAACCAAGCACTGCAAGGAGATAGCAGGCCGGCATCAGCAACACGAACAATCCGGCCATCAACAGCACAGCTTGGACCGCGGCGCCGGGCCCTGCCAGCAACCCCATCGTGACCGCATAGATCGGCGTGTAAACCAGGCAACCCGAGAGTCCCGGCAGCAACGGAAGCACTTTTAGCGGAAATACGGTGCGCTTATAGAGACTGCTGAATTCCGTAAGGACTGCCAGACAGCGATTCAGTGTGTCGCTGATGAGCAGCCAGGGCAGCATGGCGGCGAGGAAGTAGTCGATGAATACGACTTTGCCGGGAACCCTGACCCGGAGAACAAAATCCAACAGAAACCAAAACGCCAGTATCTGTAAAGCCGGCTGGGCAAGCATCCATACCCAGCCCAATACCGTCCCTCGGGTACGGCCGATGATATCTCGGCGCACCAGCAAACTCAGCAGCTCGCGCTCCCGGGCAAGAACTTGAAACGGGCCGAGCAGACCTGCCCAGGTCACGGCCACAAAGCGGGAAAACATCCGAACCGGCTCTACAACCGACATTGCGTCTGCAATAACTCTTTAACCATACCGACTTGAGCCCGGAGCCGGGTCAAGGGCTGGGCGATGGCGAACTCCCGCTCTTGGCGGGTTTGGAACGTTCGCCGTGGTACCATTTTCCATCTATCAAGGTCCAATAGTCGGCGATGGATGGCCCTACCAGGGCCTTGCCCTCTATGGCGGGGTGCATCACCTCCGTGTCCAGCTTAAGCTCGCCCCTATCCCCAGTGATCTTTACATCCGTGATACTGTAACCGACGACTCTCAGGGTCGAATACTGATTCCGTGACATCTGGTCCGGTCTCAGTCGTCCCTCCGCAGTCCCGGCCTCCATGGAATACAACGTCTGCAGGTCATTGATTTTCCTAGCATCCCAATAGACCTTTGCCCTTTCGCGAAGTGCCGCCTCCCCTTCTGCCCCGACTGCGACTCCTACCGAAGCGGTAACCGCCAGCCATGCCCCGGCTACCCACACAACCCATTTACGCACCATAACCAATCCTCTCAGCATAGGTTAAGTCCAGCTCCCGAATACGGTGCCGATACATCAAAGCCGCCTCCCTGCCTGACGGTGCGATCCATCCACTCGCCGTCAGACATGTCCCACCCTGTCTTCTGAAATCCCACTCGTGCCGCTCGTTGCCGGCGTATCGGAACGGAAAGGGCTGTACCGAGGCGCTAAAACCAGGCGGCCACCAGCCCTTCCCTAACTCCTCGGAATCGGGAGTGTTTCAGAGCTTTCTCAGGGGAAAACCCCTTTCGGGAACAGGGGCTTCAACTCCTCTTGAACGATTTCGATCTTGGCGTTCTTGGCAAGACCCTTGATATAGGCGTCCCGCAGCTTAGCCTGCTCGACTCCGCGCATACGTTGAATGACCTTCTCACGAACGTTGACATACGGCGTGATCAGCGCTTTACGCACATCCGTCAACATCAGAATTTCATAACCAGCCGGCGACTCGATCACTTTGGTCCGCTCGCCGACCTTCAAATTACGCACGGCCTCCGTCAACCAGGGATCACCTTCGCGGGGCAGAAAACCGATATCGCCTTGAGGAGGCTTTGCAGAAGGATTCTCGGTCAGCTCCGCCGCAACCTTCGGAAAGGCCTCACCGGCGTCCAACCGGCGCAAAGCCGCCTCGGCCCGCTGGCGTGCGGCGGTCTTCTGCTCGGCGGTCGCATTGTCCGGGATGCGGAATTGGATCTGGCTGATCCGCACCATTTCCGGAATCCCGTAATCATTCTGGTGATCGAGATAATATTTGTATACCGCGTCTTCTTCCGGCATTGGCGGCAGCGGGAAATGCTCCTTGGCGAGCTTCTGAAAAGCCTCGCCCAGATCGGCCGCCGTAGCGTCCTTCTTCGCCAACCCCTTCTTGATGATGTCATCCTTGAGCAACTGATTGCCGATGATCTCGCGGATCACTTCCGCCTTGCCTTCTTCCGTCATCGACTTCTGGACGTAAGCCTGGTTCCGCTGGAGGAAATTCACATAGTCCTGAACGGTCACCTCCACCCCGTTGGTCTTGAACATCACGACCCGCGGAGGCTTCACCGGCGTACTCTGTTCAGCGGCGGCCTTATCTGCTTTTGCCGCCGGCGCCGACTTTGCGGCAGCGCCGGCATACGATGCCGCTGTCAACCCCAGGCCCGCCAGCAAAATACCCAATGCAATTTTCACCATCTTTGCTCCTTAGAATCAGTTCAACACAAACCGCGCAGCGGAAAGCTCTTCGAAATGTTCCCACAAGGGTCCGTAGACGATCCACGCTCCCTGGGGCCCCTTGCCACGTCCAACGATGCCATCCAACCGACCGTCAGCGTCCAAATCCTGAAGAACAATATCCTGACTCCCTTCGCTGGAGCCGACCGGTACGCTGCGCATCGGCACGGGCGCCTTTCCATCCCAGCGATCGGGAAAACGATAAAGCGCGATGGCGCCATAGCCGACACCGAACAGATAACCGAAACCGTCCTTGTCCTTGCTCCAGGCAAACCGCCTTAATCCCATGTCCGTCGGAAACGTTAACGCCGCCGTTTCCTGAAAGCTCCCGTGACCGTCGTTCAGCAACACGTGAATCACGAACGGTTTCGATTGGTTTGGCACTATCAGGTCAAGCGCACCGTCGCCGTTGAGGTCTGCCGAAACAAGGTCCCATGGCGCTCCCGAACGGAATTTCGCGACGAGCTTCGGCTTGATAACCCCGTCAGCACCTGGATATTTCAGCATCAATACTTCCTGCGTCGTGTTGCTGGCAAACAGCAACTCGTCGATACCATCCCCATCGACGTCCACTGGACGCACCCACTCCGCCCGGCGTATCGAGTGTTCCTTTTCGCTGAGCGCGACTTGGATCCGCTCCGACACTTGCCCTTTGACCGGATCGAAGTTTTTCAACAACACCAGGAAATCTTGCCCGAAAGGGCTTACCACCACGCTGTCTCCCCAGCCTGGCCAACGGAATAATGCAACGTGGCGGGGTACGGGCACATTCAACTCCCCGGTTTTTAGGAGGCTGCCGTTCGAGCCAGGCTCGACTATGAGCAGCTTGTTCTGCCCCTCAGCCGCAACCAGGTAGTGCGGACGGGCGGTTGGCAAACGAACAAGGTCGCCCGGATGAAATCCGACGACCGGCTGACGCTCACCGGCAAGAAAGGTGCGCGCTTGCTGCTGCAGAAATACCTGGACGTAATTGTCGCCATGGGAAACGAGTGCGACGTCAGCACGTCCGTTGCCATCTATGTCATCCGCCAGGATGTCGAACGGAGAGTCCGCGAACGGCAGCGAGTGATAAAACGAACTCGTATCCTCGATGTTGACCGACGCAGCTTTTTTCGATGCGCAGCCACCCAATGCGAATACGCTTAGGGCGATCCCTAAGACCATGATAATACGGGACATATCGCAACTACATACCATATGTTCGTGAATAAGAAGCGACCGACGCCGGCGCTTTTATCGACCACCGATGAACTTTCGACACGGCGTGACACATGCCCAACGTGGCGATCACGAATTTTACCGGAAGGAAATCGACAGTCTGAATCCTGACCAATAGCGGCGAAGCAAAACCGAGAGATTCAATCGAGCTGGAAAGCCCGTGTCACGGCCAAATGACGTTCTTCCAGGAAGAAAAAAGAACGGCGTGCGGTAAGCCGCACGCCGTTTTCTTTCTCAGCCGCCGGGACCGGCTTGCACCGGCCCCAACCCCGTTAGATTACGGAGCCTGGCTGAAGAGGCCGCGATCGTGGCCCAGCGCGGTCTCGAACGGAATCAGGCTGATGTCCGTCGGAACCCAGTCGCCGGTGGCCGGATCGGTTTCCAGCGTCACGAAGTACTGCAGCGGGACCGAGAAGGCAACCGCGGCCGACTCGGGTGCGCCGATACCGGTATCGATCACCTCGGGCAGATACAGCTTCATGAAGCCGCCCTGCAGCAGGTGCTCGAGCGCGATAGCGCCATCCGGATCGGTGACGGGAGTTTCCTGATACGGAGGCACGCAGAAGATCCGATTGAAGCCATGGTTCGTGATGAACTTCGGAACCGGCCAAGCGAACGGAATCTGCGCGTTCTTGCCTGCGGTAACGTCGGTCTGCGCCCACACCAGGTTCAACTGATAGGGGAGATCGATGTTGTCAGAGCACTTCTCTTCCTTGTCGTTGTAAACGTCGACACCCAGTCCACTCCACGCACCGCCCGCATTGCGGTCGTTCCACACCACCATCAGGGTCGGAACCTGCAGAATGTTGATGAGGTTGGCCTGACCGATCGGCACGTTGCGGTTACCCAGGGTCAGATCGATCACGGTCACGTCGCTGAGATTGCCATCCGACCAGTTGGTGCGGAAGCCGGCAACCAGCGGCGAGGCGATGACGTTCTGGCTCACACCGGCCTCGATGACGCTGTTTTCGACGGTCGGCTTCTTGCTGCCGTTGTCAGCGCCGTCACTCATCGGCAGGACTGGGATCTTGGCGTCGATGATGCCGATGACGCCACCGGTATCCGGATTGGCACCTGCGCGAATGCCGGCGAACATCCAAGCTTCCGCGAAGAAGCTGAAGTCTGCGTCGTCACCGCCTGCGGCCGATTCCGTCACCAGAACCATGTAGCCCGGGAAGCCATCGAATTCGCCCTGCTTGCCGTTCTTACGAACGAAAGCACCCCAGTCGATCACAGCCACGTCTTCCGGCGTGACGTCGATGGTACCGTTCAGACGGTGGACGCTCTTCTTGTCCAGGAAGTACCAGTGAATGGTGTTCGCCGGTACCAGATCCGGATCCGCAGGCTTCTGCTTGCCCGGATTGGCAATAGTTCCGTTGGTCGGGGAAGTGTGGATCGCGGTGTAGAAGTTCGGAATCACGTCGTTACCGACCGACATCGGCACCGTAACCTTGATGACGGTGTTGATGCCCAGAATGGTCGGATCCTTATCGACCCAGCTGCTGGACCACAGAACGAACGGGACGAGGTTGGCTTCACCCGCTTCGGTTTCACGCAACGCATGAGCCGACATGCTCGTCGCGGCCAGAGCCGTGAACATGCCCGCAGCGATTGCGGTCTTTTTGAAGTTCATACTCATTAGAAGATCTCCCTTTGAAGTCGACAGTTAACCCAGGAAATGGAGCACCCCAATCCTTTGCCCTAAAACTGCTTGAGACCAGGGCCAAGCCAGACGTCCAGGACGTCCTCGGGGAATTATGAACGGTCCGCCGCCTTTTGCCAAACGCGACAGAGGCCCACGCATTCCCGCAGCTCCATGCGGGGGATAAGCTAAGCCGCGTCGCGCACGGTGTCAAGCTTTTTTGTAGCTAAACTATGACTGTTTTGTTGTAAAAACGAGATATGCGGAACAGCATTTCCGCACATGACCGCCGCAGTGCTCGCAGATCGCGAACAAACGCTCGCCGATCCACCAGATTGTCCACGTTCTTCGTGGCCTACCGAAGAGCCCGTCCGCCTGGCGTGCCCCACCCGCACACCCGACCGGCGGCGACCCCATCGGCGCTCCGTCGGCTACAAGGGCGCTCTCCCGGCTCAGGCTGGTCACCTTATAATAGAGACGACAGCCATGCCCGCGAATGGACGGCGACGTACGTGCCACCCCGTACCTTCCAAGCGAAATTGCCCAACGGGCTGAGATTCAATTGTTTTCACACTCTTAGGCTCGAACCCCAATTTTAACGCGCCGTCCGAGGTGCTAGCATTTGCTTGAGTTGCGGCGGGAATGCCGCCAAACCGGCGGCCAAGATCGGAAGGCCAGATGATCCTCGCTGCAGAAATCTAATCCTGAAATCTATCCGTCCGTCCGTTCATGCAATCCTGCGAACAAGACTTTCTCCCCTATGCTGCGATTTCTTCCGTCGGGCCAGGCCCGGCCATCGTTTTCGCGCCGCACCCGGACGACGAAGTGTTCGGCTGCGGGGGAGCCATCATGCGCCATGTTTCCTCCGGCGATCCGGTTCGCGTCGTCATAATCTCCGACGGCGCCTACGGCTCTCCCGCCGATTCGGAAGAGTACGCTCGGACACGCCAGCGGGAGAGTACGGAGGCTGGGGCAATCCTCGGATACGGGACACCTGAATTCTGGAACCTGCCCGACCGGGGGCTGGAATACGGCGAACAGCTGACTCAACGCATTCTCGCCGCTATAGAAGGATGCGCGGCAGAACTCGTCTACGCACCTTCCTGGTGGGAAATCCATCCCGACCACCGCGTGACAGCGCTGGCAGTCACCGAAGCAGTGCGCCGCTGCGCCCGGCCGATCCGTCTGGCGCTGTATGAGGTCGGTGTGCCATTGCAACCCAACGCCCTTCTGGACATCACGGACCTGACCGAGCGCAAGGCCGCAGCCGTGGCCTGTTTCTCCAGCCAACTGGCACAGCAGGATTACGGCGAGCAGATCGCGGCGCTCAACCGTTTCCGCACCTATACCTTGCCTCGAGCCGTTCAGGCGGCGGAGGCCTATCTGATCCTGTCCGCGGAAGAACTGAGAAACGGCATTCCGGGCATGCTGACTCGCAAGGACCGTCTGGCCGTGCGGGGTGAGACCTGCGATATGGCGGCTACTCCTTTGATCTCGGTCATCATCCGCAGCATGGACAGAGCGCAACTCAAGGATGCCCTGGACTCGGTTGCGCTGCAGACCTACCCTCGCATTGAAGTCATCGTGGTCGACGCCAAAGGGGACGGCCATGCGCCGCTGGCTCCGTGGTGCGGCCGCTTCCCGCTTCGTTTCATTCCCTCGAATGTGCC
This sequence comes from Methylococcus mesophilus, assembly GCF_026247885.1. Lineage (NCBI taxonomy): Bacteria > Pseudomonadati > Pseudomonadota > Gammaproteobacteria > Methylococcales > Methylococcaceae > Methylococcus > Methylococcus mesophilus. The sequence continues at coordinate 3,389,916 of NZ_CP110921.1, read as the reverse complement.
GCTGTCACGCAGCCGGGCCGCCAATATCGGGCTGGAACATGCCCAGGGCGACTATCTCATTTTCCTGGACGATGACGACCTGTTTTTTGCCGACCATATCTCGAATCTTGTCAGGACGCTGAATACGGACAATGAATCCCGTTGTGCCTATGCCGGAGTAAAAGTGGAGTTCTATACGGAAGACCAACTTACCGGCGAGACTACGTTCAACCAGCCGTATCTGTATGAAAAGCTGCGCGGGCGCAATTTTATTCCGATCCACGCCGCCCTTTTCCACCGCTCCTTGGTCGATCAAGGGTGCCGTTTCGACGAAACACTGGACTGTCTGGAAGACTGGGATTTTTGGCTGCAGATTGCGGAACACACCCGTTTCATTCATGTCGACAAAATCAGTGCCTGCTATCGCAATCGGGGCGAATCCGGCTTTGGCGAGAGGCTGGATCCCGAGGTGCTGAATCGGACCACGGCAGCGGTCTTCGAGAAATGGAAAAGCCGTTGGAGCGGGAAACAGTGGGCAGAAGCCCTGCTATATCGGGATACCCAATGGGAGCAAGCCGCTCAGTGGGCTCATGGGCTCGAAACCCACATCGAGCAGCAAAACGGCGAACTGACGCCACTCCGGCAAACCCTTGCCGAAAAAGATCACGACATGGAACAACTCCGCTGGCAGATTACGGAACTGATGCCCCTGCGCACCAAACTGGCCGAGACGGAAAACGAACTCGCCGATCGCGAGAGCAAATTGGCCTCCCAGAAAAACGAGCTCGCGGATCTCAAGAGCGAATTGGCGACTCAAAAAAACGAGCTCGCTGACCGCGAGAGCGAATTGGCGGCCCAGAAAAATGAACTCTCCCGTTGCGAAAACGAATTGGCCACACAGAGAAACGAACTCGCCGACTGCAACGCCGAACTCAAACATTTGCGCCTGCGAATGGCCACGCTGGACAACGAACGGACCCAGCTTCGGCAATCATGCGAAAACCTCGCCGCGATCCATCGGCAAACCCAAAGCGACTTGGCTGCGACCACGGAATGGGCCCAGCAACTGCAAGCCCATCTGATTTCGCTGCTCCATTCAATGTCATGGAGGACAACCGCGCCCTTGCGCTTCGGCTCACGCCTGCTGCGGGGGCGATACCAAGAGGCTTGGGATTCCCTGCGACGCCAGCTGCGTCCGCTGGGACGTGTAGTTTACCGCTCGCTGCCGGAAGGTTCCGCTGCCCGGCTGGTGGATTTGTCCTACCGCCATTTCGGAACACTGTTTGCCGGATTCGACGACTATGAACGCTGGCGGCAGAGACCAACCCTTCCGGTCGAATGGATACCAACCCATGAGGACAGCCAATACCGTGACGGTTTAGTCGATATCCGCACTGTAGCGCCGCTACATACAACCTCACCTGGCCGGGTCGCTGTCCATGCCCACATTTATTATTCCGATCTGGCTCCTGAGATCGCGCATCACCTGGCCCAGATCCCGTTCCGCTTCGATCTGTTCGTCTCGGTAGCCTCCTCTGCCGACGCTTCACGCTGCCGCAAGGTGCTGACCACGCTGCCGCAATTGAACCAGATAACCATTGAGGTGGTACAGAACCGGGGCCGGGACATCGCTCCCATGTTCTGCGCCTTCGGGGATGCACTGCGGCGTTACGACTTCATCGCCCATATCCATAGCAAGAAATCCCTTTACAACAACGGCGCAACCGATGGTTGGCGCGAATACCTGTTGCACGCCTTGTTCGGAAGCAGCGATCACATCCGGCGGATTTTTGCTCTGCTCAGCGGTGACGGACACCCCGCCGCCGGCCTGGTTTACCCACAGAACTTCCATAACCTTCCCTATTTCGCCAACACTTGGCTGGCCAACCGGCCCCTAGGCCAGTACTGGTGCCGCAAACTCGGCATCGGCTCCATTCCCGACGGGTATTTTTCGTTTCCCGCCGGCACCATGTTCTGGGCACGCCGCGAAGTCCTGGGACCGCTGTTTGCGGCTGGCATCACCCTGGACGACTTCGCCGAGGAAGCTGGTCAGACCGATGGCACACTCGCCCACTGCCTGGAGCGCGTCATCGCCCTGGCCGCCCACCAATCCGGATTTGACAGCGCCATCCTGGCCGATGACGCAACCCCGAGCTGGTCACCCTGGCGATTCGACCAATATTTGGGACGACGCCCTGAGGATTTGCGCGCTGCAATCACTGCGGCGGATGTGCACGCAGTCATTTTCGATATTTTCGACACCTTGCTGGTGCGGCCGCTGTTGAATCCGGAGAGCACGAAAACCATCGTCGCCCGCCGTACGAATCCGGAGACCGGCAACACCTACCTCAAGTTCCGCGCCCAGGCAGAACACATCGCCCGGACGAAAGCCGGCCGCGACGTGGGTCTGGATGAAATCTTCGAACAACTAGCCGTGATCTCGGAACTGCCGCGCGATTCCGTTGCGGAATTGCGGCGATTGGAGGAAACGGTGGAATACGGCTCGGTAACGCCGCGACCGGACACCGTCGAATGCCTGCGCCACGCTTTGGCCCGTGGCAAGCGTGTGATTCTGGCGAGCGACATGCACCTGCCACGCCCTACGATAGAGTCGATGCTCAAAGACAACGGCATCGACGGCTGGCACGCCCTGTACCTATCCTCCGACACTGGCCGGCGCAAGGATACGGGTGATACCTATCGTCAAATCATCGTGCAGGAAGGCATCAAACCCAAAAACCTCCTGATCGTCGGCGACAACGAACATTCCGATCTGCAAATCCCCAGTGATCTCGGCCTGAAATCCTGGCACATCTTGCGCCCGATCGAACTGGCACGCGCCCTGCCTCGCACCCGTAGACTGATCGACGAAACTCAGGCTGCCAAGGATTTACACAAGGAAATCGCGTTAGGGCTGGTGGTGCAAACCCAATTCCGCCCTCTGTTCTTTTCCCGATTCGACCCGCAATGCCTTATTCCCGCGACGCCCTATGGGATCGGCTACGGAGTACTGGGGCCAGTTGCCTTGGCATTCGCGCAATGGCTGACGAGAAAGGCCGCAGAAGATCAAATCCAACGGTTCTATTTCCTTTCACGCGAAGGACAGTTTCTGAAGATGGTTTACGACCGATGGACGGCGCGCTTACCATCCCTGACGCCGTCATCCCATTACCTCGTGTTATCTCGTCGCTCCGTAACCGTCCCCGCGATCTGGAGCCGTGCCGACATCGAAGACATTGCCAGGAAAACCTACTTTCCGAACAAAATTACGGCGTTTCTAAGCGAACGGTACGGACTCGAATTTACTGATCACGAACTACGCAAGTTAAACCGGCTCTGGCCTTATGATAAGCCACTATCTATCACCGACGGTGACATCACTGAACTCGCCCCAGTGTTACGAAATCTCAAAAGGAATATCCTCTCGCAGGCACGGAAGGAACGGCCAGGCTTATTGGCCTATCTGACGAGTATGAGGCTCGATCAGCCGACCAGGTCTGCCGTCGTAGACATCGGCTATTCAGCTACCATCCAGGATCGGCTCAATAACCTTTTGGACAATAAAATTCATGGTTATTACCTTGCTACGGATAGAAATGCAGCTAATGTCTCGACCCACCATGGAGTGATCGCTCAGGGCTGCTACGCTCACCATGCCGACTGGAAATCGGATACTTCAGCCGTATACCGTATGAGTTTTCAATTGGAGAAACTACTCAGTGCAGATGACCCTCAGGTCATCCGCTACAACTTGGACACCGCAGGCCAACTAATCGCTGAACAACGCTCTCTGTGTAACGAAGAACTCGCGACACGTCCTTTGCGCGCTGAGATAAGGCGGGGAGCGATGAATTTCGTAACGGATGCAATCGCCATCCGTAATCAACTTCTGGACGACTTTACGATCCCGACAGAGCAAGCGAGCGATATTTATGCCGCCTTCGTAGACCGCTCAGCCCCCTCCGAGGATGAAATCATCAGGTCGTTAGTTCTCGACGATCACTATTGCGGACGCGGCCTCGTCAGTTGATCCACACGGCTGTATTGACTCAGAATCTCTTGGTAACAACCATGCCATGGTCGCTATGCCAGTTATCTTAGCTTTGTCATCGCTGACTGCCGTCACAATTGCCGCTGACATAGTCATTAACACTTTGGCTATTGCTCTGCACCTTCTACCAGAAATCCCTTGGGAGGATGGCTGGAAGACAGCCATCATGCTAAGCAACGGAACCGGCCTAACGATCACCAATATTTTTCAGCAGCACAATGAGCACCGAGTGCCGTTAACACATCTCATTGATTTGGTGGATATATGGCTTTTTGGGGGGCGCAACCTTTTCCATTTTTACGTTGCTGTTTTTGCCACGGCAATGTTGGCTGTCACCATTGGCCGGCTAGCAACCACGCCAAAGCGAACTTCCAAGAGCGAAAAAATCCTTGTTTACTCGCTGGTATTTGGCATTCTTTTTTCCCAGCCGCAGCTGGAAATCTTTTTTTGGCCTTTTACGATAGGAAACATACTCTCAAATTTATTTGTCGCCCTTACCTTCGCAATACTAGCTCAAGCTGGACAAAAGAAATGCGATCCTTACCTGCTCCCAGGCGCCATGTCGACAGGATTATTAGCTGCATTTGGATTAGCCTCAGGACTACTCGTCTGGCCACTGGGAGTAATGATTTTGATAGCCGTCGAACGACGCATCAGCATACGTCTATTGGTTTGGATTATTGCTGCTACCCTCGTTTTCTCATGGTATTTTCATGATTATGCACCACCCGAGCACCATGCCTCCCCTGCCATTACGCTGAGGGAGCATTTCTTAGACTTCATCGCATTTTCTCTCGCCTTATTGGGCTCACTGTTGGGTGCGCATGGCGTAGCAATTTCTGCGGCTGCAGGGGGGATGATTTCCACCTTGATCACTTCGTCCGTGAATCGAGCGGCGACGTCTCTCAGGATGCTTTCTCGGGGTTATCTTGCATTAGCTGCGATCATGATCTTCTGCTGTCTATCCGCAGCAGCAGCGGCCGGTTCACGAATTAACTTCGGTTTAGAGCATGCTTTAATTTCAAGATATTCTACGATTTCCGCCTTGGCGCTAGCTAGTGTGATTGCATTTCGAGTCGGGAGTAATCCTCGGAACACTCCCACAGGGACACTGTCGAAAATCGCTACCAGCATTCTTTTCTTGGTCATTCTAACCATCATATCTATGACACCAACCCGTAATATGGAATGGTTTGAAGACAGTTCGGCACGCCTTAAGTCCAATGCCATTGCCATAGCGTTACATATCGACGATATACCTATGAGATCCTGGAGTCCAACAATCCAGTCCGACGTAACGGCTGCAATTAACCTGCTGGAGGCAAGGCACCTTTCCGTATTCCATGACAATACCTACAGCACTGGAATGCGCGTATCTTCAAGATACCGGGTTGTTCGATCCTCGCGTTGTGTGGGCCACGTTGATTCGATTGAGCAACTTCCAGACGAACGGGGCGCTCAACGAATTATAGGATGGGCTTGGCTAAAGGACAGTAAGAGACGGCCTGACCGGATAGCATTGGCGGACAACAACGGTCGCATCGTCGGCTGGGCATCGCCTGGTTGGACCCGGATAGACGTTCCGGGAATTATTACAACTGATCGTCGCAGCGGATGGCTCGGTTATACCAGAGGCAATTTGCCAGCTTCAGTATTGGCGTTTGCAGCAAACGAAGGAGCTGGAACTGCATGCCTTATCGCTTAAGCCTATCACTCTTATCGATACCGGCAGAGAGCGTGGAAGCCAAATCGCGACAAATCTCTTTGCGATCGACTGAAGGCCACTTGGGCACGGCAAGGGGAGCGTGATGCCACGAGTAGGACCGATCGTGTCGGAGGCGAACGAGCGTGCGAGTTTGGAGGCGATCTGTAAGAAAGGATTGGATTGGTGGAAACAGGATGGAGCGGAAACGATCTTGCGGTTTGCTGACGGAGAAAGCGTGCGGGTGGTGGCGGGGCAAGGGCTGTGTTGCGAAGCGGTACGGGAAAGGCGGCGTAAGTGGCGGAAATACGGGTTGGCGAGTTTGCCGGACCGGCCTCGTAGTGGTGCCCCGAGCAAGCTGACGGACACGCACCGCCGTCAGTTGGGACAGGGGGGCGAGCAGGAAGCGCTGTCATCGCGGGAATTGCTGACCCGGCTGGAGCGCGACTATGGGGTGGTCATTGGCCGCACCACGCTGCGCACGGAGCTGAAGGGCCTGGGGTATGTGTGGAAGCGCACGCGCTACAGCCTGAAAAAAACGGGACCCGGAGCGGTTCGAGCGAACCCGGGCCGAGATCGCCGGCTTGATCCAACAGGCCCAGGCGGGGGAATTCGAGCTGGCCTACGTGGACGAAGCGGGGTTTGCCCTGCAGCCGCCCAACCGCTCGGCCTGCAGTCCAGTGGGCGAACGACATGCCGTGGCGCCGAAGAGCGGTCGCCACGGCTCAACCTGATCGGTGCCTTGCTGTCCTCCGGTGGCTTCGCGTTCGCCAGGTTGTGGCAGAGCGTGAATGGCCTCTGGGTGTTCGGCTTCCTCATGGCGCTGATCGAACGGATCCAGAAGCCGCCGGTGGTGACGCATCCATATCACACCGCGAAGGCGCTGGCACCGTATTGGCAACTGTTGAAGGACAAAGGCCTGCGGTTTTGCTTCCTGCCGCCTTACAGCCCCGAATTGAACCGGAATGAACTCCTGTGGAAAAGATGAAGTACGAGTGGCTGCCGTTCAGGTCTTTCACTCCCGACGAACTTGAACAGGCCATCGACCACATCGGTGCAGGCTTCGGATTATAATACCATCTGACTTTTTGTTAGACGCTTACCGGAATTTGATCCGAAAATAATGAAACATAAGTGAGTATGCAGACGCTTTCCTGGACATACCCAAGGCCACCTTGGAATAGAGACCTGATTGAGCGGCCATTGCTCATTGGCTGACAAGAGTATCGCAAGAAAGCCGCATTCATATTTGATGTATGTATTAACATCCCATCTTTGACAGTGAAATGAATAATATTCTCGTTGAACAGGCCCACTTGAGCCCTGAGAGCCCCCTGGTCTCAGTAGTGATCCGGACGAAAGACCGCCCCAAACGCCTCGCAGATGCGGTGCGAAGTGTACGCGAGCAAACCCACAGACCGCTGGAGGTGATTGTCGTCAACGACGGCGGATGGGCGTTATCCGAGGAAGCTCTCAAAGAGCACGCAGGTGATGTCAAACTTGTCCTAGTTCAACTCGAGCAGAACCAAGGCCGTGCCAAAGCTGCCAATACAGGCCTGCAAACAGCAACGGGGCGATATCTATGTTTTCTCGATGATGACGATCGGTTCTTGCCCGAGCATATCGAGCTTTTGTCCTCCTGCCTCGAGCACATCGAGCACCGGGTCTGCTACTCGGACGCCGAGTTGTGCTGGCAGGTTTACAATGTAGAGTCAGGCGAATTTGAAATCGTCAATCGCCAAGTATTTGGCTCCAGAGACTTCAACCTCGCTGAATTACTCTGCGGCAACTATATTCCCCTGAACACCCTGCTTTTTGATCGCCAAGTGCTACTTGAGGTCGGAGGATTCGATCCCCAGTTTGACATTTATGAGGACTGGGATCTCCTGCTGCGCGTCGGCGCCCGCTATCCTTTCTACCACCTGCCTCGCGTGACCGCCCAGTACAACCAGTGGAGCAGGGATCATCAAAATTTCTACGATCATTTTGCTCAAACCGGTCATGCGCCCCTCTTGCATATCACCGGCTACGACAAGCTTATCGAGAAGAACCGCAGTCTCTTCAGCGCGGATGTCGCAAGGCATCTGTTGGCCACGGTAAATCGCCTGAGGGCGGTCGAGGCCGAACTTGCTCGCCGCGACGCCACGCCGCCAGAATCCCCATTCACGCAACTGAAAACCCAAATAGATCAGATACTCGCCACCATCGGTCCGTCCTTTGCCGCACTCGAAGGGCGCCTAGCCGATCTCGACAACAGCCACCGTGACGTCATCGTTTCCGCGACCTCCAGACTTGATGCGGGTGTCGGCGATCTGGACAGGCTCCGGTCCGACGTCAGCCGCCTTCTCACAGACACAGAGGCTGCATGGCGGCAAATAGGCGCGCGCGAGCTCGAACTTGAAAAGGTTGGAACAGATCTCATAGAGGCTCAGAAGGTGTTTGAGGAATGCCGATCAGAGGTCGTCCACTTATCCACGCTCAACCAGATCATTTCCGAACGTGACAGCCAAATCGTGGCCCTTCAGCAAGCAATGGCTCAGCGTGAAACGCTGCTCACAGCCCTCTACAGATCCACCAGCTGGCGCGTTACCGCACCGCTCCGCGCCATCTCGAGCCCCTTGAGATGGCTTCTACGGAATACCCGCCGCGCACTAATGCTGAGCTGGTGGCTTGGCACAGGACAGTTCAGCCGCGCGGTTAGCGCAGCATTTCCTTACTTCTGGCGCTATGTGCCACCACCGATAAAAATAATAATCCCGAGCCATGTAAGCGAAACTGTGAAACATCGGCTCAAGTTGACCGACGTAAAGCCACCGCAACCCCCTAAAGATCACGGCGACCACTGCGCCGCACCGGCACACAGTGGGGACGCCACGTCGCTAGAACTTCCAGAGAAGTATTATTTTGACCTTTCCGCTGAGCCCGTCGCCCATAGTCCAGTCAAGGCTATTGCATTTTACCTTCCCCAGTTCCATGCCATTCCCGAGAATGACGAATGGTGGGGAAAAGGATTTACCGAATGGACCAATAGCCGGAGGGGTGCCCCTCTGTTTGAGGGGCACAATCAGCCCCGCGTTCCATTGCATCTTGGCTATTATAATCTGGATGATGTCTGCGTTTATGAAGAACAAGTCAAGCTCGCGAAGAAAGCAGGCGTCTACGGCTTCTGTTTTTATTTTTACTGGTTTGCAGGCAAGACATTACTTGAAAAGCCTTTACGTAACATGCTTGCCAACACCCAGATCAGCCAACCGTTTTGCCTATGCTGGGCAAACGAGAACTGGACCCGCCGCTGGGACGGGCTTGATGACGAGATACTGATCGCACAACGGCATAGCGAAAAAGACGCACTAGATTTTCTCAATTATGTCAACGAATATTTCTGCGACGACAGATATATAAAAATCGATGGAAGACCCTTACTCATAGTCTATAGACCCGGAATCATTCCCGAGATCACGCGTATTCAGGACCTATGGCGAAGGCGAGCAATGGAACTTGGCTGGCCCGGACTTTACCTGGTTTCCGCACAGACTTTTGGTCAAATGGACCCACGGGACTTCCATTTCGATGCCGCGGTACAGTTCCCCCCTCATTCACCCAACCCTTTGCCCTCGATTAACGGTCAAACACCCAGCCTCCTGCAAGGCTTCGAAGGATCTATCGTTGATTATGACAATACTGCGCACCTTTTCTGTGACAGTTTGGCTACGGACTATAAGCTCTTCCCCGGCATCACGCTTGGATGGGACAACACGGGCAGACGCGGCAAGCGTGCGACTGTCTTTCGAAATTTTTCCCTGACCAGTTATTCACAATGGCTGCTGACAGCCTGTAAAGCCACTTCCGCAAACCCGAAATTGGCTGACAATGAAAAACTCACCTTTATCAATGCGTGGAATGAATGGGGCGAAGGCACATATCTAGAACCCGATACCAAATATGGCTTTGGATACCTCGAGGCGACAAAAAAGGCATTAAACGCCTGCGCCGACAACAAGCCACGCATAACAGTAATTGTACCGAACTACAACCACGCGGAGTTTCTTGAACGGAGACTCACATCTATTATTCAGCAGAGCCAGAAACCAGAAGAAATCATCTTTCTTGACGACGCTTCTTCTGATAACAGCATAACAATCGCACGCGAGATCCTATCAAAGTCAAACATAAGGTATGTCATCCTTACAAATTCCAGCAACTCTGGCAACGTGTTCAAGCAATGGATAAAAGGACTAGAACACGCGAGCGGGGATTTGATTTGGATAGCCGAAAGTGACGACGACGCCCCGCACGATTTCCTCGCCAATATCCTTCCTGAATTCAACCAAGAGGATGTTCTTCTGGCATACGGCGATATTAGTTATATCGATACGAACGGCATGCCGGACCCGGGCCTCCTGCACTATTACGACGATCTGAATGACCTAAATTGGGACCACTCCCATGTTGTTCCTGCCTATCGCGCTTTTTCCGGCGATTTCGCCGTCAAGAACATCATTCCGAATGTTTCAGGCGCCGTATTCCGAAAGCCAATTCTCACAGAAAGCGAAAAGAACCGTCTGACCTCATATACTTTTGCTGGCGACTGGTATTTTTATGCCATGATTGCGCGCGGAGGTTCAATCGCCTTCCGCAAGGAAGCCAAGTCATATTTCCGTATCAATCATGGGGGGACGTCGCGGAAGGCATTCTTCTCTGACAGGCATCTTTTAGAACATGAGATGATCCTTCAAGACCTGCGCAAACTATATGGGATAACAAAGCAAGCCACTCAAGACCATATCGAGGCGCTTCAGAAAGTATTTGAACAGAAATCATCCGATAGTTCACCGATAGATATGGCGCGTTTACAAGATGTCCACGCATTCAAACATGAAAGCATGCGCATCTGCATAGCAAGCTACGGCTTCACCGTGGGAGGCGGGGAGATCGTACCTGTCGACATCGCAAACACACTCCGCACACGTGGGCATCATATTACATTTCTCGCGCTGGTAAAGAATTCTCCAGACGATCCGCCAGTGCTTCGCCACCGCTTGCGCAACGATATCCCTGTCGTCTATTGGGATGACGTCAAGCATTGTTTTCAATATTTCTTGGGCCAGTACGGAATCCAAATTATCAATTCTCATAACTTTGGTGTCGAATATTGCCTTTCTCACACCGGCGTTGATGTTAGGCAACCTTATATTGCTTCCCTTCATGGCGGCTACGAATCAGTAGACGAGAAACTTCTAACAAAGGATTTCATGGCATACATTGGGAAAAATGTAAACGAATGGCTGTATTTGTCCAACAAGAACACCGCACCTCTAAAAATCCGCGGACTGCGGCATGCGCACTTTACCAAGTCATTCAACGCAATTACCTTACGTCCACCAAACGCCGGCTTGGACCTCAATATTCGAAAAAGCCTTAATGCAAACGAGGACACGGTTCTTCTCGTCATCGCTTCGCGCGCGGTCTACGAAAAAGGGTGGCAGATGGCAATTGAGGCTACAAGACGATTGCGACACCAAATCGAACGCGACTACCGATTATTGCTCATCGGCGATGGGCTTGATTTCGAAGCGATCAAATCCGCCAATCTTGATAAGGATTATTTGTACTTCCTGGGGCGCCTCGATAATCCCTGCCCAGTCATAAAGGAATGTGACATTGGTATTTTTCCTAGCACTTATTCTGGAGAATCGTTCCCTCTTTTCGTTTTAGAATGCCTTCAGAGCGGTCTTCCCGTTGTCGCAACAGATATCGGAGAAATTCCAAATATAATGAGCATAGCCAAGGAAGAGATGCCTGGATTTGTCGTCTCCAGGAACCATAACGAGGAAGCGCTTATCGATGAGATGGTGCAAGCCATAGGCGCATTAATAAAAGACGAGCAAAGAATGAATTCCGCGAGGCAGCAGGCCCGCATGGCCGGAGAGCGTTTCTGCATTGAAAGGCTCGTGGATTTTTATCTTGATATGTTCGAAAAACATATCGATCCCACCATAAATTGATCTAGCCGGCCGTTTTATTCGCACACCGAGGCTTCACGTGCTTGACGACTCTAAACCCGACGATTAGATAATTCGAGACACGGCACCCAAATGAAGTACCCCCATTTTTTGAAAAAAATCGCTTCAAAGACGCCAATTCTCGGACGAATCGTCTCTGAGCGGGATCAAATGCGGTCCGAGATTAGTGTGCTTTCCCATGAGCATAATCGTCTCCTCGAAGAATTGTCATTGATCTCATCAGAGCGTGACCATTTCAAAAAATTGCTCGACGCCAGTAATCATGGATATTGCCACTGTTGTAGACAGAAAACGGAGTTTAGGTTAGACGGCGACTGGCTGAGGGATCAATACGTTTGCGTTAATTGCCTTTCGCTTCCGCGTCAACGTCACATTCAATACATCCTTGACACTCACTTCGAAGGCTGGGAGCGTCAGGAGATTCATGAATCATCTCCGTCAAATGATTTCATCTCTCGATATTGCAATTCCTACTCATTCTCTCAATATTTAGACTCCGAGGAGAGGGGCTCAATTATTGACGGAGTCCGCTGCGAAGATCTAGAGGCCCTCACATTTCCGGACGACAGCTTTGATCTATTCATAACCCAAGATGTATTCGAGCACATTTTTTCCCCACATCTTGCAGCCAAGGAGATTATGAGGGCGTTGAAACCTGGAGGGGCTCATGTATTCACCGTTCCAAAGGAAAAACATCTATCCGTCAGCCGTCCCCGGGCGCGACCGGTTAATTCAGAAATTGAATATCTCCATGATCCAGTCTATCATGGAAGTCCCGTAGGAGATGGTAAGGCGCTCGTAACCTGGGACTACGGAGATGATTTCGAAGCTTTAATTGGCAGATGGTCGGGCGGTGTTACGACTACCTACCTAACCAGAGATAGATCCTTAGGTATTGACGGAGAGTATATCGAGGTCTTTGTAACAAGAAAGCCACGCAATTGATTCGCATCTGAACGACCTCGCCAACACTTTAGGACAGTTTTTTCTATCAGAAACTGGGGGGGCCGAAACTTTTCCAACATCGTTGGGCACCTCGAAATACGGGGACGGTCCCGACAACCCTCGTAAATGAAAGATTCTCATCAATGCCAGACCACCTGGGTTACCGAAGATCAAAGAAGCTCCATTTGCCGCCAAGAGGCGCGACGCCAAACTGGATATTAGCCCGGCCGAATTAAGCGTACAGGCTACCTCACGCCGGCTGCGGTGTGTAGTGGGTTCTGCGTCCGAATAAGTGGGGGCGGAGCCATAGCCTCGGGGAGGTGTTGCGAGTTATGAGAAGCGCATCGAACCGAATGGCCTCGCCCCCGAGTTCGACCGAATGACTCCGCCCCAGACCAGGAACGCGGCTTACGTCTGTTTGGCTCCTTATAACCTGAGTGGTAAGCATCTGACGGTACTTAAGATGTGCCCTTGGATTTAGTCGAGCCTAAGAATCACTCCTTAGACATCATAAATATGGCATATTTCACGCAAAATGCACTAAATATCTTCTGCCTCTGGATGCTTGTCTGGATAACAGGTATTTATGGCAATCCCTTCCCTTTCAGCGATGATTGGAGTTTGCTGCAACATGTGCCTGTCGATATTAGTGCCGGAGAGGTGGAATGGTTATTTGCTACCCACGCCGACCACAGAATCCCGTTAAATAAGCTATATCATATAGTAACCCTACGTCTTAGCAATTTCGACTTCAGGATTGTTCAACTCACTAACATCTTATTGATTTTCGCGGCATCTCACTTGATCCTGAGGACGCTACGCTCTTATAACAGGGGAAGTAACTTAGGGGACTTTGCCATCCCAATTATGTTGTTAAATCCTGGGCTTGCGGCTTTATCGTGGGGATTTCAATTCCAGTTCATATCAAGCACATTATTTTTTCTAGGCTTTGCGCTTTGTTTACTGAATAAGACCTACCACAAACCCTCCCTAAACACCCTAATTGCATCCTTATGCCTTTTCGGTATGTCTTTTTGCGGTATGAACGGTGTAATACCATCCCTCCTCGTCAGCACCATCATGTTTGCCACCCTTTGCCTGACAAGGCCAACAACTCGCTTGCGCTTACATGCGCCAATCCTCCTCATATTGCTTGCCACCATTCTAAGCGGAATAGCTAATATTTTTGCTTGGCATCCTTCCGGAGCCGCATCTGTAGACGTAATTAATTGGGTGAGTCATTCAGTGACGATAGGTGGTCATTTTTTAACAATGATCAACCCGAATCCCATCGTTATCCCTGAGGCTCTTAAATTATTTTATCCAGCATTTAATGGTTTGCTGCTAGTCCTGGCGCTCGGCATATTAACATCTCAATTAATTAGCGCATTTAACAAGAGAGTTCCATTTGAATTAGCGCTTGCCGGACCCTATCTCGCTCTGATTACCACTTTGTTGTTACTCATCTTTATAGCTGCTGGGCGTTATAAGTATTGGACACCCGGATTGGAGATACACTATGGCTACCTGCCAATACCCTTGACGGTGATATCTTGGATCGTCATATCACATTATGGCTCACGACCCCTTGTTAGCTATATGGGATTCGCATTTCTCGGCACAAGCATTTACTTATATACGGAAAATCTTGGACGGCGATTGGTCTCTGGTATTGAACAGGAGGCCAGGGTCGCTGAAATATATTATGACGCCTTCCGGCACGTAAGTATTAGTGATCTTACCGCTAAGCATATTCGTCATTTTTTCTATCTTGATGACGCAACTACGCGAGAGATAGTTCATTCCGGACTGCGCTTCCTGCGAGACGAAGGGGTCGAACCGTACCGTCATCTCACCGGCGAATAACTTGAAAACTCAAACGGTCGCACAAAGGTTAAGTATCCAACCAAAAAGTTGGTTTGTATTAGAATCCGAAATGAGCGCCGATGTGATCGAAAGGCTCTTCAAGTTCGTCTGAGGTAAGTGACCTGAACTGCGCCACTTGTGCTCATCTTCGTGCACATGAGTTCGATCTGGATCAACGCAGAGGTGTAAGGTGGCCAACAGTTGAATCGCATAGCTGATCTTACCGCTCTCCTGCGCGTGCTCCCCTAATAATGGTTAAGCCATTAGAAACGTTCAGCGGGTATGAAAGAGAAATGGAGCCGTTGCAGCTATACGGCGGCCCACAGGTGCCGTTGGTTTGCTTATGCACCAATACCTAACACAACAGCAGGAGACTTAATTTATGGCTGCGATATTTACAAAAAGGACGCTCGAGCGGATTCAAGACGAACTGACTCGATGGGAAACAAATATCCAACTCCGTATTGAAGATTGGATTCGGCAATACAGCTCCGTCTTTGGTCTTTTGATATTATTGCAAGTCGCCGGTTACAGTTATTTTTATACCCTACCTATATTCAATAATCACATATTCCCTCATTCTTGGTCCATGCCATATCCGAGTTTCAAAACATGGGGTGAGGGACGTTGGTTTGCGGATATGATAATTTTGGCTCAAGGCAGTTCCGGAGTCCAATCATTCCAGATGATCTGCGCCACGATGCTTCAGGCCGTGAACGGCATCCTTCTGGCAAAACTGGTTGGGCTGACTAGCAGGCGTGCAATCTTGTGTGTAGCCGGCGTGCTTTGCATGTTCCCTGCTTTTCTTGATTACTATTCATTTTCAATCGACCACCTGAGCTTCGTCCTGGGTGACACGTTTGCGTTACTCGGCGCATGGAACCTGATTTGGGCTAAGACCTACTGGGGACGGGTCATCGGCGGCGCTTTCTTTTTTCTCCTTGAAATCGCCGCTTATCAACCAAAAATCGGCGTGGTCAGTTTCCTGGCCTGTGGCGTGGTGTTGCTGCAGTTGACCCAAGATCGCCCATGGTCGCGCAGTGAGGCGCCGTTACGGGAGGCACTGCAGGATTTGTCCGCCGCTTTCCTTGCAGTCGTTGGCGCTGTAGTGCTCTATTGGGCGATAACAAAACTGTTCATAACTACCGATTTTAGTTCTGCAAATGCGAATACCATTAAATATTATGGCAGCAGGACACATATCAATACATTCCAGGAAGCGATGATAGAAAGTTCAGCGGCTTACAGGAAAACGTGGGACTACTTCACCGCTGGCATGGCCGGCGTTCCGTCCGATCTCAGGTTTTTGCCCGCCCTGGCACTCGGTTTCGGCATTGCTGGAACATTGTCCGCTGCTTGGAAAAAAGGAACCATTATATTACTTCTGGTACTTTTCATTGCCGGGCTCACTCCGCTAGCCATACACGCACCGTACGTTATTAACAATCACTCTCCGTCTGACGCCGGAAGAATTCTCGCAGCGTATGGCTACTGCTTTGCATTCTTTGTTTCCATGGGTCTTGCGAAAAGATTTGCCAGGGCGGTTTGTGCAATAGGCGCCGCCGTCTGCCTATATTTTTTTGTGATCCTTGCGACTCAGGAAAGCAATGCGGCCGCACTGAAGACTATCTATGAGATCAACACGATCAATCGCATAGTGGCACGTGCGGAATCAGTTGCCGGACAGGAGCACGCAAACCAACCCCTACCCGTAGTTATCGCTGGACAGTATTCATCTTTTGATCGTGTCAAGTACGTCAACAATTTTACCGGCCCACTGACGCCCCATATTACGTCTTACGCTTTCAAAAACTATCGCCAAGTCCAGATGTTGAATTTTTTCGTTGGCAAGGATGTTTTCCGCAGCCCCACAAAGGCGGAAGTGGCCACGGCTGTCGATTCGATGACGTCGAAAGCCCCTTGGCCATCGAATGAGTCAATCTACATGGTTAATGGGATACTCGTCATATTGCTTGAGCAATACCGAACCGATCTTCCCATTACTTGGACAGAGGATTAGCCCGCTATGATTCGACCTCCCGGATGACCGTTGGTTTACAAAAATTTCATGGCCGCGACAACCGATGAATAGGTCCCCAGCTAGCACCTTCCGACGTCGCCGCTGGCTTACCTCAATGAATCAGCCAAGCAACAGCGATTCCTGTGAGGATACCGGCACTGATTTCGACTTTTGTATGGCCCAGTCGCTCTCGCAGCAGATCGTAGTCTTTATTAAAGCCCACGAGGCGGTTAATTTCCGCTGCATGTTTACCGACTTGGCGACGCAAGCTGTTGGCATCCATGATTACGACGAAAGCGAGAGTGACTGCTACCCCGAAGGCCGGATGTCCGATTCCCTCTCGAAACGCTATGAGCGCAGCCGTGCTGCTGACTATAGCACTGTGATTGCTTGGCAGGCCACCGTACCCGATTTGGCCGAATGCCAGACGCCGGGCGCGGCAACTGTTGACGATGAATTTCAAGGTTCCGGCGGTGAGCCAGGCCAGAAAAGGAGTAATAGCGTAGACGATATCCATAAGATCACACTGTCATCGGCCAAAGTGCCCAGATACACGTACCGATCCACAGCAGCACAGTCAGAGCGAGTTGCCAATCGCCGAGGAGGGCGTCGGTGGGGGACTCACCGCCGTCCAGCGCTTCGATCACGTACCAGTAGCGGAATAGCCCGAACAGCACGAAGGGTATGGTGACCACCATTCCGGGCTTGGCCGATATCACGAACAAACTGTAGAACACGAGTGCGCCGGTCGCCGCCATTTCGGCGTAGCGGTCCACCAGCGCCACGCTATAGCGCTCGAGCACCCTGCGTCCACCGGTGCCACTGAACGCGAGTTCCTGGCGGCGTTTGGCAGCGGCGAGATAGAGGGCGAGACACAGGGTCGTGACGAACATCCAAGGGGAAACCGGAACGGCGAGGGCCTGGGCGCCGGCATAAACGCGCAAGACAAAACCAATGGCAATCGTGAAGATGTCTATCACCGGCTGATGCTTGAGAACGAGCGTGTACAGGAGATTCAGTACCAAGTACGCCGCGATGACCTGAACCACGCCGGGCATGACGAAATATGCCCAGATCAGCGCACCGTAGAGACCGGCGAGCAGCAGACCGGCCTGAGACGGTGAGACGATACCCGCGGCAAGGGGACGGGTCCTGGATTTGGTGGGATGGCGACGGTCACGCTCGATGTCGTGGAGGTCGTTGACCACATAGGTGGCAGAGGCCGCGAGGCTGAACAACAGAGCGGCGAGCAGCGACTGGCCGATGGCAGGTAGGTTGAGAAACTCGCCGGAAAATATCAGGGGGGCCAGGACGAAGGCATTCTTCACCCACTGGCGGAGCCGCAGCAGCATGAGCAGCCCGACGAGACTGGATTTACCCGTGTTGCGCGCCGTGGCAGAATTGGGAGCCATCAAAGCCCTCCCCCTTGGCGGAAACCTGTAAAACCCTCCCTCACCCCAGCCCAGTCATGCCGGGCCGTCCTGCCCGGCACCCTTCGGGTCAATGCGCAAATCGGCAGGAAAGCCGATTGACAGGTCCGATCCTTGGGATCTGGCGTCCGGGCCATGCTCCGCATGTCCAAATTTGCTCCCTGCGAATTTGTGCACGCGGAGCGCCCGAAGGGTGCGGCATAGGGATGTGCCGCATAAAATCCGCTCCTGGCGGATTTGTCCGAGAGGGACAGGGGGTCAAAAGCTTTGTAGTTTCGAACGCATACATTGCCGCGAATATGTTGCATAGATTGGAATCTGGAATTTTGCAAAGGGTATGAAGACGGCGCTATGGTATTCATTTTTTGCGCTTATCGCCACCGCAGCCAATATCGGCAGCCAGGATGTCGCTATCCGGCTTTATCAGGGGATTTATAGCGTGACGGC
This sequence comes from Methylococcus mesophilus, assembly GCF_026247885.1. Classification (NCBI taxonomy): domain Bacteria; kingdom Pseudomonadati; phylum Pseudomonadota; class Gammaproteobacteria; order Methylococcales; family Methylococcaceae; genus Methylococcus; species Methylococcus mesophilus. The sequence goes on along the minus strand of NZ_CP110921.1, from coordinate 3,371,453 downwards.
CTCCGTATTGGTCGGCACGGCGGTGGGGTTGGTGGTCAAGTACGTGCTCGACAAGAAATACATCTTCCGTTTCAAGGTGAAGGGACTGGGGCACGACACCCGCACCTTTGCCTTGTATACGCTGATGGGGCTGGTGACGACCGGGGTTTTCTGGGGATTCGAGTTCGGGTTCGATTACCTGTTCCAAACCAAGACTCTGCGGTACGCGGGGGGAGTCATCGGCCTCACCCTGGGATATTTGATTAAATATCACATGGACAAGCGTTTCGTGTTCCGGCAGCGGGGAGTCTGAATGAGGCTGACAGGATGGGGGCGGAAACCCGCCGTCGACGCAGAAGTGTTCGCGCCGTACTCGATCCCGGACCTTCGGTCGCGGTTTCCGCGGGCTCAATTCCGCGGCATCCCGCGCGGAAACGGCCGCAGCTACGGGGACAGCGCCCTGGCGCCGCAGGTGTTGAGCAGCCGCCGGCTGGACCGGTTCCTGGCGTTCGATGCAGAAACCGGGGTACTGCGGTGCGAAGCCGGCGTGCTGCTGGCCGACATCCTCGACGTGTTCGTGCCGCGCGGCTGGTTTCTGCACGCGACGCCCGGCACCAAGCTGATCAGCGTCGGTGGCGCCATCGCGAGCGATGTGCACGGCAAGAGCCATCACCTCGAAGGCTGTTTCAGCCGGCATATGGATCGCTTTTCGCTCATGCTGGCCGATGGCGGGATCGTCGACTGCTCCAAGACGCAGCATGCGGATCTGTTCCGCGCCACCTGCGGCGGCATGGGCTTGACCGGTTTCATCCTGGAAGCCACGCTCCGGCTCAAGCCCATCCGCAGCGCTTATCTGCGGGAAACCACCTTCAAGGCCGACAATCTGGAGCACGCCCTGAGCCTTTTCGCCGAGCAGTCCGGCGCCCCCTACTCGGTCGCCTGGATCGATTGCCTCGCCACCGGTCCGAGGCTGGGCCGGTCGCTCCTCATGACCGGCGACTTCATCGACGACGGCCGCCTGCAGGGGAACGCAAGGACGCCGCTTTCGGTTCCCGTCGATGCGCCGGGTTTCGCCCTGAACCGGTACAGCGTGACCGCTTTCAATGCACTTTATTACCACAGGGTCAGGGCGCCGCAACGCGAACGTGTCGTGCATTTCGACCCGTTCTTCTATCCGCTGGATGGCATAGGCCACTGGAACCGGATTTACGGCAAGTCGGGTTTCACCCAGTACCAGTTCGTCATCCCGAAGGCGTCGGGAGCGGCCGGCATCAAGGCGGTCCTGCAACGGATCGCGGCTTCCAAGAGAGGTTCGTTCCTGGCCGTGCTCAAGACCTTCGGCCCAGCCAACGACAACCCTCTGTCCTTTCCCATGGAAGGCTACACCCTGGCGCTGGATTTCAAGCTGGAGCCGGGATTGCTTCCGTTTCTGGAAGAGCTGGACCGCATCGTTCTGGAGCACCGCGGGCGTTTGTACCTGACCAAGGACGTGCGTATGAGTGGAGAAACCTTTCGCGCCGGTTATCCGCGTTGGGAGGAATTTCAGGATTTGCGCCGAAAATATGGAGCGGACACCACCTTCCGCTCGTTGCAATCGGAACGTTTGGGACTTTGAGCATGCAGAAAATACTGATCATCGGCGCCACTTCCGCCATCGCCCAAGCCACCGCCCGACGCTTCGCCGGGCGCGGCGACCGGCTCTACTTGCTGGGCCGCGACCTCGACAGGCTGGAAGCGCTGGCTCAGGACCTCCGCATCCGCGGCGCCGAGTCGGTGGACTGCGCGAATTTCGAGGCGGAGAACTTCGCCGGCCATCCCGCTTTACTCGACCACGCGTACGAGGCCCTCGGCGGCATCGACGTGGCCTTGATCGCCCACGGCACCCTGCCCGACCAGCGGGCTTGCGAGCAGAGTTTCGATATGGCGCTGCGGGAGCTCAACGTCAACGCCATCGGTACGCTGTCGCTGCTGACCCACCTCGCCAACCGGATGGAACAGCAAGGGAACGGAACCCTGGCTGTCGTCAGTTCGCCCGCGGGCGATCGCGGCAGGCAAAGCAATTACGTCTACGGCGCGGCCAAGGCCATGGTCACGGTGTTCTGCCAGGGGCTGCGCAACCGGCTGTTCGGGAGCGGCGTGCGCGTGCTCACCATCAAACCCGGCTTTGTCGATACGCCGATGACCGCGGCCTTCGAAAAGGGCGTGCTGTGGGCGCAGCCGGAGCAGATCGCAGCAGGTATCGAAAAGGCCATCGGCAAAGGCGCGGATTCGGTCTACCTGCCGGGGTTCTGGGCACTTATCATGTTAATAATCAAATTTATACCGGAGACAGTTTTCAAGCGACTGAAGCTCTGACAGAACTCTGCAGAGCCGAATTCCAGACACCATCGATGCAATCACGGCATGCCCAAATCAGATATTGTTAAATCCATCGATGGCATCGGTTATTTCATCGCCCTTATACCCACCACAATCTTCTTTGTCACGGTAGCTCGCCACACACCTAACATACCTTATGGCGATGACTACGACGCCATTCTTGTAACTTTGCTTCGCTTCCAACAGGCTACGGGCTGGCGGGAAATCATCCTACTCATCACCGCACGACATAACGAGCATTGTATTGCCCTTTGCAGAATCGCGGCAATCCTGGATTACTTAGTATTTGGAAAAGTCAATTTCGTACGTCTCGCGCTCTATGGCGACTTCTTTCTCGTCGGGATAGCCATGGTTATGATTCGGGCCGCAGGCGTGTGGCGCCAGGCGATGGCCTGGCCGCCCGTGTTCCTAACCCTATTCGGATTGCGCCATTACGAGTCTGAGTTCTGGGCCATGGCAGCGCTGTCGAATTATGCAGTGATATTTTTCTCTTTCCTTGCAGTATATTTTCTGACTCAGGAAAAGCAGACATGCTTTCTTGCGGCGTGCCTATCAGCCACGGCAGGGTCGTTTTCCCAGGCCAATGGCATCCTCGTTTTTCCAATCGGTCTGGTCAGCCTGATCTGGTGGAAGCGATATCCGCAAGCGTTGGTGTGGCTCGCCGTATTCAGCATGATCGCCTTTGCGTATTTCAGCATACCCTCGACCGATGGCGCTCACATGACACCATCGACACGCCTATCCGCAACGCTGAAATTCTTTTTCATCTTTCTCGGCTCGGTCTCAGACAGCCCCCGCCACGCTCTGATCATCGGAGCGATCGCGGCCGTCACCGTTACGGTACTTGCAATCTGGCCGAAAACAGGGAGTAACAAACCGCTTGCTCTGATCAGCGCCTTTATCCTCATAACGGCGCTCGCCGCCGCGGCGGGAAGAACAGGGTTCGGAACGCTGACCGCGCTTGCCTCGCGATACTCAATATATTCAACCCTAATTTTGACGACGATATATTTATCGTTGGCCAAAACCAGCAACTACACTTTCCTGCCTGCGATTTTTTTGGCCTGCTATTTCTGTATTCGCAGTTACAACCAAGAGCTACCCAAGCAAATCGACAGATACGAAATGCTTCATCGAGCTCATCGGCAGGAGGGCTCCGGGTATGTCGGCCTTTTCTATCCACCGTCGGAGCAGACAGCGGAGAGAATTCTCGCCACAGCAGAAGCCTTAATGATATATCGTTTGCCACCCTCCCACAAAAATCCTGAACCTGCGCCAAAATAAACGCACTTAAACATATTATCCTGACATACAGGCGCTATAAGTCACGACCTCGTTTTCCTCCACTACGGCGACATCGTCCTTGACCGACAAACCGGTGACACCGTCCGAGTAATAATCTCCGCTTTCAGACGCGGTAACCTTGGGCAGCGAGACCGACCTATCGCCCAGGTCCACGACCGCCGTCGCGCGGTCCCGTTGAAACCAGACCCGGAATTTCCGGCCGCCGTCGCAGTAATAACGGACATAGCGGTCTGACTGTATTTCGTACTGCCCCATGCCGACGCAGCCGGAAACCAGAACGCCGATCGCCGCGCTAAGCGCCTGCCGAATAACAGAGCTCGAATTCACGGAACGTTTCCTCCTTTCGTTATCTTTCAAATAACAGGGCCGTGATACAGCCCCTCGAAAAAAGCTCATTTTGGCTCCGAAAGTTCGTCCTGCTCGATCGTCTCCCTGAAGCGGCACAGCCCGCGGTAGACCATGTAGCCGACCCAGGGCACGCTGAGGCCGGTCATGAATTCCACGTTCACGATATGCAGGCCGGCGGCTTTCAAGCCCTTGAACAGTTCGTTGGCCAGCGACACGCCGTAATAGGTGATGGCGACCGCCGACAGCCCTTCCACGGTCTGCTGCAGGCGCAGCTGCAGCTTGGCGCGGCGGTTCATGGACTGCAGCAGGGACTGGTTCTGCTGGGCCAGCTTGACGTCGATGCGGGTGGTCAGCAACTGATTGGCATTGGCGATCCGGCGGGACAGTTGCTCCAGTCCGTGCGCCACCGCTACGCTGGTCTGCATGGCCGGCGCCAGCCGCCGGGTCAGATACTCGGTAAAGGTCGGGAATCCGGGAATGCGCTGCTCGCGCAACTGCTCGAGCCGGGTGTTGACGATGGCGTGGTAGGCACGGGAGGCATCGAAGCGGGAATAACTCGCCGACAGCAGGTTCTCGACGTTGGCCGCCAGCTCGGACAGCTCCGCCTGAATGGCTTCGTCGGTCTCGCCGCCATCCTTCGCCAGACAGGCCGTGAGGCGCAACAGCTCGTGGTCCGCTGCCCGCAGGCGCGGAATCAGCTTGCGCGCCTCGGGGAACGCCATAAGCGCGAGCATGCGATAAGTCTCGATTTCCAGAAGGCGCTGCACGGTCCGGCCCGCCTGGCCCGGGGAAAGCGATTCGTCCACTACCAGGAAGCGGCTGTAGCCGTCCGCATGGATGCGGAAATCGGTGTAGGCCCGCCCGGCGCCGCCGGCGATCTTCGAGCCGATCACCCGGTTGCCTTCGAACACCCGGCTCAAGTCTTCTTCGCTGCGGAACCGGCTTTCATCCTGCTGCGGCACGAGTTCGACGTGGGCCGCGACCAACAAAGCCCCCGGCAACTTACCGAGCCAGTCGACCGGCAAGGCGTTGCACAACGAATTTTCGAACGACCCGACGCCGTCGACCCGCCGGCTGAACCGGTAGCGGGTGAACTCCTGGTGGCGCTCGATCTGCACCCGCACCTCGCCGTTGTCGAAGTAGATCTGCCCACCCGCCTCCGGCGCGGACACCCGCCAGGCTCGGCACAGCTTGGCGATGTGCGCGGTCTCGTTGGCGCGGTCTTCGGGCGTCACCAGCATGATCAGTTGCGACACCTGCTCCGGAGCGAACAGGTTCTCGTAGGCGCGCGCATGGACTTCGTCGTTCAGCTCCCTGCGGTCCGCGTGGCTGTGGGTCGGTAGCATAAGCCTCGATTCTCGTTGTGATTGTTCGAATTCCGCTGTCGAGCCGGCGTCAGGGAGTGATCCTGACCGCCAGCCCGCGTTCCCGGATCGCGGCGCCGAACGCCTCCAGGGCCTCCGCCGGCAAACGTGCCAGCCGGGACGACTCCGGCTGCAGGGAAGGCCGCGCCAGACCGTACAGCAATACGCCGCGCAAAGCGACGCCGTCGCAAACCAGACCGGACAGGAAGGCCAGATAGGCCTCCTGTTCGGGAGCGGAAGACGGCGCACCGTCCAATGCGAACAGGCAGGTCTGGAGCCAGGTCGGGCAAAGCATCGCGCAAACCGCGATGCGGCGCCTCACGGTTTGGGGCTGGATATGCACGTTGTTGATCCGGCGGATGCCCTCCTCGGTGGCGCTGTCCAGCTTGAACCAGACTTCGCCGCCCAGGGCGGCCCAGCGCTTCAGGCCCTGCTGAACGGGCAAGCGCTCGACGCCGCTGCCATTGGTGATCAGCACGAACCCGATCCGTCCGGGCAGGCCGAATCGCCCTGCCACTTTTCCGATGGCTTCGATGACCTGCTCGAACTCCGCCACACGGGTCGGCTCGCCGTTGCCGGAAATGGCGACGTCACGAATCCGCCGCTGGTCGTCCGGTACGCCGTAACGCTCGAAAAAATCCCCCTCGAGTACATCGGCCAGAAAGCCCTCCAGCTCTTGAGCGAGCAGAGCGACATCGACGGCCGGCGCGCCGCCGCGGCGCAGGTCCGGCACCTGGCAGTAGATGCAGCGCCAGTTGCAGGCATTGTTCGGGTTGAGATTGATGCCGACCGACAGGCCACCCGCGCGCCGGGACAAGACCGGATAGACATAGCGCAGGCCCGCGCTGTCGCGGCTGTGGTCGGAAACGGAAAGTCGATGGGATGCGGACACGCTCGAAAATACCAGGCTGGTTCCGGTCAGAACCCTTGAAACAGAAAATCCAGCGCCCGGGTAATTTCCAGGCGGCAGGCGGACAGCGAAGTCACCGGCTCTTTCAGGATTCGCACGGGGACGGCGGCGAGCTTGGGAATTTCCACAATGCATTCGTCGCCCTCGACCGTCACCATGGGCATCAGATTGGCCGGAACGATGGATGCCGGAAAACGGCTGCGTCGGCGCAAAGGAACCACGACGCGGGTGTCCAGCCTGCTCAACACCTCGGTTTGCACATCGAGCAAATAGGGCACATCGGCGGCTTGAGGACCACTGTTGCGGTAGACGTCAAAACGCGCCATTTCAGAACATCCGCCACGGTTCCAGCAGCAATCCTTCCTGCTCCACCAACCGGTTGTAGGCTGCGACAAATTCGGCTTGCTCGCTTTGCCAGCGACGTTCCCGTTCGGCACGCACCAGATCGCGTAAGAACTGATCGCAGGCTTGGGAAATGTTGATCCCTAAGGATTTCGCTTCAGCCAGAACGTCGGCGGACAGGGTGATGTTGGTCGCCTTCTTGGCGTGGTTGTCGGTTATCGCCATGACGCGGCATCCTCATGGTGGCATCGTATGCGCATGATAGGCCAACATCAAAACTGGCGCCATTGCCATTGCCCGAGGAACCCGGGACGGCTCCTTAGACCGCTGCTACGCGCAGCCCCGCGCGCTCCGCCGCCTCGAGCTGCCGGCCGTCGGCGGAGACGAATACATCGGCCTTCAGCGCCACGGCACTGCCGATATGAACGGCATCCATACCTCGCAATACATTGTTCTCCAAACAGGAAATTGCACATCCCAATACGGCCGGATTCAGATCGCACACGGCGACATCCTGAATGTCGAGCAGCAGCAACGATTTGATCTGCCGATATTGCTCCTCCGTGATCCGATTTTCCCGACGCAAACGGCAGAACGCCGAAACGATCTCCGGCAATGCAATCCCGGAAAGGCCGATCTCGTCTGCGCGATCGCACCAAGCGAGAACTGAGTCGGTGCCCGCCTCGCGAACATAACGTTTCGCGAAGGCCGAAGAGTCGAAAAAAACCCGCATCGCGACGCTCCCCTCACCGCCCGGCTTCACGTTCCTCCAAAATCATGCGGCTGAGGGCGATACCATCAAGCACCAGAGGCTGCACCTTGCGGCGTTTCCACGACGGAAGTTCGGCCATCACCGGCACGATGTCGGCGATAGGCTTGCCGTTACGCAAAACCCGAACCGATTCTCCCGCCTCAACGAGGTCGAAATACTGCTTGGCATGATTGCGAACCTCGGTAAACGTGGCTTGTTTCACGGCAACCTCCTCCAGATGTACAAAATGGCATCATTATAAATGTACATTCGCGGAAACCGCCAAGCACTCGCTTCTGCCGCAGTACTTGAGATGGCTGCCGCAGCGGCTGCGGCAGTCGCTGGCGCCGAAACCCGGCGCGACGACGACGCCTTCGGTCGCCTGGTTCACGACGCATTCGCCGTCCTCGAACAAACGGACGCCCACCACCTCGGCCTCTCCGGCCATCAGCAGGTAATCGATGTGCCAGCGCTGTTTCTTGTCCCGGCTCAGATGGCGGCGGACGCGGGCGTCCAGGTTGCGGCGGGCGCTGCCGGTGTAGACGTAGCGGCCAGCCGGAAACAGGAACTCGTCCAGCCGGCCGACGGAAATCAGGTGATCCGCCGTCAGCACGATGTCGAGCTGGTAGACCGTCGCCGCTTGCGCGTCAATGGGCCTCATCCCAGTTGTCGCCCGTACCGACGTCGACGACCAGCGGCACGGCGAGTTCTGCGGCGCGGCTCATGTGCTTAGCGACGGCTGCGGCGGCTTCGGGCACGAAATCCTCGGCCACCTCGAACACCAGCTCGTCGTGCACCTGCATGATCATGCGCAGCGGCGCGCGGCTGGCTTCGATCCAGCCGTCCACCGCGATCATCGCCCGCTTGATGATGTCGGCTGCCGTCCCCTGCATGGGCGCGTTGATCGCGGTGCGCTCGGCGTACTGGCGGCGCTGGGCGTTGCGGGACTGGATGTCCGGCACGTGCAGCCGGCGGCCGAACAGGGTTTCGACGTAGCCGCGCTCGCGGGCCGATTCGCGGGTGCTGTCCATGTAGGCGCGCACGCCGGGATAGCGGGTGAAATACAGGTCGATGTAGCCTTGCGCCAGCTTCTGCTGGATGCCGAGCTGCTTGGCCAGGCCGAAGGCCGACATGCCGTAAATCAGCCCGAAGTTGATGGCTTTGGCGGAACGGCGCTGGTTGAGCGTCACCTCTTCCAGCGCCACGCCGAACACTTCCGATGCGGTGGCGCGGTGCACGTCGGCATCCTCTGCGAAAGCGGCGAGCAGATTCGCATCGCCCGACAGATGCGCCATGATCCGCAGCTCGATCTGCGAGTAATCTGCCGCCAGCAGCTTGTGGCCGGGCGGCGCGATGAAGGCCTGGCGGATGCGGCGGCCTTCCTCGGTCCGCACCGGGATGTTCTGCAGATTGGGATCGGAGGACGACAGCCGCCCGGTCGCCGCCACCGCCTGGTGATAGGAGGTGTGGACCCGGCCGCTGCGGGGATTCACCTGCTGCGGCAGCTTGTCGGTGTAAGTGGACTTGAGCTTGGAGAGCGAGCGGTATTCCAGGATAAGCCGCGGCAGCTCGAAGGTTTCGGCCAGGTCCTGCAGCACCGATTCGTCGGTGGACGGCTGGCCGGTGGGCGTCTTCTTGATGACCGGCAGCCCCAGCTTGTCGTACAGGATGGTCTGGATCTGCTTGGGCGAGCCGAGATTGAAGGTCTCGCCAGCCACGGTCTGGGCTTCGATTTCGACCTCGGCCATGCGCAGCTCCAGCTCGCGGCTCTGCTCCGCCAGTTTATACACGTCCACCAATACGCCACTGCGCTCGATCCGGGACAGCACCGGCACCAGCGGAATCTCGATGTTTTCGTACACCGCCCGCAATCCAGGCTCGCGTTCCAGTTGCGGCCACAGCGCCCGATGCAGGCACAGCGTGATGTCGGCGTCCTCGGCGGCATAGCGGCAGGCGTCCTCGACCGAAACCTGGGCGAACGGGATCTGCTTCGCGCCCTTGCCGGCGACGTCCTCGTAATGAATGGTCTTGCGGTCCAGGTAGCGCTCGGCCAACGAGTCCATGTCGTGCCGGGTCGCCGTGCTGTTCAGCACGTAGGACTCCAGCATGGTGTCGTGGCGGATGCCGCGCAACGCAATGCCATGGTTGAGCAGCACGTTGGCGTCGTACTTGAGGTGCTGGCCCAGCTTAGGTTGGGTTTCGTCCTCCAGCAGCGGCCGCAGGCGCTCCAGCACCCTGGCCCGGTCGAGTTGGACCGGCGCGCCGGGATAGTCGTGCGCCAGCGGCACATAGGCCGCCTCGCCAGGTTCGACCGCGAAGGACACGCCGACGACCTCGGCGCGCATGTAATCCAGGCTGCTGGTCTCGGTGTCGAAGGCGAACAGCTCGGCCGCTGCGAGCTTCTCCAGCCAGCGGTCCAGCGCGGCTTCGTCCGCCACCATTTCATAGGACGTCTCGACCGGCGGCGCCGACGGAACCGGAGCGGATTCAGCTCCGCTGCTCTTCGAGTCCGCCGGCTCGGCGTCCAGTTGCCGTAGCAAGGTCTTGAATTCCAGCCGGGCGTACAGCTCTCGCAGCGCCGCCTTGTCCGGCGGCTGCCGCTCCAGCGACTCCGGCGCCAGCGGCAGCGGGATGTCGCAGCGGATGGTCGCCAGTTCGCGCGAGAGCGGGATCAGCTCCAGGCTGGCGCGGAGGTTTTCGCCGATCTTGCCGCCGACTTCGCCGGCACGGGCGATCAGCGCATCGAGCGACCCGTATTCGGCCAGCCACTTCGCGGCGGTCTTGGGACCGACCTTGGGCACACCGGGGATATTGTCCGAGGTGTCTCCGACCAAGGCGAGGTAATCGACAATGCGCTGGGGCGGCACCCCGAACTTGGCGATCACGCCCTCGACGTCGAGCCGGCTGTCGAACATGGTGTTCTCCAGCGTCACGCGGTCGCACACCAGTTGCGCCATGTCCTTGTCACCGGTCGAGATCAGCACCCGGAAGCCCCGCTCCACCGCCTGCCTCGCCAGGGTGCCGATGACGTCGTCCGCCTCCACGCCCGGCTCGATCAGCATCGGCAAGCCCAAAGCCCGCACCACCTGATGCAGCGGATCGATCTGGCTCCGCAGATCGTCCGGCATGGGCGGCCGGTGCGCCTTGTAATGCTCGAACAGTTCGTCGCGGAAATTGCGGCCGGGGGCGTCGAACACCACGGCGACATGAGCCGTGCCATAGGACTGCACCAGTTTCCGCAGCATGTTGATGACACCGTAGACCGCCCCGGTCGGCTCCCCGCGGGAATTGGTCAGAGGCGGCAGGGCGAAAAAAGCGCGGTACAGAAAGGATGAGCCGTCAACGAGGACGAGGAGCGGAGAGGTGTCGGACACGGGGAATGCTCATGAACAGTCGGAGGGCAAAGGATAAACGATCTGTCCGTCCGGGCTAAACGCCGCGGTAGTCGCCCGACACGCAATTTGCAACCGGCCGGTGCTACACTCCGAACGGTCCCGTCCCCTTGAAAGTCTCCAGGGCACGGCCACTCCATCTTTTCTTTGCCGATCAAGGAGGACCCATGTCCGGTTTGCGCGTTCTGGCACTCTTGCTGAGTCTGGGTTCCGCAGCGGCGCTGGCGGCCGACGAAGACTACGCCCTGGCGAGAAAGCGCCTGGTCGAGAGCAACCTGCAGCTCTCCCCCGAGGAAGCCACACGCTTCTGGCCGCTGTACGAGCGTTACTGGAGCGAGCTCTCGGCCCTGACTGCCCGGCGCGAATACTATTACAACGAGTTCGGCAACAATTTCGACAACATGACGGACGAACTGGCGAAGAAGATCACGCTGGGCTACATCGCTGTGGAGGAGGACCGCTACCGCATCCTGAAATCCTTTTTCCCCAAGTTCGTGGCCGCGATTTCCGCCAAGAAAGCCGCGCGCTACTACCAGATCGAAGCCAAGATCCAGTCCGCGGTCAACTCGGAAATCGCGGCGCGGATTCCTTTGATCAAATAGTCAAAAGCTCCGCCGGGAACACGCGCCCATGCGAGCGTCGCCGCGATCCGCCGGACTCCTGTCGATGGTCCTCGCCGCAGGAGGGTGCGCCTCCGCCGGCAAGACCTCCGGACCTGCGGAGCCGGCGTCCCCGGCCAAGGCGCCGCCGCGGACGGCGGCCTCCTCCGCTGCCGATACGCCTCAGTCGGCCGGGCCGGACGCCGACTTCCAATCCTCCTACCGGGATTTCCAGGCGCTGGCCAGGAAGCGGGTGGAAGCCATGCAGACACAGTTGCAAACCCGGAACCAGCCGGGAGAAGGGGTAGCGCCACCCCGACCGATACCGGAGCCGCAGGCAGGCTACCAGCAATTTCGGGCCTACGGCACCGAACGTGCGATCGACGTGGCCGAAGCTTTTTTCAAGGGCCGCTACAACCGTTCCCGCGCCCGGTTACCGGAAAACGTCGAAAAATGGCGCTCGCAGCCCGACATCGGCAATCCCGGACCGGATCTGGCCAACTTCCCCAACAGCGCATTCACCCTCCCGGCCGGGCGCGCCTATGTGGAATTCGTACCGTTCACCTATTACGGGACTTCGCAGTCGAGCCCTGCGCAATACAACACCGAATTCCTGCTGCGGTACGGCCTGACCGACGACATCGAGCTGCGTTTGTTCGGCAACGGCGTCGCCTGGCAGGGCGGCAGCAATTCCGCCTGGGGATTTTCGCCCATCGCCTTCGACACCAAGATCAACATCTGGCTGGAAAAGCCGGACTATTTCCTCCCGGCTTTGGGGATCGAGGCCTACATCCAGACCCAGTGGCTGGGCAGCGCACCTTTCGACTCCGGCACCCAGCCTTCGATCAGCTTCAATTTCGACCAGTCCCTGCCGTTCGACATCGACCTGGAATACAACCTGGGCGCGACGCGCACCCAGCAGATGCCGGGGCAGAACGAATGGGAATTCGTTTTCCAGTGGGCCTTGCAGCGCGACCTCTTCGACAAGGATTTCGCCGCCTTCATCCACGGCTACTACAACGCCACGACCCTGCCGCGGCTGCCCAGTTCCCAGGCTCCCGTTACCGACGACCTGACCCAGGACGCGGTCGGCGCCGGCTTGATCTGGACGGTCAACAGCCGTTTCGCGATGTGGGCACAGAGCTCCGCCGGCACCACCCGGAACTCGCCTTCCCTCATCAGTTCACTGGGACTCGCCCTCGCCTTCTGAGCCGTCCAGCCGAGCCCCCGAGCCATGCCGCCGCCGTTCCGACACAGGGTTTCCACGCTATGCCTCTCCTGTCTGGCCGGCTGCTCCGCGGCGACCAAACCGCCGGACGCTCCCGTCCGCCCCCCTCCCGGCACGAAGCCGGCTTCGCCGCCGCCCGAGGCGCGGTACGAGACCTTCGAGTCGGACTACCGCGCCTTCGAGGCGCTGGCGAAACGGCGCGTGGAGGAGCAGCAGCGGCTGTTGCAGCCCGCCGCCGAATTGCCGGAAGCGGCCCCGGCCTATTCCCAGTTCAAGTCCTTGGGCTCCGTGCGCGGCAAGGAGATCAGCGAAGAATTCTTCAAGGGCCGCTACGACCGCTCCCGCGCCCGCCTGCCCGAGAACATCGAGCAATGGCGCTCCCAGCCCGACATCGCCAACCCCGGTCCGGACCAGGCCAATTTCACCAACAGCGCCTTCACCCTGCCCGAAGGCCGGGCCTACATCGAATTCGCGCCCTATACCTACAACGGCCCGGCGCCCTCGGCCTACACCGGCACCGCCAGATCGACGCCGGCCCTGTATTACACGCAGTATCTCCTCCGCTACGGGCTGACCGACGACATCGAGCTGCGCCTGTTCGGCAATGGCGTAAGCTGGAGCGGCGGATCGAACGGCTATTGGGGCTTCTCGCCGGTCGCCTTCGACACCAAGATCAACCTGTGGCTGGAAAAACAGGACTATTTCCTGCCGGCGGCGGCGATCGAGGCCTATTTGCAGACCGAATGGCTGGGCGCCACGCCGTTCAACATCGGCACGCAGCCGGCGGTCAATTTCAACTTCGACCAGTCGCTGCCGCTGGACATCCTGTTCGAGTACAACATCGGCACCGCCCGGGTGCCGGACCGCAACGGCCGGAACGTCTGGCAGTTCGTGTTCGAATGGGCGGTGCAGCGCGACTTTCTCGACAAGGACCTCGCCTTGTTCGCCCATGGCTATTACTACAACTACGACTACACCCCGAGGGCAGCGGCCTCGCCCTCCGGCCTGCCCGCCATTCCCGCGCCCCGGACTCGTTCGCCTTACCAGAACGTGGCCGGCGCCGGTTTCATCTGGACCTTGAACAACCGCTTCGCGGTGTATGGCCAGGCCAGCGGGGGCACCACCGAGTTTTCGCCGTCCATGGTCACCATGGCGGGATTCGCCGTTGCCTTCTGAGCCTTGAATTTCAACCATGCCCCCGTTTGCCTCCCGCACCTGGACCGCCTTAAGCCTGCTGACGCTCTCCGGCTGTGCCGTGCTCGGCAAGCCCGATCCCGAGATCGTCGGCGAGCGTGAGGTCGTCCCGCCGCCCAAGGCACAGGAGTCGCGGGCCGACATCAGGAATCCCGGCCCGGACCTGGCCAATTTCTCCAACAGCGCCTACACCCTGCCGCAGGGCCGGGCCTACATCGAGTTCGCGCCCTTCACCTATTACGGCACCGCGGCGGCGACGCCGGCCCAGTACAACACGGAATACCTGCTGCGCTACGGGCTGCTCGACAAACTGGAACTCCGGGTGTTCGGCAACGGCGTGACCTGGATCGGCGGCGCCCAGCCGACCTGGGGCTTCTCCCCCATCGCGATCGACGCCAAGGTCAATCTCTGGCTGGAAAACCGCGATTATTTCCTGCCCGCTGCCGGCATCGAGGCCTATGTGCAGACCGAATGGCTCGGCAGCGCGGCATTCAATTCCGGCACCCAGCCCTCGATCGCGGCGAACTTCGACCAGACCCTGCCGTTCGAAATCGAATTCGAATACAACGTCGGAACCACCCGCATGCTGAAGCCTTCCGGCCAGCAGCAATGGGAGCTTACCTTTGAATGGTCGCTGCAGCGCGACATCATCCAGGACACCCTCGCCGCCTTCGTCCACGGCTACTTCAACAACATGAGCCTGCCACGGGCTCCGCACGGACACAGGGACCCGACCCAGCCCGACCACATGCCGCAGAACGCCGTCGGCTTGGGACTGCTGTGGACGCTCAACGACCGCGTCGCCATGTGGGTCCAGAACGCCGTCGGCACCACCCGCTGGACACCCGCCCTGCTCAGCACCGTCGGTGTCGACCTCGCATTCTGAAGCCCGCGCCGCAGGGGCCGTCCGGTAAGACAAACGCATGCCTTGCCCCGACTCAGGTCTAAATGCCAGAATAACCGGCCGAACCGCCCCGCGCGGAAACACCCCGCGCAGACCGTGACGCCCAACGGCTTGCGCTTTCGTTGAGTCCCAAGGAACCCTTTGCCATGAACGAATTCTGGATTGCCCCCTCGATTCTCTCCGCCGACTTCGCCCGTCTCGGCGAGGAGGTGGACAATGTCCTCAAGTCGGGCGCCGACATCGTCCATTTCGACGTGATGGACAACCACTACGTCCCGAACCTGACCATCGGCCCGCTGGTCTGTGAGGCGCTGCGCAAGCACGGCGTGACCGCGCCGATCGACGTCCATCTGATGGTCAAGCCGGTGGACCGCATCATTCCCGATTTCGCCAAGGCCGGGGCCAGCTACATCACTTTCCATCCGGAAGCCTCCGAGCACGTCGACCGCAGCCTGCAGCTCGTCAAGGATTCCGGCTGCAAGGCCGGCCTCGTATTCAACCCGGCCACGCCGCTCAACTACCTCGATCACGTCATGGACAAGCTGGACATGATCCTGCTGATGTCGGTCAACCCCGGCTTCGGCGGCCAGTCGTTCATCCCCTACGTGCTGGACAAGGTCCGCGAGTGCCGCCGCCGCATCGACGCCAGCGGCCGCAACATCCGCCTGGAAATCGACGGCGGCGTCAACGCCAAGAACATCCGCGAGATCGCCGCGGCGGGCTGCGACACCTTCGTGGCCGGTTCGGCGGTGTTCGGCGCCGGCCAGGCGGACGACCCGAACCGCTACGACTCCATCATCCGCGCCCTGCGCGGCGAACTGGCCCAAGCCCGCGCATGATCGGATTCCGGCCCGAGCTGATCGCCTTCGACCTCGACGGCACCCTGGTCGACAGCGCACCCGACCTGGCCTGGGCGGTGGACGCCATGCTGGAGCGGCTGGGCCGTGCCCCGGTCGGACTGGAACGGGCGCGGGGCTGGATCGGCAACGGCGCGGATATGCTGATCAAGCGGGCCATGACCGGGCAGATGTGGCCGGAAGCGGAACCCGAGGATTTCCGGGAAGGCATGCGCCTGTTCCTGGAATTCCACGAGGCGCATCTGTGCGAGCGGGGCGGCTTGTTTCCCGGCGTGCTGGAAGGCCTCGAGGGCCTGAAGGCCGAGGGCTATGTCACGGCCGTCATCACCAACAAGTTGGCCCGCTTCACCGAACCGCTGCTGGAACAGCTCGGGGTGACCGAGTACCTGGACTTCATCGGCTCGGGCGACCAGTTCGAACGCATCAAACCGGACCCGCTGCCGCTGCTGAAGACAGCGGAGCGGTTCGGCGCCCTGCCCGAACATTGCCTGATGGTCGGCGATTCGGACAACGACGTGCGGGCCGCGCGGGCCGCCGGTTATGCGATACTGTGCGTCCCCTACGGCTACCGGGGGGAGGTCGCCACGCCGGAACAACTGGGCGCGGACGGCATTGTGGATTCCATCGGCGAGCTTCCCGCCCTACTGAAACGACTGACATGACGGCTTTATTCGGATTCGATCACCGACAACGATGGCGCAGCGCGGACTGAGCACAGACGTTTGACCGTCACGGCCGCCGTGCCGTACATCGTTTCGTATCGAACACCGGAGTTCTCATGACCCCCGAACAATTCCAGGCTCATGCCGCGCAAGGCTACAACCGCGTCCCGCTGGCGCGGCGCGTGCTCGCCGATCTGGACACCCCCTTGAGCGCCTATCTCAAGCTCGCAGACGGGCCTTATTCCTATCTGTTCGAGTCCGTCCACGGCGGCGAGCAATGGGGCCGCTATTCCATCATCGGCCTGCCCTGCCGGACCCGCATCGAGGTGCGCGGACACTCGATCGCCCTCCTGCAGGACGGCGCGCGTGGCGAAACCCTGACGGCGGACAATCCGCTGGAATGGATCAAGGCCTACGGCGCCCGTTTCAAGGTACCGGACATCGAGGGCCTGCCGCGTTTCACCGGGGGCCTGGTCGGCTATTTCGGCTACGAGACGATGGGCTACATCGAGCCGCGCCTCGCCGCCGCCAAACCCGACCCGATCGGCTCGCCCGACATCCTGCTGATGGTGTCGGAAGAAGTGCTGGTTTTCGACAACCTCA
This sequence comes from Methylococcus mesophilus, assembly GCF_026247885.1. NCBI lineage: Bacteria > Pseudomonadati > Pseudomonadota > Gammaproteobacteria > Methylococcales > Methylococcaceae > Methylococcus > Methylococcus mesophilus. The sequence continues at coordinate 3,354,636 of NZ_CP110921.1, read as the reverse complement.
CCGGCAAGCTGCTGGTCATCGTCCATGCCGACCCGAACCAGGCCGGCGCCTACGCCAAGGCCCAGGCCCGGCTGGACGAACTGGTCCGGGAACTGCGCTGCCGCCAGGTTCTCGCCGCAACGCCGCGGGCGCCGCGCACGGTGGACGAAACCGACTTCATCTCCGGCTTCACCCAGGAAGGCTTCGAGAACGCGGTGCGGCGGGTCAAGGACTACATCGTCGAGGGCGATGTGATGCAGGTGGTGCTGTCGCAGCGGCTAAGCATTCCCTATGCCGCATCTCCCTTGGACCTGTACCGCGCCCTGCGCTGCCTCAACCCCTCGCCCTACATGTACCAGCTCAACCTGGGGGATTTCCACGTGGTCGGCTCGTCGCCGGAAATCCTGGTGCGGCTGGAGGACGGCACGGTCACGGTGCGCCCTATCGCCGGCACCCGCCGCCGCGGCCGCAGCCCGGAAGAGGATCAGGCGCTGGAGCAGGAACTCCTGGCCGATCCCAAGGAAATCGCCGAGCATCTGATGCTGATCGACCTGGGCCGCAACGACGCCGGCCGCATTTCCGAGACCGGCAGCGTGCGGCTCACCGACAAGATGATCGTGGAGCGCTATTCCCACGTCATGCACATCGTCTCCAACGTGACCGGCAAGCTCCAGGCCGGCAAGGACGCCTACGACGTGCTGGCGGCGACCTTCCCCGCCGGCACCGTCAGCGGCGCGCCGAAGATCCGCGCCATGGAGATCATTGCCGAGCTGGAACCGGTGAAGCGCGGGGTCTATTCCGGCGCGGTGGGCTATATCGGCTGGTCCGGCAACATGGACACGGCGATCGCCATCCGCACCGCCGTCATCAAGGACGGCCAGCTCCACATCCAGGCCGGCGCCGGCATCGTCTACGACTCGGTGCCGCGCAGCGAATGGGAGGAAACGATGAACAAGGGCCGGGCCATTTTCCGAGCGGTCGCCATGGCCGAAGCCGGGATCGAAGGAGGCGAGAACGTATGAGCACCCGCGTCCTGATGATCGACAACTACGACTCCTTCACCTACAACCTGGTGCAGTATCTGGCCGAGCTGGGCGCGGACGTCCAGGTGGTTCGGAACGACCAGATCGCGGTGGAGGAGATCGAGCGCATAGCCCCGGACAAGATCGTGATTTCGCCCGGCCCCTGCACGCCGAAGGAAGCCGGCATCTCGGTGGAGACGATCCACCGCTACGCCGGACGCTATCCCCTCCTCGGCGTCTGCCTCGGCCACCAGAGCATCGGCCACGCCTTCGGCGGCAACATCATCCACGCCAAGCGCATCATGCACGGCAAGGTGTCGATGGTGCGCCACCGCGACGTCGGCGTGTTCCACGGCCTGAGCAATCCGTTCCAGGCCACCCGCTACCATTCGCTGGTGATCGAGCAATCCAACCTGCCCGAGTGCCTGGAAGTCACGGCCTGGACCGAGGACGAGGATGGCGGCATCGAGGAAATCATGGGCGTGCGCCACAAGACCCTGGACGTCGAAGGCGTACAGTTCCATCCCGAATCGATCATGACCGAGCAGGGCCACGACCTGCTCCGCAACTTTCTGCACCGGTAACAGCCCATGGAAATCCCCGAAATCCTGGAAACCCTGCTGGCCGGCAAGGACTTGAGTCCCAGCGCGATGCGCGCCGCCATGCGCAGGATCATGAGCGGCGGCGCCACGCCGGCCCAGATCGGCGCCTTCCTGATCGCCCTGCGCTGCAAGGGCGAGACCGTCGACGAGGTGGCCGCCGCGGCCCAGGTGCTGCGGGAAATGGCGACCAAGGTGCCGGTATCGGGCCCCCATCTGCTCGACACCTGCGGCACCGGGGGGGATGCCAGCAAGACCTTCAACATCTCCACCACCGCGGCCTTCGTGGTCGCGGCGGCGGGCGGACGGGTCGCCAAGCACGGCAGCCGCTCGGTGTCCGGCCGCTCGGGCAGCGCCGACGTGCTGGAGGCCGCCGGCATCAACCTCGAACTCACCCCGGATCAGGTCAAGACCTGCATCGAAACCTTGGGGGTCGGCTTCCTGTTCGCCCAGCGCCACCACGGCGCTATGAAGTACGCCATCGGACCACGCCGGGAACTCGGCGTCCGCACCCTGTTCAACCTGCTCGGCCCTTTGACCAATCCCGCCGGCGCGCCGAACCAGCTGGTCGGCGTGTACACCGACCAATGGGTGGAAGGCCTCGCCCGGGTGCTGCAGCAATTGGGCAGCTCACACGTCCTGGTCGTGCATGCCGAGGACGGGCTGGACGAGATCAGCATCGCCGCACCCACCCATGTCGCCGAGCTGAAAAACGGCCTGATCACCAACTATTACGTACAGCCGGAGCAGTTCGGCTTCAGGCGCGCCGCTTTGAGCGAACTCGCCATCGACACCGTCGCCGCCAGCCTGAAGATGATGCGGGGCGTGCTGGACAACATGCCGGGCCCCGCCCGCGACATCGTCGCCCTGAACGCCGGCGCCGCCATCTATGCCGCCGACGTGACCGATTCGCTGGAAGCCGGCATCCGCCGTGCCGAGGCCGTTATCGCCGACGGCTCGGCCCGCGCCAAGCTTGAAGCGCTGGCCGCCCTTTCCCGCCAATTCGCCGCAAGCTGAACGCCATGAGCGACACCCCCGACATCCTGAAAAAGATCCTGGCGCGCAAGGCCGAGGAGATCGCCGACCGAACGAAGGCGCTGCCGCTGTCCGAAATGCGCGCAAAGGCCGAACAGGCCGATCCGGTGCGCGGCTTAGTCCGCTCCCTCCGGGCCAAGATCGAAGCCGGCCAGGCCGGGGTGATCGCCGAAATCAAGAAGGCCTCGCCCAGCAAGGGCGTGATCCGGGAGGATTTCCAGCCGGCAGCGATCGCCCGCAGCTATGCCGCGGGCGGCGCAGCCTGCTTGTCGGTGCTGACCGACCGGGACTTCTTCCAGGGCTGCGAGGACTATCTGCAGCAGGCCCGCGCCGCCTGCGCCCTGCCGGTGCTGCGCAAGGACTTCACCGTCGACCCTTACCAGGTCTACGAGGCGCGGGCGATCGGCGCGGACTGCATCCTGCTCATCGCCGCCGCGCTGGACGATGCGCAGATGCGCGATCTGGCCCAGCTCGCCACCTCGCTCGGCATGGACGTGCTGGTGGAAGTGCACGACCGTACCGAACTGGAACGATCGCTGCCGCTGGAGCTGCCCCTGGTCGGCATCAACAACCGCAACCTGCGCAGCTTCGACGTCAGCCTACAGACCACCCTGGACCTGCTGGCGCTGATCCCTGAAGGCCGCACCGTGGTCACCGAAAGCGGCATCCTGGCGCCGCCGGACGTCGCCTTGATGCGGCAACACGGGGTGCACGCCTTCCTGGTCGGCGAGGCCTTCATGCGCGCCCCCGAGCCCGGCGTCGAACTGCAGCGGCTGTTCGCCGCCTAGGCGGCACTCACCCCGAATCATTCCGGCCATCGAAGAGGACTCACCATGCACGTCACCGTTTCGGAAATCTTCGAACGCTTCCAGCCGGAAGGGCTGATCGCGAACCGGCTCGGCCCCGATGCCGTCATTACCCAGGTCGCGCCGATCGAGGACTGTGCCTCCGGCGACCTGGTGTTCATCGACAAGCCCAAATACGTCGGCGACGTACTCGAACGCAAGCCGGCAGCCGTCATCGCGACGCCGGCCATCGCCGCCGAATTCGGCGAATCGCCGGCACTGGCCGTACTGGTCGCGCCCAACGTCCGCCTCGCCATCGCGCTGATCAAACAGGCCTACGCCGACCGCGACGTGCGCGACACCGAATGGCCGCGCATCCATCCTTCTTCCGTGATCCACGACAGCGTGGAAGTACCCGACGATGCCATCATCGGTCCGGGCGTGGTGATCGGAGCCGATGTCGTCCTGGGCCGGGGCGTGGTGCTGATGGCCAACGCGGTGATCGAGCGCGGCGCCCGCATCGGCGCGGAAACCGTGCTGCATCCCGGCGTCACCGTCTGCATCGACTGTGAAATCGGCGCCAACTGCATCCTCAAGCCAGGGTGCGTCATCGGCTCGGAAGGCTTCGGCTTCGCCCAGGACGCCCAGCGCCGCAACTACCGCATTCCGCACACCGGCAAGGTCGTCATCGAAGACCGCGTGGTGATCGGGGCCAACACCACCATCGACCGCGGCACCTACGGCGCGACCCGCGTCCGCAGCGGCACCATCATCGACGCACTGGTGCACCTCGGCCACAACGTCGAGATCGGGGAAGACTGCATCCTCTGTGCCCATACCGGGCTGTCCGGCTCCACCCGTTTCGGCAAGCGCGTCATCGCCACCGGCCAGACCGGCACGATCGACCACATCACGGTCGCCGACGACAGCGTGCTGCTGCACCGCGCCGGCCTCAACACCAGCATCAAGCAACCCGGCATGTACGCCGGCGGCCCCGCCCAGCCCTTGCAGCAATACCTCAAGAACATGGCGGTGATGCCGCGCCTGCACGAAATCTGGACCCGGCTGAAGAAGTTGGAAAAAGCCGTCGCCGAGCTCGGTTCCGCCAAATAAGAAATCCCCGCCGCATAGCGGCGGGGATTCTCTACCGCTCAAGGCCCGAATCGGGCCGGCGTCTAGTCAGGCTCAGAACTTTCCCCAGGCCATCGGGCCATTGCTCGAACCCGGCGCATACGCCGCCTGGCCGCACCAGCCGGGCTGCTTGCAGTAATACACCTGGCTCCCAACCTTGACCATATCGCCCGCCTTGTACCCGACGCCGTTCTGATACGGCTGGGCGGCCGTCAGATCGGGCGTGCCGTTGGTCGTGAGCTTCGTCCAGGCGGAACTCCAGTAGGTTCCCGCGAACGGCGCGTAGGCCCAGCCGCCGGTGCTGCACCAGCCCGCGATCTTGCACTGGTAGACGTTGCCGTCGATCGCGACGACCTTGGCTCCCACCGCGTATGCCTTGCCATCGACATATTTCGGATAGTTCGGGGTCGGCGCAGGCGTCGGGCTGGCGGTCGGCTTCGGCGTCGCTGTCGGCGCTGGAGTCGGCGTGACGGTCGGGGCCGGGCTTGGGCTGGCTGTCGGGCTCGGCGTCGCCGTCGGCGCGGGCGTCGGGCTCGGAGCCGACGAGCGCAGCTTGTTGTACGCCTCGACCACCAGAGACATGCTCGGATCGTTCACGGAGTCCTGGGTATAGTCCCAGAACCACACCCCGCCCAGGTTGTACGGCCTCACCAATTGGTCGATCTTGGTATCCAGCGAGCGTTTGGATTCCAGCGAGAAGACGGGGTAGGCCGGGTAATAGCCGCTGCCGCCGTAGAAGTTCTGGACTACGCTCTGGCTCTGGCTGTACAGCCAGTCGTAGACGCCGACCTGGGTCGCCTTGATGTCCGACGGCAGTTCCTGGCCGCCCTGGCCGCGGTTGTCGATCCCATTGGGCGTCGCGTTCAGCATCATCGGGCAATCCGCCGCTACGGTGGCGCCCGGATTCAACAGCTTGGTGAAGCACGAATACGGATAGACCCCAGTGAAATCCACTGCGCCGCCGGCCGGATAATAGGCCTCCGGATTGGGCGAATCCGTGAACGCCTGGCTGTACTTGGCCCCGGCAGCGTAGTAATTGCTCTCGAAGGTGTTGAATATGCCGTCGATCCCCGGATATTTCATAAACCCGCCGTAGCCGAACTGGTTGGCCGAAGCCGGCTGATCCTGCACCAGCATCTGCCGCGCGTAGGCCGGCACGCCCAGGACGATCTTCCTGGACGGCACGCCCGACTGGGTGATGTAGAAATCCAGCGCTTTCTGGATGTAGTCCAGCGGCGCCTGGGAAGCCGCGACCGCCTGGTCAGACGGTGCGCCCGCGTTGAATTCGCCGTTGATGTCGAGCGCCATCAGATCGATCCAGTCGACCTGCTGCGCAACCGTCTTCCAATCGATCGAACCATTATCCCCCGCCGCGATGTACGGATTCACCGAAGTCGCCACGGACAGGTAATAATGTACGCTGTCCTGCTGCGACAGCTCTGCCAGCTTGGCGCCGAGACGGGCGATCAAGGTGTTGAAGAAAGCGCCCTCACCCTGGTGTTTGCCCTGGTCCTGGCTGCCGTTGTGGCCGAAACCGGGATATTCCCAGTCGATGCTGAGGCCCTTGAAGCCGTGGTTCTTCATCCAGGCCGCGGCGCTGGTGACGAAGGTGTCCAGCACCTGCGGATTGGCAGTCCAGTCTTGATAGAAATCTGTGAAGCGCTGGGTGTAGCTCCAGCCGCCGACCGAGGCCACGGGGATGGCGCCGGTCTGGGCCACGTAGTCCTGCAGATAGGCGTAGTTCTTGGCGGCAACATCCGCTTCGACCAGCTCGTCGACGTCGACCACCGCGCCGTTCGCGGCCCCCTGGTAGTTGATCGCGGAACCGCCGTAGCTGACGTCCGCGTTGCTGTTCCTGCTGGTCTTGATCGTCAGGAAGGCATAGGTGACGTACTGGGGCTTGGCCGCGCTCGCCGAGACGATCTTGAAAGTGCCCCTGCCCGATCTCAAGCCGGAGAGCGACCGGTTGTCGGCATTGGCCATGAAGCCGGAATGCACCCGCCAGTACGACCAGCTCGGATAATAGCCGCCGACCCAGGTGCCGTCGGGCGCCGCAGCCGAGGGCGCGGCGGTGGGCGCCGGCGTCGGGCTGGGCGCAGCGGTGGCGCCGGGAGTCGGCGCGGGCGTAGGTGTGTTTGTGGGCGTCCCGCCGGCGGAAAACACGACGTCGGTGCAGGCGTAGAACGCTTCCCCACTGTCGCTGCGCTGCCAGATCACGTAGATCACATGCTTCCCATTCTTGCCTTGCGGCAAGGGGCAGGTCATGTTGTAGCGGCCGTTTTTCAGCGTCACGGACTTGACCGAACAAAACGGCGCCGCTTCCAGATCGTCCCAGGCCAGAGGCTGACTCGGATCGTAGCCGTCTTTGGTCACGTAGAAATCGAAATACTTGGTGGCATGCGGAGCCGTGGCGTAATAGACGAATTGGTACTGGCCGTCGGCATTGGGAGCGATGGTGGTCGTTTCCCAGTCGGAACGCGCCAAGTCCATACCGGCGAATTCCGAACCGCCGCCGCTGCAAAGCTGTCCGTCCGGAATGACTTGTCGATGTTGACTATTGGCGCTGCCCTGGCGCACACCGTTCCAATCGTAGAACTGCTGCGTACCCGACTCCGCTTTGGCGGCCGCGCAGGCAGCCGAGGTCGGATTCTCCGGGTTGCTCCGATAACAGTTGTAGATCCGGCTGGGCGGAACCTCCATCGAACCGTGCGCATAACCCTCATCGGTAGCAGCCACGGCCAGGCCGGTACCGATCAACGCTTGACAGATCAAGCTCAATTTTTTCATTTTCATGGACGTACTCCTGTGAACGTCGAACTGAAGAGGAAAGCGAACGGGTACCGGCGAAGTCCCTCGGTGCCTGATGCGCCGCTTTGCCTTGCCAGCCAGGCGCCCCGCTCCCGTGAGTGCGGAGATGAGAAACCGCGAACGGGCGCCTTGCTGACTGTAAATGTTTAGTTCGCGCCTGATAGTTCGTCCAATTGCGATTTTGTAAACGGAGCCATTCACCTCATGAATCTACGCGGCACGGACCTGAACCTGTTGACGGTATTCGAATCGGTCTATGAAGAGCGCAGCCAGCTCAAGGCAGCGGAGCGCCTGTGCATGACCCAGCCGGCCATCAGCAACGCCCTGCGCCGCCTCAAGCTAGTGGCACAAGACCCCCTGTTTCTGGCGAGGAAAAACGTCGGGCTGCAGCCGACGCCGCGCGCGGACGAAATCTACGAGCAGATCCATCATGCGCTCGAGCTTGTCAGGACCAGTCTGGCCCACGACCATGAATTCGACCCTGCCGAAAGCCGGCGGCAGTTTTCGCTGTCCATCATCCACGGCGACGGATCGGTGATCGGCCCGCCCCTGTACCACGCTCTCGGGCGGGATGCGCCGAAAACCCGCTTGTCTATCCATGCGATCGAATCCGAGAAAGAAGCGATAGCGAGGCTGCGCGACCGCAGCCTCGACATCCTCGTGCACTACAACAAATTTTCCGATCCCCGCCTGGCGCACGAACTGATCGACCAGCATCAGTTGGTCGTCATCGCGCGCCGTGACCACCCGCGTCTGGGCGAGTCGCTGACGCCGGAACAAGCGCTGCAAGAGCATTTCGCCATAGTGGAAGGCCACTTCCCGGGCATGCGGCGGGAAGCATGGTTCGACCGCGTCGGCGAAAGAATCGCTCTTCAGGTTCCGAGCGTCATGGTATCGCTGGTGATGGTCGCGCAGACCGATCTGCTGGCGTTCACCTCCCGGCACTTTGCCGATACCTTCGGCAAGCGGTTCGACATCAAGCGCTACCCAGTCCCTTGGCAGAACGAGCCCGTACCCATGTACATGATCTGGCACCGTTCCGCTCAAGAGGACCCGGCACACCGGTGGTTCCGGGAAAAGCTCAAAGAATGCGTACGGAGGATCCGGGATCGGCCCGCCGGGTCGAGCGCATGAAGCCGGCAAGCGACTGACGATCAACGACAACGGAGCCACTCACCCTATGAACCTGCGCGGCACGGATCTGAACCTGTTGACGGTATTCGAAGCGGTCTATGAAGAGCGCAGCCAGCTCAAGGCGGCGGAGCGCCTGCGCATGACCCAGCCCGCCATCAGCAACGCCCTGCGGCGGCTCAAGCTGGTAACGCAAGACCCGCTCTTTGTGGCGAGGAAAAACCTGGGGCTGCAACCGACGCCATGTGCGGACGAGCTTTACGACCGGACACACCAGGCCCTCAATCTGATCCGGACCGGCCTGTCCGCCGACGACGCATTCGACCCTGCCGAAAGCTATCGGCATTTTTCGGTGTCCATGGTCTATGGCGGCGGCTCCCTGATGAGCACGGCGCTGTACCAGGCTATCCACAGCGAAGCGCCGAATGCCCGCCTGTCGGTCCACTCACTCGACTCCGAAAAAGAGGCGATCGGCAAACTGCGCGACCGCAGCCTGGACGTTCTGGTGCACTACAACCGGTTCGCCGACCCCAGCCTGGCTCACGATCTGGTCTACCAGCACCAGATGGTCATCATCGCGCGGCGGGACCACCCCCGCATCGGCGACTCGTTCACCCCGGAGCAGGCGCTGCGGGAGCATTTCGTCGCAGTCAACGGACACTACCCCAGCCTGAGCGTCATTCCCGAACAGGAAACCTGGTTCGACCGGGTCAACGAACGGATCTCGCTCCAGGTGCCGAACGTCATGATCCTGCTGCTGGCCGTTGCGCAAACCGAACTGCTGGCCTTTACGTCGCAGCGGCTCGCCCACACTTTCCAAGACCAGTTCGGCATCCAGTGCTATCCCGTCCCCTGGCAGATCGAACGGGTTCCCATCTACATGATCTGGCACCGCTCGGCGCAATCGGACCCGGCCCACCGCTGGCTGCGGGAAAAAATCACGGAAAGCGCCCGGACCACTTGGCTTCCACCCATCGAGCAGCGGGAGCGGACGCAACAGGAACAGGATTGGCTGTTCCGGCTCGACAAGTATCCGGAATAGCGAACCACCGCCGCCCCAAGAAACCCAGGAGCATCATGGACTACACCTCCCCATCCGATCTCAAGACCATCCTCCATTCCAAGCGCGCCAATCTTTATTACCTCGAGCATTGCCGGGTGCTGGCTTCACTGCCCCATAGGCAGCTCAGAAAGGTAGTTCCTCGGCCGGAATATCATGGCGCGGGCTTCACTGCCGCATAGGGAACAGTGCGCACAACAGCTGTCGCCGATATATCGGCGGCAGCTATACGCCCAGCCCAAAGATACCGTTTACCTCGGACATCAAGCCGCCCGCAGTACGCCGGCCAAGTTCGCGGGAAACGCGTTCGGGACATAACGCCTCGTCAACCCGCCATTACCGTCCATCGACAGGGGCAACAGCGGCCCGCCGATAAGCTCGTCTTTTTCCGATACGTTGCAATATCCCGGCTTGGGCGCTCTTCGAATCAGGCGTTTTGCAAGAAAACTCGCCATATTAGGATCGGCATCTATTCCGATAAACTCGGTCAGCCTCGAAAATATATTGAACGGCCGATCGATGAACTCGTCATAATTAAGCTCGAAGAAACTATTCTCCGGCAGGCTGCGCAGAAAGCGGACCGCCGCTTCGGTGCTCAGCCTCCACTCCAGCAACCCTTTTTCATACGGCGTTGAACATAAGCCGGGCAGATGGCGCGTCTCGTCGAAGCGCATTGCATATTCGGCCAGCTTGTCCCATTTGTAAGCATCCTCCCCATGCCAGCCGCCTATCTCGATCATTTTTGCAATCGATGTGGCGACTTCGAGGCCATTTCTATAGATATGGATGAATCTAGCGTCAGGAAAAATATGACGGATGAATGCGAGGCGAAAATTATTGGCCGGGTTTTTTTCGATGAGAACCGAGCCTCCGCGTTTGATGGCTTCGATCCGTAACAATCGGCTTAGCTTCTTGCTTTTGGCATATACGGCATCTGCGGCATCGAGGACGAGCTTTCCGCCGCGAGACGGAGCTTTGGATGACCAGATATCGACTTCCGGATACGCGGAAACCCATAAGGCCCTGGGCTCGTTCAAATAGGCGACATCCGGATGACTTGATAATGAAGTACCGAGGATCGTCGCGCCCGAAGGTCCGAAACCAAGGATAAATACTGGGCGTTTTACTCCGTGAAAGGGAAGCGCAGCATATAAGTTTCCTAGTAAACTCATGATTATCTCCACAGCCGTTAGAAACGGGCTTAGTAAAACATCTGGCTGTATTCCAAATGTGTCCGATCGCAGGAGATTTGTACGCCGATTGTATCTTTGCGCCTTCAACACGCCTCAGGCAAAAAAAACCCCGCCGCAAGCGACGGGGTTTTCGATATAGCGTTCCGGAAGTCTCGGAGCTCGCCAGCGCTATCCTCGCCGGGAGCCGATCATCGCGGAGAGCGCTTTAGGGCACCCCTCTTTTCGTCGCTCCCGCGCAAGCGGGAGCCCAGTAAAAACTAAAGACATGGATTCCCGCTTGCGCGGGAATGACGGGCTTTTCGAGGAACCCTTTACGGCTTGGAGATCGTGATGTTGATCCAGGCGCCCTTGGCAGGCAATTCCCAGACGTCGCCGCTGGTGGTGAGCTTGCCGTCGGCGCCGATGCCCCAGTCGTCCACTTCCAGGACGTTGGCGACGTACAGCATGTAATAGCCCGTCTTAGGCAGGGTGATGGACTTGCTGAACGCCCCGGCGGTGCCGTCGTTCAGGACCATCCCTTTGAACGCCGTGGGGTGCATGATGAGCTTCTTCGATGCCTCGTACTTGTCGGCGTCATAACCGGAATCGACGTAGTACATCGTGTAGCTGTCCGTCTTCATCGGATAGAGCTCGGCATCCACGCCCGCGGGTGCGGTATGGTCGGCCTTGGCCGGCAAACCCTGGATGGTCCAGTCGGCATGCTGAATCAGGGTATGAGCGGGGACAATGTCGGAGTTTGCTGGCATCGTCTGCCCTTCGGCGATGTCCTGAGTGCCTGCCCAGGTCAGAGGACCGCCCTCGGGCCGCCAGAACAGGATGAAGCCCGGATGGGCGCCTCTCAGGCTGGCTTCCGATGCGTCCCGCTGGACGCTGAGGGTGATCTTGTCGCCCGCAGCACCGTTGAAGTAGGACCATTTGCCGGTGTGGGTCCAACCACGCCAGATGTCCTGGCCGTCGCTGACCGGCGTAATGGTGTCGTCGTTCCACTTGATGCCCGTGGTCGGATCGTAGAACGATGTCTTGCCGACCGGGGCCGAAAAGCTTTTGTTATAGCCGGAAAAATCGCGCAACGGCCCATACTGCGGCGTTCCCGGCCCAGGCTGGGAAACATTCGTGAAATTGATGACCGGACTGGAGCGGCCGGTACCCTTTAAAGCAAAGGTTTCCACCATCTCGGCCACGCCGGAGTCTCGCCCGTCGCAATTGGAGTCCACACCGTCCAGCGTCGCTTCGGTGGCGCCCGGATGGACGGTGGGCGCGAAGTCATTGCAGTCCACGTCGGCATGATAGCTGTCGCCGTCCCGGTCCAGCGCATTTAGCCCGGCCGAAGTCGCCGAGCCTTTCAGGGCGATGTTGGACAGCGTCACACCCTTCTTCGTCTTGGCTTTCGCCTTCCCCGTCGCAGCGACGTCGAAATAGCCTTTCAGGCCGCCGATACTGATGTCGACGGGAATCCTCGCGGCCGAGATCGTGGTGGTCTGGTCCTTGTACTGGCTGGCCAGCGCCGGCTCGCCTTTCCATCTCAGAACGAAGTCGATCCCCTCGGTGTTCCAGGTGAACTTCAACGTACCGCCGGGCAGTACGATGACCGATTTGCCGCTTTTGACTCCGAAGTTTTGCTTGGCGCCGTCGCCCAAGCTGCCCGAAACCAGGGTCTTGCCCTGTAAAGCGGCTGACCAAGCGGTGGCGGCGCTCACATCGGCAAAGCTCATTTGCCCGTCGAAGTCGAAGTGCCCTTTTATGACCAGCAGTTCGGTGCCGATTTCCTGGCCGCCTTTGAGCCATTCGGCATAGGCTTCCGAATAGGTGAGCTGGGCGGCGTTGGCCCATTGCGGCAACACGGCGGCGAGACCAGCGGCCAAGACGGTGTAACAACAGGTTTTGTTCATGGTGCCTCTAGTTCCCAGTAGCTACAGACATGGAAGTGTTGCGGCCGAAGGGCATGGCATAGGGGCCGTTGAGGCGCTCACGTCACGACCTGAGCGCTGGCGGGCTTGCCCATGCCGCTCCCGCGGCAATTTCCGAAAAGCGTGGCGGCGGATGCCACCACGCAGGTTTAGGCGAGGACTTACGGCTTGGAGATCGTGATGTTGACCCAGGCGCCCTTGGCCGGCACTTCCCAGACTTCGCCGGTGGTGGTGAGCTTGCCGTCCGCGCCGATGCCCCAGTCGTCCACTTCCAGGACGTTGGCGACGTACAGCATGTAATAGCCCGTCTTAGGCAGGGTGATGGACTTGCTGAACGCCCCGGCGGTGCCGTCGTTCAGGGCCATCCCTTTGAACGCCGTGGGGTGCATGATGAGCTTCTTCGATGCCTCGTACTTGTCGGCGTCATAACCGGAATCGACGTAGTACATCGTGTAGCTGTCCGTCTTCATCGGATAGAGCTCGGCATCCACGCCCGCGGGTGCGGTATGGTCGGCCTTGGCCGGCAAACCCTGTACGGTCCAGTCGGCGTGCTGCACGATCACGTGGCCGACGACGGTGTCGGAGTCGGCGGGCAGCGCGGTCTGGCCTTCGTCGAGATCCTGGGTGCCGGCCCAGAACAGCGGACCGCCCTCGGGCCGCCAGAACAGGATGAAGCCCGGATGGGCGCCTCTCAGGGTGGCTTCCTGCGCATCACGCTGTACGTTGAGGGTGATCTTGTCGCCGGCGTTGCCGTTGAAGAACGACCATTTGCCGGTATGGGTCCAGCCGCGCCAGATGTCCTGGCCGTCGCTGACCGGCGTGATGGTGTCGTCGTTCCACTTGATGCCCGTGGTCGGATCGTAGTACGAGGTCTTGCCGATCGCCAGCGCGAAGCTCTTGTTGTAGCCGGAGAAGTTGCGCGGCGGCCCGTAGACGGGCGTTCCCGGCCCCGGCGGCGAAGAGATCTTGAAGTTGATGACCGGGCTGGAATAGGTGCCCGGATTCTTGAACGTCTCGACGACTTCCGCAACAGCGGAGTCGCGCCCGTCGCAGTTGGAATCCACGCCGTCCAGCGTCGCTTCGGCGGCACCCGGATGGACGGTGGGCGCGAAGTCGTTGCAATCGACGTCGGCCGTGGAGCCGTCGCCGTCCCGGTCCAGCGCGTCCAGGCCCGCGGAGTTCGCATTGCCTTTCAAGGCGATCTTGGACAGCAGGGTGCCGTTCTTGGTCTTGGCCTTCGCCTGGCCGGTGACCGGAACGTTGAAGTAGCCGTGCAGGCTGCCGATCGCGATGTCGACCGGGAATTGCGGCAGATTGATGCTGGTGTTCTGGTCCTTGTAAAGCCGCGCCAGGGCCGGCTCGCCGGTCCATTTCAGCTTGAGCATGATGGCTTTGGCGTTCCAGGTGAATTTAAGCGTGCCGCCGCCGGGCACGTTGATCACCGCCATGCCGCCCTTGGCGCCGAATTTCTTCTTGGTGGCATCGCCCAGGGTACCCGTTGCCAGGGTCTGGCCCTGTACGACGGCCGACCAGGTCGTTTCCGGGGTGATATCGCCCATGCCGACGTGTTCGTTGAATTCGAAGTGTCCGTCCAGCACCAGCAGTTCGGTGCCGACTTCCTGGCCTTTCTTGAGCTTTTCCGAATAGGCTTCCGAATAGCTCAGGTGGGCGACCGCGGTGACGTCGTGAGTGCCGCCGTGGGCGGCAGCCAGTTGCGGCATGGCCGCAAAGAGGCCGGCGGCCAGTAAGGAATAACGATGCGTTTTGTTCATGGTGTCTCTCTTAAAGGTGTTGCAATAGTCCTGAGGTATTAAGGCATACCGTTGGATCCCTCGATGCTTCCCTGCAGGGCCTGAATCGGCCCCAGCCCCTGGGCGGTGCGGCCTTTCCTGCCCACCGCCGGGATTTCCAGAAATTCGTCGTCGGCCAGACCGTCCCCGTCGGCATCGCTGACGGACTGATGGTCGCCGGCATGGCCGTTCGGCACCTGGAGCGCCGGGTGGTCGAAAGGCGCCGCTTCGTCCCGCACCCGTTCGTCGGTCAGGGACTTGAGGAAGGCGGCGATGTCGTCCTTCGGACCTTGCTCGTTGCCGATGATGTCGCTCAAGGTGGGCATCTCGACCACCTTGTCGCGGCTGGCGTAGTTGCCGACCCTGATATAGAAGTCGATGACCTGATTCAGGGTGAGAACGGAGCCGTTGTGGAAATACGGCGCCGTCAGCTCCACGTTGCGCAGCGTGGGAATCTTGAACGTACCCTGGACGCCGGCCCGCAGCAGGCTGCTGCTCCCGGCCTCGGCCTTGGCCGCTTCCGCGGCGGCCGCCGCCTGGGTCGGGATCATGGCCAGCTTGGAAAGAACACAGCCCTCGCTGCCCAGCGGATCGGGCTGCAGCTGGTCATCCGGGAAGCCGTAGGGGTCGGACTTCGAGGTCTTCACGAACGGCGCAGTGAACAGGCACGGCCGGACTTTCAGCTCGTCGAAAACGCCGCCGCCGTTCCCCACCAGCTCCGCCAGATACTGCTTGGCAAACGATAGCGGCTGCGAGGAATTGCTCGCACTGTTGTTTCCGAGTCCGGGGTCGAACGAATAATGGGTGACGCCGGTGTTGACGAAACCCGCGTCCATCAGCCGCGTATTCCCCAGGGGATCGTTGGTGCGGTCCACCAGGGAGTAGCCGTTCGGGTCGACCTTGACCGCCTTGCCGTTCGCCAGCCTCACGATCTCCGGACTGGCTGCCGTCGATGCCAGCGGTCCGGTATGGCAGAGGATGCAGTGGGCGTTGATGAAATGCTGCAGACCCCGGAGCTGGGCGGCGGTCATGGCCTGCGGGGCATCGATCAGATAGTCGGAATTGGGACAGCCCGCCACCGGATGCAGTTCCTGCCCGTCGAAACAGACCTGAACCTTGCCGGAGTCCACGGGGGCCTGGTCGGAAATCAGCGTACGCATGTAGGCCTGTACCGCCACGCCGAAATACAGAGCGAAATTGGCTTCCATCTGGGTGTACGGCTCGGAGGACCCGGCCGGCGTACCGAAGATCGCCCGGTTCTTGCGGGGCGCCTTGCCCGACCAGTACTGGCTGCGGAAAGCCTTCTTGATCAGCTCTGCGTAGGTCTGCGCCAGGCCCTGGCCTTGCGCGGAGCGGGAGCCGGCGAGCACGCCGTCTTCGGCGTGGACTGCCTGCCGCTCCAGTGCCCGGCGCTGCAGCAGTTTGCGGCCGACGTCCGGGAAAGTGCGGCCGTTGCAGGACATCTCCTGGTTGTTGGTCGGCGGCCCCACGGCCTGGGAGGCGAGCGAGGAGTTCTCCAGCCGGAACGGCTTTTTCTTCGGCTTGCCGTTCACCACGACCCAGACACCGGCACCGGTATCGCGGAGCCCGTCGCCGTTGACGCCATTGAACACGCTGTTGGCCCGGCCGTCCCAGAACTGGCGGTGAAACAATGCCGCATTGATGACCGTCGGCGTGTTGCGAGGCTCGACCTGCCGGGTGCGGGTGCCGCCGACGTGATAGACGCCGTCATGCCCGGCGCGGTCGCAGTCGTCGAGGGAATTGCCGGTCTTGCTTACCCCCTTGAACTCACCGGCATAGGTGCCGGAAGACGACATGACATTGTCGGTTTCCGCCGTGAAGCCGGAATCGTTGTCGTTGGGATCGGCGAAGCGGACGAAGGGGAAATCGTCGGCGGTAAGTTCGTAATTCGGCCCGCCGGCGCCGCCGGAAGCCGTAGGCTTGAACCCCGCGGCCAGCGCCGGATACAGGGGATCGCCGCCGGCATCGGTCAAATGCCGCTTGCCGCCCGGATTCAGCGCGTTTTTCGTCCGTACGTCCGCGCCTGCGTGGAAATGGCAGCTCGCACAGGCCATGCCGTCGCTGCCGACGTTCATGTCCCAGAACAGCGCCTTGCCGAGCACCAGCAGCGCCTTTTCGTTCTTCACGACCTTGCCGAGGCCCGGAATGGGCGGCGGCTGGACGTTCTTCAGGGAAAAGGGGAAAACCAGCGCCCCGTGCGCGGACGCGGCCGGGGGGTAGATGGCGGCAGCCAGGAGGAGGGTGAGCAGGGTTGCCGACCCGATGGCCAGAAGACTCGAAGTACCGGAGCGCATGGGATGATGGCGGAAAAGTTTGAACATGCCTCGCTCTAAGGCAAGTTCGATACCATCATTAAAAAATACTAATAAACAGCGTGTTACAAATCACCGGCGAAAAAGCCGGGGCGACCAACTGCGGAATATCCCGCAATCACTGCGTCATCTCGCTCAGCAGGCACCGCACCCGCCCCGGTCCGCCGTGGGCGGATCCGGGGAAGGCGCGGGACTTTCCTTATGGACGGAGAGCCTATCTGTCGTCCGGGCTCACCAGCTTGAACACCAGAGCGGCCGCGCCGCCGCCCGCCAGATCGGCCAACAGGTAGATCCAGAGGTTGGACCAGGCAGAGAGCCCCATGGTGGAAATCCCGACGGCCACCGCGGGATTGAAGGCTCCGCCGGAGATGTTTCCCACGGCAAACGCCCCCGTCATCACCGTCATACCGATCGCCAGCCCGTAAAACGAATTGCCCGCCGTCCCCTTCGCCGTGGCGGCGTTCAGCACCACGTAGACCAGTGCGAAGGTGAACAGGAACTCGGCCACCAATGCCGGCCCAACGGCCGGGGCCATGGCGGTGACCTCTGCCCCTGCCTTGAGGAATTTGACGGCAGCGGCCGCGAGCACCGCGCCGATGATCTGGCTTATCCAATAAGGGATGACGTCCTTGCCGCTGCAACGCCCGCGCATCCAAACCCCCAGCGTGACGGCAGGATTGTAGTGGCCGCCTGAGATGTGGCCGCCGGCGAAAATCATGACCATCAGCGCGGAACCGATCGCAAGAGGCGGAATGACGCCGCCCGCGCCGGCGATCACGGTGCACCCGACGGTAAGTACCAGGAAGAATGTCCCAATCAGTTCGACGATGTATTTGTTCATTGTCCCCCCTAGTGATCTGGAATCATCAAGACATCCGGAACCAGCTCCGGATGCTGGAATCGGACTATAGCAACGGACCGCTAGAGCCGTCCAAATGCGATCCAGTGCCGGTCGCTGACGACCGAAACCCGGCAGGAACCAAGCCCCGCGTCGTCCAGTTGCGCCCGCACTTCGTCCGGGCGGTAGGCGGCGAGCAGAGAATTGCGGAAATCCCGCTGCAATACGGGCGGGGCATCGGCCGCGTAGCGCTGTACGAGTTCGTCGAGGCGCGCCGGCGTATCGGGCCTCAACAGGTCCATCACGAACAGAGCCGCGCCTGGCCTCCCATGGCGTTTCGCGGTCTCCCACAGAACCGACGGCGCCGCCAGATGGTGCAGCAGTGAATTGGAGATGACGGCGTCGTAGTCCCGGCAGGGCAGCTCGGCACCGGGGAGGTAACCCTGAATCAGCCGGACACGGTCCTGCAGGTGTGCGGCATCCACGGCCACCTGTGCCAGCGCCAGCATCGCAGGGGCGCCGTCCACGCCGTCGATGCGGCATTCCGGGTGAGCTCTAGCGAACCGCACCAGCACGTCGGCCGCCCCGCAGCCGAGATCCAGGCAGACGCCGGAGCCCGGCTCGCCGGGAAAACATTCGGTGAACAGGGCGACGAAACGGTTGTGCGCTTCGGAAAAATCCGCTTGCGCATAGGCCAATGCCTGTGCTTCGTCGTCCATCAGTTCAGGCTCGGGTCTTCGTTCCATGAGGGTGCTGGCTCGTTTGGCCGCGGCTTGGAGGAAGCCTTATTCTTGCGCGCACCAGAACGATTTGCCATGCCGGCCGCTGGCATCCGGGGTGACGGGCGATACCGGGCCGACAGGGCGTGATGCGGAAGCCGCCACGCACCTGTCGCCTGAGAGGCCGTGGCGGGACCAGAACGGTGCCTTGGCCTGCTTTACTTCGGCAGCTTGGCAAACTTGGCCGTGACCAGACGGCTCTTCCCGCTAACCGCCACCCGGCACACCGCTCCTTCGGAGGAAGTGCAGCCCACCCAACGCTTCAGGTATTGACCGTCTTTCGGCATGGCGATCAGCGTCACTTCCGTACCTTGATAAAACGAGGCCTTGCACGACTTGCCCGAGCCGCCGCAGTGGATTCCGTCCGGACTGCTGGTCACCGTGCCTTTTTGGGGCTTGCTGACGCGAAGCTTGTATTGCGGGGTCGAAGAAGAAATGAACTTCGCCGACACGGATTTGTCGCCGTCCATCGTCAAGATACAAGCGCCGGTGCCGGTGCAGCCGCCGGACCATCCCAGGAACACGTACCCCGGCTCAGGGACCGCGGACAAGGTGACCTGCGCGTTCTGGTCGAAGCCGCTTTCACAGCTCCCTCCCACGCAATTCAAACCCGCCGGACTGCTTTTGACCGACCCGGCCCCGGCGATCGCCACGGCCAGCGATTTCTGAACGGCGGCGAACGTAGCGGTCACAGACTTGTGGCCATCCATCGTGACTGTGCAGGTACCGTTGCCCGAGCAGGCGCCGGCCCAGCCGGAAAACGCGAACCCGGCCGCGGGCGCCGCCGACAAGCTGACCTGCGCGCCTTCATCGAAACTGCCGGCGCAGGTCAGGGCGCAATCCAAACCCGCCGGATCGCTTTGCACCTTGCCGGAACCGGCGATAGCCAGATCCAGTTTCATCTGGTTCGGTATGGGCGACAGCAGGAAGGCGTGATACGTGCCATTGATGTCGCCGGTGCCCACGACGTAGCCCGTATTGCTGATCGCGGACGCGTCGGTCAATTCCCAGCCGGGGTTGATCTCCAGCAGATTGTTCAGGTCGTAGATTTTGCCGTCCTCGTACAGGAAGGCATGGGTTGCGCCGTCAACGCCCGAAACCGACGCGGAGCCCACGATCCGGGATTCGTTGTTTATTCCGGCGGCGCTGCCGCTGCTGCCTCCCGGCAGCCAACCCAGATCGGTGACGATGCCCTGGCGGTAGAGCACCGCGTGACTGCCGTTGGAAGTGTTGACCGATCCGACGACCGTCCCTTCCGCGTTGATGTCGCTCGCCGCCGAGCCTGTCGCGCCCTCCACGGAAGAGGCGAACGTGTCGTGCAGATCGTGCATGGCGCCGCCCGTATGGAGGAAGGCGTGCGTGGCGGCGTCGCCCGCGGTGAAAGACCACCCGACCGCCTCGTTGGAGTCGTTCACGGCCAAAGCCTTGCCGCGGGTTCCGCCGAGCGAACCCAACGAAGTCAGGACGCCGTCTTTCCAGATGAACGGATCGTAGTGGTTGGAGCTGCTGTCGCCGGACGAGGCATAACCGACGATGACGCCGGCGGCGTTGATGTCATGGGCCGTGCCGCCCCCGCTGGCGTCGGTGCGGAAAGTCCCGAGTTGGGTAATGGTACCGTCGGCGTTGTAGCGGACCGCGGGGTAGGAAAGCTTCAACCCGCCGGTATCGAGATAACTGTAGCCGACCGCGACACCGGCATCATTGATGCCGTACCCCCTGGAGTAGGTGCCGCCCTGTACCTCTCCGCCGGGTATCAGCGTGCCCAGATCGGTCATGGCGCCGTTGCCGTACTTGAAAGCGTGGGTCGCGTTGAAGTTCGCGTTGTAACGCGAGTAGCCCACGACTTCGCCACGATTGTTGACGCCATTGGCAACGCTGTTGACGCCCGTGCCCAAGGTGCCAAGGTCGGTGATGCGGTAGCGCGCCGGCGAGGTCGCGAGCGTCACTTTGTACCTGCCTCCCGCCGTGCCGTTGTTGCCGCCCACGAACACCTCGTATTGGCCCGCCTTGAGCCCGGTGAGGGTCAGGGTCACGGCTTTTCCGGCGGCGGAAGCGGCTTTGCTGTTGAGATAGACGAGACCCGAGGTGCCCGACAGCGGGTTGTCCTCCTTGTCCTTGAATTCGGCATGGCGGGATGAGGATTTGCTGGTGTCCCAGCCCTTGTAGACGCTCAGGGCCGGAACCAGCTCCGAACCGTCGGCCTCCACGGTGATGGTCAGATTGCCGTCTTCAGGCAGGTTCACCAGGCCGAAGTCCAGCGCATGCCCCCATCCGTTCCCGGCAGATTCGTCGAACCACGACTTGGCCCCGACCGCCAGCCAATAATCGGCGGGCGTGTTCGCCGTCGCCCCCTTGGACGTAAAGGTTCGGGTAAGCGCATCCGCGGTGGACAATACGAGCGTCTCCGGGCTTGTCGAGAAATCGGCAATCCACATGGCATTCAACGTGCCCGCATACGTGTCGGTAGCCACCGGGTTGGTCCAGATGGCGGGAAGATTCCCGTCGCCCCCCGAATCGCCCGTGCCGTCGTAATTGTTCAGGTTGTAGGAAACCCCCGCCGAAGCGGCTGCCGACAGCTGCGCCACGACAAGGCCCAGCGCGAAGATGTATCCGATTGGATGTTTCATACCGTTCTACTCGTCAAGCAAATCATCGATTGATCCAGCGCCCCTTGCTGCAAAAAGGATACCAATATCAATAGCCATTAGTATCAATAAGTTGCTTACAAATAACACGGGTTCCGCGCGAAAACTCACGGCGACTGCGTGGTTTCACGCGGACGGTTCTTCCCACGAGACGGCAGGAGAAAGCGCGGGGAAATCTGCCGGCGCTCCCGCCGCCCGCAAGGCTCCGCTCCGGGTAGACAGGGCTTAAGGCTTTGAAATCGTGACGTCGATGTGAATAGCCGGCGGCGCAATTTCATCGACGGTCTGGAGCTTGCCGCTGTCGCTCAGGCTCCAGCCGGCCAATTCCAGCACATTGCCGACATAAAGCAGGTAGTAACCGTCCTTGGGCAGAACGAGGGTCTTGCTGAGCTTGCCGGCGGCGCCGTCGCTCACTGCGATCGAATTCAAAGCGGTGGAATGCATGAGGAGCACGTTGCCCGCCACGTATTTGTCGGCGTCGTAACCGGCATCGACATGGTATAGCGTGTAGCTGGCGGCACCCATGGGATACAGCACGGTGTCCACCCCTGACGGCGCGGTGTGATCGGTTTTCGCCGGCAGGCCCCGGATAGTCCAATCGGCCCGCTGCGGCATGTTGTGGGCAGGGATGATGTCGGAGTTTTCCGGAACCGTCTGGCCGGCATCGATGTCCTGCGTACCCTCCCAGGTCAGAGGCCCGCCTTCCGGCCGCCAGAACAGTATGAAGGCCGGGTGGGTCCCCAGTGCTTCGACCGAGGCATCGGGCTCCAGGGTCAAGGTGATCCGGTTGCCGGCGGAACCGTAGAAAAATCCCCATTTGCCGGTATGGGGCCATCCGCGCCAGATGATCTGGCCGTCCGTCACCGGCGTCATCGTATCGTCGTTGTAATAGTTGCCGACGCTCGGATCGTAGAACGAACGTTTGCCGACGGAGGGAAAAACAAAGGTCTTGTCCCAACCGGAAAAATCGCGCGCTGAACCGGGAGCATCCGGCCTGGCGAAACTGACGGCCGGACTGGTGAAGTTGCCGCCCACGCTAAACGTATCGATCACTTCCGGCACCCCGGAATCGCGGCCGTCGCAGTTGGAGTCGAGCCCGTCCAGCATGGCTTCCGCCGCACCCGGGTTGATGGCGGCCTCGAAATCGCCGCAATCCACGTCGGCGGCATAGCCGTCGCCATCCCTGTCCGGAGCCTCCAGCCCCGCCGAAGTCGCCGCCCCCTTCAGGGCAATGCTGGACAGCGCCACCCCCTTCTTCGTCCTGGTTTTCGCCTGCCCCGTCGCCGACACGTCGAAATAGCCTTTCAGGCGGCCGATGGCAATGTCCACCGGATACCCCGAGGCCGAAATACCGGTGGTTTCTCCCCTGTACCGCGCGGCCAGGCCCGGCCCGCCTTTCCATTTCAGGATGAAATCGATCCCCTCCGCGTTCCAGGCAAACTTCAGGGTACCGCCGCCGGACAGGAGGATTACGGACTTGCCGCCCTTGGCCCCGAAGCTCCGCTTGGCACCGTCGCCCAGGGCACCCGAGACCAGGAGATTTCCTTGCAGAGCGACGGACCAGACCGTCTCGGCGGACAGGTCGGCAGGACTTGTCCGATCGCCGAATTCGACATGACCTTTCAAGACCAGCAGTTCAGTACCGGTCTTCTCGCCGCCTTTGAGCTTTTCGACATAGGCTTCCGAATAGCTCAGTCGGGCGGCGAAGGCGCTTGGCGGCAGCGCGGCGGCGAGCCCGACGGCCAGGACGGCATAGCAGCGGATTGCGTTCATAGGGTTATCGTTCGGAGGATTCCGTAGAGCCAGCCCAGCAACGTCGATGCCAAGAACCGGAATCAGGCGCTTACAGCCCTCGTACTGAACCCAGTGGCCCGCGGATCGCGTGAATTCACACAGATGCCAGGGGATTCGACGCAGGCTCCAGGCTGCATTGCTCGTCAAGCCGGGTTTGCGTCTTCGTTCCGCACAGGCATCGGCTCGTCTGGCCAGGACTCCGCGGATTCTTTATCCTTGCGCGCCCCAAGTGGATTTGCCATGTTGACCGGAACCCTGAAGCGCCTCTTGCCGGACACCCCGGCTTTCGTCTACGACCAGACCGCCATCGACCGAACCCTTTCGCGCTTCAAAGAAGCGACCGGAGAGGCCGGCCCCAAGCTGCTTTATTCGGTCAAATCGTTTCCATTCCTGCCTCTGTTGCGGCGGATCGCGCCACGCGTCGACGGCTTTTCGGCCAGCTCGCTGTTCGAGGCGAGGCTCTGCGCCGAGGCGCTGGCAGGGCCGGGCAGCCTGCACATCACGACGCCGGGATTCAGGCCCGGCGAGATCGATGAAATCGGCAGGCTCTGCGATTTCGTGAGCTTCAACTCGCTGGAACAGTTCGACCGCTGGTCGGCCCGAACGGAAGGCACGGCCAGCGTGGGACTGCGGGTGAATCCGCAGCGGTCCTTCGCCCCCGACCCCCGTTACGACCCCTGCCGCCCCCACTCGAAACTCGGGGTTCCGCTCGACCGGCTCAAACCCGCCCTGGCCGGACTCGGCAAGAGGCTGCGAGGCCTGCATTTCCATACGGTCTTCGACACGCCCAGTTTCGAACCGTTAGCCGAAACCTTGGCCGAGCTGGAAGCGCAGTTGGGCGATCATCTGGGGCGGCTGCAATGGATCAATTTCGGCGGCGGCTACCGGTTGGACCGGCGCACGGACCGGGAACGCCTGGCCGGCCTTTCCGCCCGGCTGCATCGCAATTACGGCTTGGAGGTCTATTTCGAGCCGGGCAAAGCGGTGACAGGGCCTGCCGGCTATCTGGTCACCAGCGTCCTCGACGTGTTCGACAGCGCGGGAAAGACGGTGGCCGTCCTGGACACCAGTATCAACCACCATCCGGAGGTCTTCGAATACCAGCGCAGCCCCCGCTTGGCCGAGACCTGCGAGGAAGGGGGAGAAAACGCGATCCTGGCCGGCGGCACCTGCCTGGCGGGAGACCTGTTCGGCGAGTACGCCCTCCCGTCGCCCCCCCGGGTGGGCGACCGTCTGGTCTTCGAGGATGTCGGAGCCTACACCCTGATCAAGGCCAACCGCTTCAACGGCCACAACCTGCCTTCGATCTACCGCTGGGACGGGGAAGCATTGCACCTCGAACAAAGCTATGGCTACGAAGACTTCCGGAGGCAATGGGCGGGGGAGCCTGCCGCTCAGTAAAAGTCCACCGGGTCGACGTCCAGCGACCAGCGCACGCGCCGCTCCGGCGTTTCCTGCAGCCGGGCCAGGGCATCGGTCAAGCTGGCGTGCAGAACCTCGCGCCGGGCGCTCTTGAGCCAAAGCTGAGCCCGGTAGCGCCCGGCCTGCTTCGGCATCGGCGCGGGCGCCGGCCCGAGCCAATGCACCGCGCCATTCGTTCCATCGGCCTCTTCGCGCAGGCGCGCGAGGAAGTCCATCGACAGCGCGAGCTCTTTAGACTCCGCCCGCCACAGAGCCTGATATCCGAAGGGCGGCAGGCAGGCCGACTCGCGCTCGGCGAGCTCCGCGGCGGCGAAGCCGGGATAACCTTCGCGCAGCAGCCGCTGAAGCAATGGATGATCCGGATGCCGGGTCTGGAGCAGCACCGTGCCGGGCTTTTCGCCCCGACCGGCACGTCCGGCCACCTGCACGATCAGCTGGGCGGTATGCTCGGCGGCGCGGAAATCGGTGCTGTAAAAGCCCGCGTCCACATCGAGGATTCCGACCAGAGTCACGCCGGGGAAATGATGTCCCTTGGCCAGCATCTGGGTCCCCAGCAGTATCCGCACTTCGCCTCGGTGCACCCGGTCGAGTATCCGCGCCAGACTGTGGCGCCCTCGGGTGCTGTCGCGGTCGATCCGCGCCACGCCGACCTCCGGGAACAGTCGCTGCAAAGCCTGGTCGACCCTTTCGGTACCGATTCCCAACGGACGCAAGTCTTCCTGTCCGCAGGCCGGACAGCCCGCCGGCAGGCCATGCTCGGCGGCGCAGTGATGGCAGCGCAGCCGGGCCTCGCGGGCATGCAGCACCAGGTTGGCATCGCAGCGCCGGCATTGCGCGACCCATCCGCAGCCGTGACAGATCAGCGCCGGCGCGAACCCCCGGCGGTTGAGGAACAGTAGCACCTGCCCGCCCTCGGCCAGGGTTTCACGGATCGCCGCGATCAAGGCTTCGGACAGTCCTTCTTGCAAGCGGCGCGAGCGGATGTCGAGCAAACGGTAGCGCGGCTCCACGGCAACGCCGGCCCGCGCCGGCAGGCTCAAGCGGGCATAGCGCCCGCGCTGGACATTGCGGATCGACTCCAGCGAAGGCGTAGCCGATCCCGCGACCAAGGGGATATCCGCCATGCGTGCACGCATCACCGCTACATCCCGCGCCGAAAAGCGGAATCCTTCCTGCTGCTTGAAAGAGCGGTCGTGCTCCTCGTCCAGGATGATGACTCCCGGCCTGCGCATAGGCACGAACACGGCGGAACGGGTGCCGAGCAGCACCCGGAGGTCGCCCTGCTGAAAACCCAGCCAGGCGGCGGTGCGCTCCGTCTCGTTCAACCCGGAATGGAACACGGCCAGCGGCGCCTCGATCCGCTCGCGCAGCCTCTGCTCGAGTTGCGGGGTGAGGCTGATCTCGGGCACCAGGATCAGCGCCTGCTCGCCGCGACCGATGACCCGCCGGATCACTTCGAGATAGACCTCGGTCTTGCCGCTGCCGGTCACCCCTTCGAGCAGGAAGGCGCCGTAACGGCCCAGGTGTGCCGAAACCGCGTCGACTGCCGCGAGCTGGGCCACATTGAGCGGCAACGGCGGCCGAACGGCGGCGGGAATCCTTCCGTCCCGCAAATCCACCCATTCGGCCCAACCGCGCTCGACCAGACGCCGGGCGGCATCCTGGGCCGCGCGGGCCGAGCTCCCTGTCTCCGCCAATCGGGATGCCGGTAATGGATTCTCCGCGCCGCGCAAGGTTTCGAGCAGCCGCCGCTGAGAGGGAGCGCGCTTCAACGCCGGCGAATCGAGGGCGGCGCCGGCCGGCGTGAGGGCTAATCCCCGAGGGCGGGCGACTTCCGCCGAACGCCCTTCCCGCAGATGCACGGGGAACGCGAGCTGAAAAACCTCCCCCAGCGGATGGTGGTAATAGCGCGCCGCCCATTGCAACAGCTTCACATCGGTCTCGGACAGCAGCGGCTTGTCGTCCAGAACCGCCTCGGCCGCGCGCAGCCGCTCGACGTCGCAGTCGGGAGTTTCCGCGACGGCTATGAGATAGCCCACGCGGGTCCGGTTACCGAAAGGGACGCGCAGGCGGATACCGGGGAGCAATTCCGAGAGGCCGACACCCGATGGAGGAAGGTAGTCGAAACATCGGTACGCCGGAATGGGAACGGCAACCCTGACAACTTTTTCCGTGCGGCTGATCGTCATAATCCGCCGTTACGCTTGAACCCACGCGTAGTTCGGCGACGAAACGAACTTATCCACAAATCCTGTGGAAAAGTCTGTGCATCGACGCCAGGATAAGTCCGCGAGCCCGCATTTTTTCTGGGCTACGGTCAAACTGTCGAGGTCTTGACCAGCCAGACATAGCCGGCGTAAAAACAATAAGTTAGACCAATCGCCCGCGAACTGGCCGAATCGTTTGGCAGGGCAGTTTCAACTTCGCCGGGCATTTCTGTACACTGTGCATAAGTCATTGCAGAAAGACCCCGTTTTGGACCCGATTTGTCAAGATTCATGAACAATTTTTGAAAATACCTCAGCCGCAGGAGAAACCATGCATCATCGCCACCTTCAGGTATTGCGCACGGATGCCTCGGGAATGCCGCTCGAATGGATAGGCTATCAGGAAGCCGCCAAGCTCTATTATCTGGAACAGGTCGCCTACGGTTGCGGTAGCATTCTGTTCCGGCTACGGGGAGGCGTCAACGCCAGGACGGGGCAACGCAGCCGGATCGAGGTGAATTCGATCGTAGCCACCTTCGGCCATGCCAACAGCGGCTACAAGATCGATCTGAGCTATGTGCCGCCGCTCAATAACGCCGCCCTGTTCCGCCGCGATGGCCACATCTGCCTCTATTGCGGCAACAACTTCCGCCACAGCGAATTGTCGCGAGACCATATCCAGCCCACCAGCCGCGGCGGCTCGGACACCTGGAACAACGTCGTAACCGCCTGCAAGCGCTGCAACAACCACAAGGCGGGCAGGACGCCGGAGGAGGCGAAGATGCAGCTGCTCGCCATCCCCTTCATGCCGACTCACGCCGAATACATCTATCTGCAGGGCCGCCGCGTACTCGCCGACCAGATGGAATTTCTCAAGGCTCACTTCCCCCGCAAGAGCCCGTTGCACGAACGGGCGAGCTGAAAAAACTCCCGTCTAAGGCGCGGCGGCGATCACGTCGCTGATCCGCGATATCTTCAGGGCGTTGGTGCCGCCGGTGCGGCCGGTCAGATCGCCCTTGGTCAGAATCACCAGATCGTCCATCTTCACCAGGTTGCGCTTGAGAAACTCTTCGGCGATCGCCCGGTTGAGTACATGGTGATCCGAAATATCCTTCTCGTCGAAAAAGATCGGATAAACCCCCCGGAACAGCGTCACGCGCCGGCACACACTCTCGTGCGGCGTCAGGGCGAAGATGGGGATGCCGGAACTGATGCGCGACATCCACAAGGGCGTCGACCCCGATTCCGTCAGCGCGCCGATGGCCCTGACCGGCAGATGATTGGCGATGTACATCGCCGACATCGCGATGGCTTCGTCGATGCGGTGGAATTTCTCGTCCATCCGGTGGCTCGATTGGCGCGTCCGCGGATATTTTTCCGCTTCCTTGCAAACCCGCACCATGGCCGCCACGGTGCGGTCCGGAAATTTGCCCGCCGCGGTTTCGGCGGACAGCATGACGGCATCGGTGCCATCGATCACCGCATTGGCGACATCGGACACTTCTGCCCGGGTCGGCTGGGGGTTCTCGATCATCGACTCCATCATCTGGGTGGCGGTGATGACGACTTTGTTGCGGGTGCGCGCCAAGCTGATCAGTTTCTTCTGTTCATGCGGCAGGCGGGCATCGCCGATTTCCACGCCCAGATCCCCGCGCGCCACCATAATGGCATCGGAGGCGTCAATGATGCCTTCGATCACCCCGTCCCTGATCGCCTCCGCGCGCTCGATCTTGGCCACCAGCCCCATGTTGCCGCCGGCCCGGTGCAACAGCTCGCGGGCTTCCAGCATGTCCTCCTTCGAGCGCGGAAAGGAGATCGCCAGATAATCGGCACCGATGCTCACGGCGGTGATCAGGTCCGCCTTGTCCTTCTCGGTCAGGGCAGGGGCCGACAACCCGCCGCCCAGCTTGTTGATGCCTTTGTGGTTGGACAACACGCCGCCCACGCTGACGACGCATTTGACCCGGGTCCCTTCGACCGCCTTGACCTTCAGCTCGATCAGGCCGTCATTGAGCAGCAGCGTGTCGCCGGCCTCGACATCCGCCGGCAAGGCCTCGTAAGCGCAGCCGACCTGAGTTTCATCGCCCTGATCCGGTGGAAACGCGGTGTCCAGATCAAAAGGCCGGCCCTCCTCCAGCACGATCTTGCGATCGTCCTTGAAGCGGGCGATGCGGATCTTGGGGCCCTGCAGGTCGGCCAGGATGGCGACATAGCGCTGCATGCGCCGGCTGATTTCCCGCACCCGCTCGGCGCGGGCGCGGTGCTCCTCCGCCGTGCCATGGGAGAAATTCAGCCGGACCACGTCGGCGCCGGCCTTCAGTATCTTCTCGAGCATCTCCGGGGACTCGGAAGCCGGCCCCAGCGTAGCGATGATCTTGGTGCGGCGAATGTTGGTTTTCATCGGGCGCTAGCTGGCATTCATCAGGGCGACCGTGGTATCCAGCATGCGGTTGCTGAAACCCCACTCATTGTCGTACCAGCTCAGCACTTTCACCAGATTGCCGACCACCTTGGTCTGGGTGGAATCGAAATTGGACGATGTCGTCGTATGGTTGAAATCGCTGGAGACCAGCGGCTGGTCGTTGTAGGCGAGGATCCCCTTCAGCTCGTTTTCCGACGCGGCCTTGAGGACGGCGTTGATTTCGTCCTTGCCGGTCTCCCGGGCCGCTATGAAGGTCAAGTCCACAACCGATACGTTGGCAGTCGGCACACGGATGGCAAAACCGGACAGCTTGCCGTCCAGCTCCGGCAGGACCAGACCCACGGCCTGCGCCGCGCCGGTCTTGGTCGGGATCATGTTCAGGGCCGCCGCCCGCGCCCGGTACAGATCCTTGTGATAGACGTCGGTGAGCACCTGATCGTTGGTGTAGGAATGCACGGTGGTCATCAGGCCGGACACGATACCGATCTTTTCCATCAGCGGCTTGACCAGCGGAGCCAGGCAGTTGGTGGTGCAGGAAGCATTGGAAATGACGGTATGGACGGCCTTCAGCGTGTGATCATTGACTCCGTAAACGATGGTCGCGTCGCACTCGTTCTTGTCGGCCGGAGCCGAAATGATCACCTTCTTGGCGCCGGCATCGAGATGCGGCTGGCATTTGGCCTTGGTGCGGAACACCCCGGTGCATTCATGCACGACGTCCACACCCAGTGCGCCCCAGGGCAGCTTGGAAGGATCCTTCTCGGAGAAAACCTTGATGCGGTCGCCGTTGACTACGATTTCGCCCTCGCCGACCTCCACGGTTCCCCGGAACGGGCCGTGCACGGTGTCGTGGCGGGTGAGGTGGGCGTTGATCTGGGCATCGCCCAGGTCGTTGATGGCGACGATCTCAACATCCTTGCGCCCGGCTTCGTAAATCGCCCGCAGGATGTTGCGGCCGATACGCCCATATCCATTGATTGCAATCTTAATCGTCATTGCCCTGCTCCAGAATTTGCTGAAAAAATGAGGAATTGTCGTTATGCGCGAGAGCCCTCGAACCCTTGGCGGCCGGCGGAGTGGAGTGGGGAGAGCGTTCGAGGCCGTCCCGGCCTGACAGCTGTGGGCCTCAGCGAGGGAGAATCGAGCATTCTCCGGGGAATCTGCCAAAACAAAGCGCGGCCAATATAGCAAAGCGCCGGGCCGAGCGTCCAGTTCTTGCCCTCCGCGCGCCAAGGCTGATAGCTTAATCCAAGAACAAGCAAGCGGCGCCGGTCCAGATGCAGGAAACCTTCTATCGTTCGCGCGAACTCAGACGCGAGGCGCGCCTGCTCGGCGGAGCGACGTACAACCTCAGCCGGGTTCTGCTCGGACGCCGCCGCCCCGATCCGCTGTTCGTCCCTATCCGAAGCATGCTTTATTTGGCCGTGGCCGACGACCTCGAGATCGTGTTCGTCGACGGCGCCGGCCCCCGCCACATCCAGATGGCCTGGCAAGCGTTCCGTCCCGGCCGTCGGAGCAGCCTGGACGCTCCGGTGCCCTTCGAGGTGGTGTACTACACGGCCGAGTCGCTCCAAGTCCTCCCGCGCCTGCAGAGTGAATTCCAGCGCGCGCTGGCCCACCTGAAAAGCCGGGACGACAAAGGGCTCGGAGACGCGGAAGTCGTGGC
Source organism: Methylococcus mesophilus (assembly GCF_026247885.1). Classification (NCBI taxonomy): domain Bacteria; kingdom Pseudomonadati; phylum Pseudomonadota; class Gammaproteobacteria; order Methylococcales; family Methylococcaceae; genus Methylococcus; species Methylococcus mesophilus. The sequence goes on along the minus strand of NZ_CP110921.1, from coordinate 3,324,090 downwards.
CATAGCCACGCACCGCTGATTCAGCCGACCGCGCCCCCAGCCGACATCCATGTCCAGACCGCCGACCTCATTACCCGCCGCTGCCCTGAAAACCGTCATTTCGCCGGCCGACCTGCCCTTCGCTTCAACCGCCGAACTGGAGCCGCTCGACCACATCCTGGGCCAGCAGCGGGCGCAGGAAGCCATCGACGTCGGCCTGGCCATGCGCCGCCCCGGCTACAATCTCTATGTCATGGGCGATCCAGGCACCGGCCGCCTGTCGCTGGTGAAACGGCTGCTCGAACGCCGGGCTGCCGGACAGCCCGCCCCCAGTGACTGGCTGTACCTCAACCGGTTCGACAATCCGCGCGAACCGATCGCCATTTCCCTTCCCGCCGGCACGGGTCGCCGCTTCGCCGCCGACGTCGAAACCTTCGTCGACAGCTTGCTGGCAACCTTTCCGGCGGCATTCGACAACCCGGCCTACCAGCGACGCCGGACGGCGATCGACCGGGAATTTTCCCGGCGCTTCGACGCCGCCGTGGAGGCGGTGGGGAGGAAGGCGGAGCAGCGGGGCATTCTGCTGTTCCGCGACGGCGACGACATCTCCTTCACGCCGAGGGGGGACGACGCACCGCTCGACGAAGCGGCTTTCGCCGCCCTCCCGGAGGCAAAGAAAGCGGAGTTCCACGGTCAGGTTCGGGAACTCGAGGACGACCTGCACGAGGCCCTGCTGGAACTCCCCCAGTGGAAGCGGGAGGCCACCGAATCGCTGCGGGCGCTGAACCGGGAGACGATCGAACAGGCGGCGGCGCCTTTGCTGGCGCGCCTGAGCGCGCCCTATACCGGCTGCGCGGCCCTGACCGCTCATATCGCCGTCCTGGGCGAGCATCTGGACCGCACCGTGGCGGAATACCTGCTCGACGACCGCAGCCAGGACGCACGCGAGGAGGCGAACCGCCGCAATCAGTTGCTGGACCGCTATGCCCCCTGCCTCCTGGTCAGCCACGACCGCCAAGGCGGAGCGCCGGTGCTGTTCGCCCCCAACCCGAGCTATCCCAACCTGTTCGGCCGGATCGAACCGCCCGGCGAACAGGAAGCCTCACGCGCCCATGCGCGGCTGATCTTTCCCGGCCTCCTGCATCAGGCCAACGGCGGTTGCCTGATCGTGGAAGCCGAACAACTGGTCGGCGATGCCGAGGCTTGGCCAGCGCTCAAGCGGGCGCTCAAGACCGGCCAGCTCTGCATCGAGCCGCTCCCGGCCGATGCGGTCGGCGGTGCCAGGACACAGACGCTGCTGCCCGCGCCCATTCCGCTCTCGGTCAAGCTGGTGCTGGTAGGGTCGAGGGATCTGTATTACCTGCTGGAAGCGGCCGACCCCGATTTCAAGGAGCTGTTCCGGCTCCCCGTAGACTTCGACGATCACTTCCCCCTCACGCCGGAGTCGATGCTGGACTTCGCCCGTCTGATCAAGAGCCAAGCGGCGCAGGCCGGGCACGGCGACGTTTCCGCCTGCGGCATCGCCGCGCTGCTGGAATACGGCGCCCGTCTGGCCGAACACCAGAGCCGGGTGTCGGCGCGCATCGGCGATATCTGCGAAGTTCTCGCCGAAGCCGACCTGGAACGGCTTCGGGACGGCGCCGAGACGACCCGGGCCGACCATGTCTGCCGGGCGCTGGCTGCGCGCGAACGGCGCCTGGACCGGCTGAACCAGGAACTGCTGGATGACGTGATGGAAGGCGTCCTGCTCATCGCCACGGAGGGGGAGAAGGCCGGTTGCGTCAACGGCCTCACCGTGCTGGAAGCGGGCGAAACCTGCTTCGCCACACCGGCCCGCATCACCGCCACGGTCTCGCCCGGCGAGCGCGGCGTGGTGGACATCGAACGCGAGGCCGAACTGGGCCAGGCCATCCATTCCAAGGGCGTCCTGATCCTCTCCGGCTATCTGGCCTTCCGCTATGCCCGCGACTTCCCGCTTGCGCTCTCGGCTCACCTCGCCATCGAACAGTCCTACGGTTACATCGACGGAGACAGCGCATCGCTCGGGGAGTTCTGCGCCCTGGTGTCGGCCCTGACGGGCATCCCGATCCGGCAGAGTCTGGCGGTCACCGGCTCGATGAACCAGCACGGCGATGTGCAGGCCGTGGGCGGCGTCAACGAGAAGATCGAGGGCTTTTTCCGGCTATGCCGGGCGCGCGGCTTCGCCGCAGGACAGGGGGTCATCATCCCGGCCGGGAACATCCGTAATCTGATGCTGAAGACCGAGGTGGCCGAAGCTGTGAGCGAGGGAAAATTCGCGGTTTACGCGGTTCATACCGCGGACGAAGCCCTCGAGCTGATGACCGGAAAGGCGGCGCGCACGGTGAACCGGCTGGCCGTTTCCCGCCTCAAAGCCTTTGCCGACTATTCGGAAAAGAAGGCCTGAGCGCAGCCTCAGGCTGCCTGCCTCGCCTCGCGGATATGCGCCAGTGCGTCCGGCAGCACCACTTCCATCGACACCGGCAGATGGTCGGAGCAGGCGAAATCGATCACTTCCAGCCGGTTGACGCTCAACGAAGGTGTGACCAGGATGTGATCGAGCATCTTGTGCGGCCGCCAGCTCGGAAAGGTCTTCAGGCGGCAGACCGGGTCGTTCAGATGGGTCGCCTCCAGCAGCAGGTCGAGTTCCGGGGTATTCGGCTCGCAGTTGAGGTCTCCCATCATCACCACGTAAGGCAGATGGCCGATGAGATCGCTGATGAAGCGCAGCTGCTTGAGGCGCGCCCGGCGGCTCAAGGCCAGATGCGCCACGCAGACGTACAGCGCATTGCGGGGATCACGGCCGAAACGGGCCAGCAGAGCGCCGCGCCCCGGCATACCCGGAAGCGGATAGTCATGAACGAAGTCGGGACGGATCCGGCTGAGCAGGCCGTTGCTGTGCAGCGCCAGATTGCCGATCCGGCGGTTGACCTGGTTGTGCCAGTAGGCGAAACCCGCATGCTCGGCCAGGTACTGGGTCTGGACGATGTTGTGGCTGCGCATTCCGCCCCCGTCCACCTCCTGCAGACCGGCGATGTCGAACGGCTTGAGGAGCTGGGCGATGCGGTTCAGGTTCGGCAGGCGCTTGGTCGATGGCCACACGTGCCGCCAGCCTCCCGTGATGTAATCGCGGTAGCTGGAAGTGGAAATTCCGGTCTGGATATTGAAGCTGGCCAGACGGAGCACGACCGGCGCCGTATCCGCGTTCGCCGGTTCGGGAAGCGCATCCCCGACGCGTTCCCGGACTGCCAGAGCCCCCCCCATGGACATCTCCCTTATTTCGCCGGCTTGCCGCTTTCTTTGGCGATCAGGTAGTTGGTGATGGCGATCATATTGGGGTAGGACTTGGCGAGCGAACCGGACACGCGGTACTTGCCGTTCACCACCAGCGTCGGCGTGCCGCTGATGCCGTAGCGCGCTCCCATGCCCTCGGCCTGGCGCATCTTGGCATCCACCGCGAACGACTTGTAGGCCTTCTGGAAGGCATCCTTGGCAACACCATTGTCGGCGAAGAATTTGGCCTGTTCCTCTTCGCTGGCCAGCGCCAGCTTCTTGACCTGGATGGCCTCGTAGAACTGCGGATGCAGCTTGTCCAGGACACCCAATGCTTCCGCCGTGTAGAACATCTTGGCGTGCGCCGCCCAGCGCTCGTTGAAAACCGCCGGCTGGCGGACGAAAGCCACGTTGTCCGGCTTGGTCTTCAGCCAGGCGTTCAAGTCCGGCTCGAAGTGGAAGCAATGGGGGCAGCCGTACCAGAAGAATTCGAGGACTTCCACCTTGGACGGGTCCGAGGTCGGCTGGGGAGGATTGATCACCTCGTAGTCCTTGCCCGCGGCGTATTCCTTGGTTTCCGCGGGGGCCGCAGACAGCAATGAGGAAAACAGAGCCAGAAACGCCAGTCCCAAACCGGTGCGTAACATGTGGATGCCTGTATTCACGAATTCTCCTCCGAATCGGTCCGCGCCGCGGCCCGAAGCTCATACGATCGATAAGTCTTGAAAAGGCCCGGCACCGCCGGGCCCGCGGATCATTTCAGAACCGAAACGAAATCCGAAACCGCGCCGATGTCCTCTTCGCTCAGTTTCGCCGCGATGTCGCGCATCATCTGGTTGCGGTCGTTGCGCCGTTCGCCGGCCTTGAACTCGCGCAAGGCCTTGGCAGCATAGGCCGAATACTGGCCCCGCACTGCCGGGAAACCGGCTTCCCCATTACCCTCGCCATGCGGACCATGGCAAGCCGAACAAGCGGGAATGCCCTTCGCCAAGTCCCCGCCGCGGTAAAGGCGCTCGCCGGCGGAATAGTCGCCCTCTTCCTCTTCGATGTGCACGGAGCCCTTGGCGAACCAAGCGCTGAGGTCGGCGATGTCCTCGTCGCTCAGCGGCTCGGCAATGGCCGCCATGGTGGATTCGCCCCGGCTCTGGGATCTGAACTCCTGCAACTGCTTGGTCAGATAGGCGGCATGCTGGCCGGCGAGTTTGGGAAAAATCGGCGCATTGCTGTTGCCGTCCTCGCCGTGGCAGCCCGAGCAGGTCTCGGCCTTCTTCTTGCCCGCAGTGGGATTTCCCTCCGCGTGCGCCCAGGGCCCCGCCCCCAGCGTCACCAGGCCGAAACTGAACGCCAGCGCCTTGATCGTCATTGTTTTCATCAGCGAATTATCTCAAAAAATAGCGGGCCATGGTCGGCCGACCGTACTCATGACAAAACACGCGAATCAAATAGGGATCGCCCTGAAAAGTCAACACCGAGCATCCCGGACGGGGACCGCAGTGTAGAATGTCGTCATTGCATTGCAACGATCCTCCCACCCCTCGTGAAAATTCCCCCCGTATCCATACGCTATCTGCGCAGCATCCTGGAACTGAAGGACGCCCCGCCCGACCAGGGCTACGAAGTCGCGTTCGCCGGACGCTCGAATGCCGGCAAATCCAGTGCGATCAACACTCTCGCCAACATCGGCCGGCTGGCTCGGGTCAGCAAGACGCCGGGCCGAACCCAGATGATCAACTTCTTCACCATCGACGACGAGCGGCGGCTGGTCGATCTGCCCGGCTACGGCTACGCCAAGGTGCCCGGCGAAATTCACCGGCGCTGGGAAGCGGCGCTGGAGCGGTATCTCCGCTACCGGGAATCGCTGCGCGGCGTGTTCCTGCTGATGGACATCCGCCACCCGTTCACCGAGATGGACGAAATCATGATCGAATGGTGCGCCCACCGGAGCATCGCCCTGCATGTGGCGCTGACGAAGAGCGACAAGCTGAGCCGGGGAGCGGCGAGGAACACTTGGCTCCTGGCGAAAACCCGGCTTGCGAGCTACGGTGCACCGGATTTCAGCGTTCAGCTTTTTTCCTCTCTCAAGAAAACCGGCACCGAGGAAGCCTGGGAAGTATTGGGCAAATGGCTTGCCCTGCCCCCGGAGGACAAAGAAAAAGCCTCCGGAGCCTAGAGGGGGGACGCTCCGGAGGGCGTGATTGCCCGGCTAGGGGGAGCCGGGGTTGCATAGGCTACTCACAAGGGAGACGATGAGTAGATTGCGCGTCGAATCCAGACGACTTGTTGGTATGGATTATCGCGCCGAGAAAAAGTTCAATTCCCCATTTCGGTCACCATGACCCGCCCCATGCCCGGCCCGAGTTCGAACTCGAATGGCGCCGGAACATAATCGAGCCGCCATTCCGGCGACAGGTCCCGCAGGGGCGTCCTTCCCTGAACGTACTGGTAAATATCGTCGGCCCGGAAATACTGGCGGTTCCAGGGATCCTTGTTGAATACCAGCAATGCTTCCTCCCCCTGTCTGCGCCCGGCCTTCCACATCAGCAGGATCGCCGGATTCGGGTGCGGCAGGAGTTGAGTGATACTGTCTTCCTGGAACACCGGGCAGCGGGCCTTGACCTCGTTGACCACCCGGATGAAGCCGGTGAGATCGCAGGCCGGAGGCTCCCAGTCCTCAGGCCGGGTTTCGACCACATGCAGCGGCCGCCGGAATCCGAATTCGTAGCCGACCGGCATCATCACCCCGCCTGAGAACAGCGCGGCGAACAGGTAGCGCTGCTTCAAGGCGTCCACGTTGCCGTGCGCCTCCTCCATGAGCCTCGGCGTATCGTGGCTCTCGGGAAAGCCGATCGAGGGAGCGGCCTCGCGGGTAAGCTGGTACTGCTCCAGCAGCCAGGGACTGGAAAAATCCCACCACTTGGAGCTGTTGAAGATGGCATCGAAACCGGCCTGGGCGGTCCGCCGGGTCTGGTCGGGGGAACACCCCAGGGTCTCGGCGACGAACACCGTTTCCGGCCATTCCCGCTTGATCTCCCGGATCAGGCGCTCCCAGACTTCCGGCGGCAACTGGTAAGCCGCGTCGCAGCGGAACCCGCTGAAACCCAGCCGGCACAGGAAGCGGACGACTTCGAGGCAGTACCGCACCAATGCCTCGCGCTCCGCTCCCCGACCGAAATCGAACTGGACGAGATCCTCCCACACCACCCGCCGGCCGTCCTGGTCGCAGGAGGGATGGACGATTTGTCCGTTTTCCCTGACGAACCACTCCGGGTGGGCGCCGGGCAAGGGCGAGTCGTAGGCGCAGTGATTGATGACCAAATCCACCATCACCTTCATGCCGAGTCCGTTCGCGGCCCGGACCATCGCTTTCACCTGCTCTTCCGCCGAGGGTTGAGCCTCGAGAAAAGCCGGATTGATGCCGAAATAGTCCTTGATCGAATACAAGCTGCCCGAACGGCCGGTCTGCTGAATCGGATTGACGAATATCCAGTCGAAACCCATCGCCGCGGCCCGTTCGAGATGGGGCGTCCATTGCGAGAAGCGGCCCGCCAGCAGGGGAAACAGATTGTAGATCCTCATGGCCGGCTACTTGTCCCGGATATGGTCGTAAATGTTGAGGTAGTCCTGCCCCGGGTGGTTCCAGGAATAGTCGTAGCGCATCGCATTTTTCATCAGTTCGCGGAAATGGTCCGGGTACTGGTAGTAACAGGCGATCGCCCGTCCCAGCGCCGACTCCAGCCCGCGCTCGTCGTAGTCGCGGAAAACGTAGCCGTTGCGTTCGTGCAACGCACGGTGCGAGAAGTCTTTGTCGATCACGGTGTCGGCCAAGCCGCCGATTTCGCGCACCACCGGAATGGTGCCGTAGCGCATGGCAATGAGCTGAGTCAGTCCGCAGGGCTCAAAGCGGCTGGGCACCACCATGATGTCAGAGCCGGCGTAAACCAGATGCGCCAGCTCCTCGTTGTAGCCGATCTCCAGATGGCAGTCCGGATTGTCGTTGAACTGCCGCTTGAGACCCCAGAAATAGCCGTTGATCGCCCCGTCCGGGCTGGAGCCGAGCAGGACGAACTGGCCGCCCTGGCCCAGCGTGTAGAACAATGCATGGCGGATCAGCTCGATGCCCTTCTGCGGATCGAGCCGGCCGACGAAGGACACGACGGGCTTCTCGTTGTCGGCAAGCAGCAGCCGGTCGCGCAGCGCCTTCTTGTCGGCATATTTGCCTTCGATCGTCGCCACGCCGAAATGCACGGGGATGTGCGGGTCGATCTCCGGATTCCAGACGTCGTAGTCGATTCCGTTCACCACCCCGCCGTATTTCATGTGGTGGATGTGCAGGGTCGGCTCCAGTCCGAAGCCCTGGCCCTGATCCTTGGCTTCCATCGCATAGCGCGGCGACACCGTGGTCACGAAATTGGCGTAGACGATGCCGCCCTTCATCAGGTTGATGGCGTGCGGATTGTGGTTGTCGCGGAGACGGTCGTAGTGGAAATAGTATTCCGGGCGGTTGAGTCCGGAGGCGTGCAGCACCTGAGCCCCGGTGACGCCCTGGTGCTTGAAGTTGTGGATGGTGAAGCAGACCCGAGGACGGCCCATTCCCATCGGCTGGTAGATCTCGTATAGATAGACCGGCACCAGCGCCGTCTGCCAGTCGTGGCAGTGGATGATGTCGGGACGCTTGCCGGACTTCCACAGGAACTCCATCGCCGCCCGCGAAAAGAAGGCGAAACGGAGAATGTCGTCGTGGAAGCCGTACACCGCGCCGCGGTTGAAGAAATTGTCCTGGGAGTGCGGTTCGATGAAGAAGCACTTGCGCCCGTGGACGAAGCCGAAATAGACGGAGCAGTGGATGGCCCCGCCGTACCACGGCACCCAAAGGTCGTCGAAGGTGCGCTGCAGACCCCAGATTTGGTCGTAGCGCATGCAGTCGTACTTGGGCAGGATGATCTCGACGTGGTTGCCACGGATCTCCAGTTCCCGCCCGAGCCCGAACACCACGTCCGCCAAGCCGCCAACCTTCGCCACCGGCGCCAGTTCGGGCGTAATGTGGACCACGAACAGCGAGGGCCGGTGCTGGATGTGCGGCTGGGGCGACGGCTCCGGCGAAGCCTCGGGCTGGATTTCCGGCATCTCTGCAGCGACCGGAGGCGACCATTCGGGGGCGTGGGGAGATTCGGGCAGGGCCTCCTCGGCCGTATCCACGCCCTTCGGGGGGAGCGCAATTTCGGGTCCGGTAGCACCGGTGTCGGTTTCGACCCGTGCGCCCACGGCTGTGCCAGACGCTTCGGCAGATTCCGGCTCGACCACCGGCGCCGGAACCGCTGCACGCGCCGTGTCGACCGCGGCCACCGGCGTTTCGGACACCGCGCGGCCCGAATGGCCGGCGGTCGCGGGAGCCGGTGTACCGGCTGCTGCCGGCGGGGGTGACGGAATGGCTGCGGCGCTGCGTTCGGGCGAAGCGCTCTCGACGCTGGCCTCTGCCTTGCCTCCCGCGGCGACATTCGCAGTGGCGGCGGCGCGCGGCTTCGGCTTGGCCGGCTTCTCCGGTACCGGCGGCGGAGCCTGAACCGGCTTGTCTCCTTTGGCGGATGCTTTCGTCGACCCCGATGCTGGGGCCGTTGGCGCTTTGGGTTTTCGAGCCATGTGTGTCCTCCGGATGGCCTCTCTCGAATTCATTCGGGCAGGCGTACGCTCAAATGCCGCTAGCGCCTACCTCGACCGCTCGTCGACTGTGCATAATACGCTGCTACCCCGCCGAACCTTCACCGGATTCCTGGAGAATCCGGGCGAATGGACAATCAACAAGGAAACACGCCATGCCCCCTCGCAATCCCACAGCCATCCTGACCTGGTGCGCCGTCGCGCTGCTCGGCGCATCCGCGCTGGGAGGAATCGCGCTCAACCGCGGCGAATCGGTCAACAGCCTCTGGTTCGTCACCGCGGCGGTCTGCGTCTATGCCCTGGGTTATAGATTCTACAGCGCATTTGTTGCAAGCCGCGTGCTGCTGCTGGACGCCGGCCGCGCCACGCCCGCGGAACGCTTCAACGACGGCCGCGACTTCGTACCCACCAACCGGTGGGTCGTGTTCGGCCACCATTTCGCCGCGATCGCCGGCCCCGGCCCACTGATCGGCCCGACCCTGGCGGCACAGTTCGGTTACCTGCCCGGCACGCTGTGGATATTGATCGGCGCTGTGTTCGGCGGCTGCGTGCAGGACTTCGTGGTGCTGGTGTGCTCGGTCCGCCGCGACGGCCGTTCGCTCGGCCAGATGGCCCGCGATGAGTTGGGCCCCATCGGCGGCTCGGCGGCGCTCGTCGGTGTGATGGCGATCATGATCATCCTGATCGCGGTGCTCGGCCTGGTCGTGGTCAACGCCATGAAGCACAGCCCCTGGGCGACTTCGACGGTGGCGGCGACGATTCCCATCGCGGTGCTGATCGGCCTGTACATGCGCGAGATCCGCCCCGGCCGGGTGATCGAGGCGACGCTGATCGGCGTCACTCTGCTGATCCTCTCGGTTGCCGGCGGCGGCTGGATCGACCACCATCCGGCGATCCGGACCTGGTTCGACTACGACGCCCCCACCCTGGCACTGATGATCATCGCCTACGGCTTCGCCGCCGCGGTCCTGCCGGTGTGGCTGCTGCTGGCGCCGCGCGACTACCTGTCCACCTTCATGAAACTGGGTACCATCGCCGCCCTCGCCGTCGCCATCCTGATCCTGCATCCCGACATCAAGATGCCGGCGCTCACCGCCTTCATCGATGGCACCGGCCCGATCTTCGGCGGCAAGCTGTTTCCGTTCGTGTTCATCACCATCGCCTGCGGCGCGGTGTCCGGCTTCCACGCACTGATCTCCTCCGGCACCACGCCCAAGCTGCTGGCCAACGAGGCCGACGCCCGCTTCATCGGCTACGGCGCGATGGCAATGGAATCCTTCGTGGCCATCATGGCCATGATCGCGGCGACCGTGCTCGATCCCGGCGTCTATTTCGCCATCAACAGCCCGGCGGGCGTGGTCGGCAAGGAAGCTGCCGACGCAGTGGCGACGATCTCGTCCTGGGGCTTCCCAGTCGATGTAGAGCAAATGGCAGCCTTGGCACGGGAGATGGGAGAGGCGAGCCTGTTCGCCCGCACCGGCGGCGCCCCCTCGCTGGCCGTGGGAATGGCCAGCCTGTTTGCCAGCGCTTTCGGCGACGGCCTGCTGTCGCTGTGGTACCACTTCGCCATCATGTTCGAGGCCTTGTTCATCCTGACCACGCTGGACGCCGGCACCCGCGTCGCCCGCTTCATGCTGCAGGATCTGCTGGGCAACTGGCATCCGGCGCTGGGACGGACCGGCTGGTATCCCGGCGTATTGTTCACCTCGGCGCTGGTCGTCGCCGGCTGGGGCTATTTCCTGTACATGGGCACCATCGACCCGCTGGGCGGCATCAACAGCCTGTGGCCGCTGTTCGGCATCGCCAACCAGATGCTGGCCGCCATCGCCCTGTGCGTCGCCACCACCATTCTGGTCAAGACCGGCAAGGCTTCCCACGCCTGGATCACTGCCCTGCCGCTGTCCTGGCTGATCGTGGTCACCAGCAGCGCGGCCTGGGAAAAACTGTTCAGCCCCGAACTGCGTGTGGGCTTCCTGGCGCATGCCCGCGACCTGAGCGATAAGCTGGCGGCCGGCCTGCTTTCGGCGGACCAGGCCGCCAAGGCGCCGCAGTTGATTTTCAACGATTATCTCGATGCCGCGCTGACAGCGGCCTTCCTGGGGCTGAGCTGGGTCCTGGTCGCGGACACGCTGAGGGTCTGCTACTGCGTGTTCGCCGGGCGCCCGCATCCGCCCAGCAGCGAGTCGCCCCACATTCCGAGCCGGCTGGCCGAAAACTGGGTCAGGGACTGATCGGGCGCGGCACTTGCTAAGTTTCCCGGGGAAATCCCTGCAAGTTCACGGTAACGATGATCCATACATGCTTGAATAAATTCCGGCTCGTCCTCTCGCTGTTTTTGGCGCTGGCCTCGATTTTGGCGCCCATTTGCGTCCACGCCCAGGAACCGCCAGGGGAGAAACCGCTGGCCGCCCAGGTCAAGGATTGGCAGGCGTTGCTCGACCGTTACGAGAAAACCCTCGCCAAAGGCGATCTTGATGACGACCGGCTGGTCGAAATCCGTACCGAGTTGGCCTCACTGCGCCTCGAAGCCCGTTCGGCCGCCGATCTGGCCCAGCCGCTGGTGCAAGCCACGCGGGACGAACTGGCGGCACTCGGGCCGCCTCCGGGCGAGGTGGAGCCGCCGGAGGCGGCGGGCATCGCCGCCAAGCGCAAGGCGATCAGCGAACGTCTGGCCAACATGGAAGGCAGCTTGAAGGAGGCCGATCTCGTCATCACCCGCGCCGATGGCCTGACCGAAAGACTTCAGGCCTTGCGCCGCTCGCGCTTTACCGAGCGGGTGCTGACCCGCGGCCCCTCGCCGCTCTCCCCGTCCGTGTGGCGCAAAGGGGTTCAGGAAATGGCGGAAGCAGCCACAGCCCTGCGCCAGGATTTCGCGGCCTGGCTGGCCGGTGACGGCACCGCCGCCAATCTCCGCCAGATGCGCTGGCAATTGCCTCTCGCCGTGCTGACGGCCGTGCTCATCGCCTGGCCACTGCGGCTGTGGTTCGTCCGGCGCTTCGGTTACGTCGAGCTTACCGCTGAACCGAGCTATGGCCAGCGGCTCCGGACCGCCTTGGTCACCGGCGTCATCCGCACCCTGATCCCGTCGGCGGCCGTCCTGGCGCTCTATCTGGGATTCACCGCCGGCAATCTGGTTTCGGACCGCATTCAGGCCATCGCGGAACCGTTGGCGGCCATGCTGGCGATGTTCTTCTTCGTCGTGGCTTTCTGCCGGGCGGCACTGGCGCCCGGGGAACCGCTGTGGCGGCTGGTCGCACTCGGCGACCACAGCGCCAAGGTCATCGCCCGCATCGTTACGGCCATGACGGCGGTATTCGCCATCGACGCCGTCGTCAACGTCTGGGGCGAGCGGTTCGAGTGGTCCGTGGAACTCATGGCCTTACACAACTTCGTGACAGGCCTGTCGATCGCGCTGCTGCTGCTGGTGATCCTGCGGCGGCGGATTTGGGAATCCGAGGCGGGCGCCGCACGGTGGCCGGGACTGCGCTACGCGCTGACCCTGCTCGTCTACGCCATTCCGATCGCCGCCTTGCCGGGCTACGTGGTGCTGTCGCGGCTTCTCGCCATCCAGCTCGTGCTGTCGATCGGCCTCTACGTACTGGTCACCGTATTGGCCAAGATCGGCGACGAGTTCGTCAACCATACGCTGAGCGAAAATGCCATCGTCGGCAGACATCTGCGCAGCAACCTGGAAATCTCGTCCGACGGCATCGACACCCTGAATTTCTGGCTCACCGGGCTGGTCCGGCTGAGCGTCGGCCTGGCCGGCATACTGGCGCTGCTGGTCTTGTGGGGCGCAGGCGGCAGCGACCTCAACGCCTGGCTGTACGAAGCGGTGTTCGGATTCAAGATCGGAAACATCACCGTGTCCCTGGCCGATCTGGCATTCGGGCTGCTGTTGTTCGGCGGGATGCTGGTTCTGACCCGCTTCGTCCAGCGGACGCTGGAACACCGCATCCTGCCTCGCACCCGCATCGATCCGGGCCTGCAGCACAGCATCCGCACCGCCGTCGGCTACCTGGGATTCACCCTGGCGCTGCTCACGCTGATCTCGGCAGCCGGCTTCGATCTGTCGCAGCTCGCCATCATCGCCGGCGCGCTGTCGGTCGGCATCGGCCTGGGACTCCAGAACGTGGTCAACAACTTCGTGTCCGGACTGATCCTGCTGGCCGAGCGGCCGATCAAGGTGGGCGACTGGATCGTGGTGGGCGAGACCCAGGGCTATGTAAAGAAGATCAGCGTGCGCGCCACCGAAGTGCTCACCTTCGACAGCGCTTCGGTATTCATCCCCAACTCCGAACTCATCGCCCACCCGGTGACGAACCGGACCTACGCCGACAAGGTGGGGCGAATCGTGATCCCGGTGAGCTTCACCTACGGCACCGACGCGCGGAAGGCCTGCGAAACCTTGATGCAGGTGGCCGCGGCCCACCCCAGAGTGCTGCGTCAGCCCGGTCCCTTCGTGTTCTTCAAGGAGTTCGGCCCCAGTTCGATGAACTTCGAAGTCATCGCCTTCGTCGCCGACGTCGACACCATGAAGTCGGTGACCAGCGAACTCTGCATCGAGATCGACGCGGCCTGCCGCCGCGACGGGTTGTCGATGCCCTACCCGCAGCGTGACGTGCACCTGGACTTCGACCAGGAGCAGTTGGCCCGGCTGCTGGCGAGGCTGGGTGCACCGCAGCTCAGCCCGGTTGCGCCCGGAGCGCTTCCGTCAGATGGGGCCTGATGGCTTCCAGCATGCACTGATGCAGGCGCGGGCTGGCAGTCAGCACATTGCCGCTGTCCATGTAGCCCTCGCCACCGTCAAGGTCGGTCACGATCCCGCCGGCTTCCTTGATCAGCAGAACGCCCGCCGCAATGTCCCATTTCTGCAGCCCCAGCTCCCAGAAGCCGTCGAGACGGCCGGCCGCCACATAGGCGAGATCGAGCGCCGCCGACCCGGCCCGGCGGATGCCGGCGGTGTCCCGGATCAGCGCCTTCAGCATGCCCAGATAGGCATCGAGGTGAGTCTGATCCTTGAAAGGGATGCCGGTGCCGAGCAAGGCGCCGGTCAGACTGGTCAACTTGGTCACCCGGATGCGCCGGTTGTTCAGGGTGGCGCCGCCACCGCGCTTGGCGGTAAACAGGTCCTGCCGCATGGGATCGTAGATCACCCCGGCTTCGGGAACGCCGCGATGCATCAAGGCAATGGAAACGGCGAACTGAGGGAAGCCGTGCAAGAAATTGGTGGTGCCGTCCAGCGGGTCGACGATCCAGACGTATTCGTCGCCCGCGGCGCCCTGCCGCCCGCTCTCCTCGCCGAGGAAGACGTGGCCGGGATAGGCCTTGCGCAGAATCTGTATGATTTCCTGCTCGGCCTGGCGATCCACTTCGCTGACGAAATCGTTACGGCCCTTGGGAGCGATCTTGAGCGTATCGATCCGGTCGACGTAGCGGACGATCAAATCGCCGGCGGCGCGTGCCGCGCGAATGGCGATGTTCAGCATGGGATCCATAGCGACCTGCCCTAGTTCTGTCGAAAAGCCGGATAGCCTACCAAAATTCTGATACCATTTTCCGTTCCCAAAAAATCCCGAGCGCAAAAACTCGACCGTGCTCCCCGATATACGCATCGTACTGGTCGAAACCACCCATCCCGGCAACATCGGCGGCGTCGCGCGTGCCATGAAGAACATGGGCCTGAGCGACCTGGCCCTGGTCTCGCCGAAAATCTTCCCCAGCGAACAGGCCACCGCCCGCGCCTCCGGTGCCGACGATCTGCTCGCCGCGGCCCGCTTGGTCGGCTCGCTGGAGGAAGCCATCGCGGACTGCCAGGTCGTCATCGGCGCCAGTGCCCGCCTTCGAACCATCGCCTGGCCGGAACTCGACCCCAGAACCGCCGCGGCGAAGATCGCCAGCCTGCCGGAGGGCACCCGCGCCGCCGTCGTGTTCGGGCGCGAGCATTCGGGGCTCACCAACGAGGAGCTGGAGCGCTGCCACTACCTGCTGCACATCGCCTCCAACCCGGAATTCAGTTCACTCAACCTCGCCTGCGCGGTCCAGGTCGTCGCCTACGAGCTCTACCTTGCGGCCGGGCAGAACGGAGCCAGCCGTTCCGGGGCCGCGTTGGCGGACGGCGAACAGATGGCCTCGTTCTTCGATCATCTGGAGCGGACGCTGTACGATGTCGGGTTCCTGCACGAGCGCAGGTCCTCGCCCTCGATCATGCGCAGGCTGCGCCGTATCTTCAACAGCGCGCAGATCGAAGCCCAGGAAATCCACCTGCTGCGGGGCATCCTGACCGCGGCCCAGCACAGCGCCGCCGGAATCCGCAATGCTGAAGAAAATTAGAGAAGAGTTCAGCTGCATCTTCGCCCGGGACCCCGCGGCCCAGTCGTTTTTCGAGATACTGACGGTCTACCCAGGCGTCCACGCGGTGCTGATCCACCGCTTCAGCCACTGGCTCTGGAACCACGGCTTGCGCTGGCCCGCGCGGGTCCTGTCCTATCTCGGGCGCTGGGCGACCGGCATCGAGATCCATCCCGGCGCGACGCTGGGCCGCCGGCTGTTCATCGACCACGGTATGGGCGTTGTCATCGGAGAAACCGCGGTGATCGGGGACGATTGCACGCTCTACCACGGCGTGACCCTGGGCGGCACCAGCTGGCAGAAAGGCAAACGCCACCCCACTCTGGGCAACGGGGTAGTGATCGGCGCGGGCGCCAAGGTGCTCGGCCCCATCAGCGTGGGCGACGGCGCGCGCATCGGCTCCAATTCGGTCGTGCTGCGCGCCGTACCCGCCGGCGCCACGGTGGTCGGCATTCCCGGCCACATCATCAACCCGGACCGGAAGGCCCAGGAAGCGCAGCGCCTGGCAATCGCCAGCAAGCTCGGCTTCGATGCCTATGGCATGACGCCGGACATGCCGGACCCGGTCGCCCACGCCGTTAACCACATGCTCGACCACATCCAGGCGTTGGATCAGCAACTCGCGAGCCTCAAGCAGGCATTGCGGGAACGCGGCATCGACCTGGCGGAAGGTCCCCTGCCCGAATTGGACGACTGCCAGCTCGACCCCGGCGAACCGCGTTAGCAGCTCCCGCAGGGGGTGAGCTTGTGCCCCTCCGCGCTCCAGACCTGCAACCCCTTCTCCAGATGGTAGACGCGCTCGTAGCCCGGCTCCTGGGCGAGCATCTTTCCGACCACGGCTGTGCGGTTACCTGAACGGCAGACCAGCACCACCGGCCGGGCGGCATCGGGAACGACCGTCTTGAGCTGCCGCATCCACGCGGCGGCGTCGTAAGCACCCTTGGAATCGAAGAAAGTCAGCGGCTTGCTTCCCTCGATGACGCCGGTCTTGTGCCACTCCTCGGGTGTCCGGACGTCCACCACTGGTACGCCCTGAGCTTTCAGCGTTTCCAGTTCGTCGGGAGTGATGCCAAGGAGCTCACCGCCGAGAGTCGGCGCACTCGGTAACGATATCGCCAGCGTGAGGGCTTGCAGCCATCTGTTCATGTTCGCCTCGTAGATTCCGGGCACCCTGGCCGGGTCGGTTTGACCGAAGTGAATCACGAATTTCTGATTTTTCCAAGCTGTGGACAAAATGCATTTTTGCGGGCTGAAATCGGCGAATGGCCCGACTGGGAACCCACCTTCGGAGTGAGAGGAAACAATGGCGGCGATCGCCTCCCATGGGAGCCGATAGAACACATGACTCTGTTTTGCAAGCGCTTTCATCCCACCTTCCATAGTTGTCTACCCGCACAGGGCCAAGAAATCAAGGTCTTGACGAGAAAAAAAGCCGATGCTGATACAGCCTGCGATATCCACAGAATCTGTGGATAACTTTGTGCGCAGTTTGTCGGAGACCGGCTGCAACGCGGGCTGTTCAACCCCTCCGGCAATTTGCGAAAATCTCGGTCATTCCCCTGTCATATTGCCTTGCCCGAACTCTTTCCATGTCCGATTCCCCATTTGATTTCGACCGTGCCGTCATCGATGCCAGCTTTACCATCCCCGTGCTGGTGGATTTCTGGGCACCTTGGTGCGCGCCCTGCCGCGCCCTCACGCCCGCACTGGAAGCCGTCGCCGCGCGCTTGGCCGGCCGCTTCGAACTGGTCAAGGTGAACACCGAGGAGTACCCGGCAGTCGCCCAGCAGTACGGCGTGCGCGGAATTCCCAACGTCAAGCTTTTCGTCGACGGCGCCGTCGCCGACGAATTCACCGGCGCCTTGCCCGAGTCGGCCGTGGAAGACTGGCTGCAACGCGCGCTGCCCAGCCCGCACCGGGGACGGTTGAAGCTGGCCGAAGGCCTGATGGGGGCCGGGCGGGCGGGCGAAGCGGAGCCGGTGCTGCGACAGATCCTTGCCGCTGAGCCGGGCAACGACCGCGCCGCCGTGCTGCTGGCCTATCTACTGCTGAAGGCCGCCCCCGACGAGGCGCTCGCCGCCATCAGGCCCATCGGTCCGGATTCCGATCAAAGCGATGCCGCCGAAGGTTTGCGCACGCTGGCGCGGCTGTTCGGGCTGCTGGATCATCCGGAACGGCTGGAGGAGGCGCCAGCCAAATCCGCCTATCTCGACGCCATCCGGAAAGTCCGGGAAGAAGACTACGAACCGGCACTGGACCAGTTGATCGAGCTGGTGCGGAAAGCCCGCAGCTATGACGACGGCGGTGCCCGCAAAGCCTGCGTGGCGATCTTCCGGCTGCTGGGCGACGGCCATGAACTCACCCGCCGTTACCGTGGCCAGCTTTCCAACGCCCTCTATGTTTAAGTTCGGAATCGGATTCATGACCACCGTGATGTTGATGAGCGCGGAAGCCACCGCGGCCCCGCTGCGGCCACCCATGGAAACCGGCCCGTTCCGGACGCCGGAACTGGTCGAAATCGCGCAGTTGGACCCCTCGATCAAGCTGGACGTGCGCTATGCCACGCCCAACAACTTCGTCCACAAGGCCGTTTACGCCGAACCGCGGGTGTTCCTGCAGCGGCCGGCGGCCGAAGCCGTCGTCAGAGTCAACGCCCGGCTGAAACCGCAGGGCTACGGCCTGATCCTGTTCGACGGCTATCGCCCCTGGTCCGTGACGCGTCTGTTCTGGGAGTCGACCAGCGGCACCCAGCGGATGTTCGTGGCCGACCCCCGCGAGGGCTCCCGCCACAATCGCGGCTGCGCCGTCGACTTGAGCCTCTACGATCTGAAGACTGGCCAGGCGGTGGCTATGCCGTCCGATTACGACGAGATGACCGAGCGCGCCTACCCCACCTATGACGGCGGCACGGCGGCGGCACGCGAACATCGCGACCGGCTGCGGGCCGCGATGGAAGCCGAAGGCTTCAGCGTTCATCCCCGTGAATGGTGGCATTACGACTATGCCTTATGGCAGGAATATGCCATCCTCGATGTACCGTTTTCCGACCTCGGGCACTGACACCCCTCTCGGCGATACCGCCGAGCCCCGCGGGGGACGAAGTCGGGGCGACGCAATCCGTGGACGGCCCTGCACACTCACTTGGCACCTTTCCCCGTGTAACCTGCGGAGAAAAGCCCACGACCGGGCACCGACCATCACTCCAACCGACCCAGGGGACCGTCATGTTTCCGCTGCGCGACATCAACCCGGCCCTGCGCCGCCCCATCGCCGTCATGCTGATTTTGCTGTTCAACGTCGGCGCGTGGGCAGTCGTGCAAGGCCTCGGACAGGACCAGCCGCTGGCGCGATCACTTTGTGAGTATGCGCTCATACCCGGCGAACTGCTCAAGCTGGCGCCGGTCGGCACCATTATCCCGGTCAGCCAGAATTTCGGTTGCCAGCTCGACGGCGACGCCTCGGTTTGGACCCTCGTGACCCACATGTTCCTGCACGGCGGCTGGTTCCACATCATCGGCAACATGTGGTTCCTGTGGGTGTTCGGCGACAATGTGGAAGACGCGATGGGGCCGGTGCGCTTCGTCGCGTTCTATGTGCTGTGCGGCCTGGCAGCGGCGGCGGTGCAGATCGCCTCGGACCCGGCCGCCGCCGTGCCGATGGTCGGCGCCTCCGGCGCCATCGGCGGCGTCATGGGCGCCTATGCCCGCCTTTTCCCGCGCACCCAGGTCATTACGCTGATATTCCTTGGCTTCTACTGGACCACAGTCGCCGTCCCGGCATTCGCCATGCTCGGCTACTGGTTTTTCATCCAGCTCATCAGCGGCCTGCCGGCCCTGGGCGGCGCCAGCGGCGGAGTGGCGTTCTGGGCACATGTCGGCGGTTTCCTCGCCGGCCTCCTCCTGGTCGGCCCCATGCACCGGCCGGATTACCTCGCCCAGCGTGCGCGGTTGGTGGAACGCAGGTTTTTCGATTCCGGACCGGTCTGAAATTTTCGGGACGAAAGAGCCGTGCAGGCCCGCGACGCGACCAGCCGGGCCGGTGCGTCCTCAGATGCCCATGTTACTCAGCGTCACCATGAGATCGTTGAGTATGCCGGTCAGGCGGGGATGCTCGACTTCGAAATGCGAGATCGCCTCCTTGAGCTCCGCCACCAGATGCACATGGTGCTCTTCGCTGCCTGCGCCTTGCAGCCGCTGCTCCAGCGTTCCGATCAAAGACTCCAGACGCGCCTTGGAAGCATTATCCGCCTCCAGCGCCGCAACCTGCGCCCGCAGCTGTTCCAAGGTTTCCAAGAGGTCTTTCTCGCTCATTTCCGTCTCCAGCTCCATGATGTGGTGCACGATGCCGGGCTAGTTTACGGTCGCCACGCCCCTTCTGCCAGGGGGACGAAACCGCGTCCAGACGTTAGCGCCTGTATTTACAAGAGATGTAGGTCTTGGGTATTCTGACGCGCGCTCTTTGGCAGCAAACATCCGGGATATTTTTCCCTTGGCAGGCTTGCCGGCGGACTGTCATCCTATCCGCCGCCGTACCCGCCAAGGCAGACGATGAAAAGCTCCCGGTCAATACCCGAAAACAGATAACAGAGAAACGCAATGGATCACAAGAAGACGTCTATCCGGACAACCGCTCTGGCCACCCTGGTGCTCGGCGCCGTGGCCGCCCCCGCCTTCTCGGCTCCCGTCGACCAGGCCACCTACAATGGCTTCAAGATCTACAAGCAGCAGCGTTGCGAGACCTGCCACGGCGCCACCGGCGAAGGCAGCGCGGCATTCCCCAACCTGCTGAACAGCCTCAAGAACCTGGGCAAGGACGATTTCAAAACCGTGGTTCTGAAAGGCCGCAACGCCATGCCTCCGTTCGAAGCCAACAAGAAAGTGGCAGAAGGCATCGACGACCTCTATACCTACATCAAGGGCCGTTCCGACGGCACTGTGCCGGCAGGCGAACTCGAGAAAGCGCCCTAAGCTCGCTTCCCCGGTTACCCGCTCCACCGAGCTGCGCCCCGCACGTCGGGGCGCAGCTCGTTCAGGCCGTTTCCAATTCCTCGGTCGTCGTCCGCCTCAACGCTTCGCCGTGGCCGAAGTCTTCGAAGACTTGACGCGCACGGGTGAAGACTTCGCCTTGGCCGGTTTACTTTTCGCAGCAGACGCCTTCGTCGCGTGGCGAGGTCGGTGGCTGAGAATCCGATGGGTAACCCATCGAGTCCCCGCGAGTTTGGCCGCAACCCGTTTTTTCTTCGCGCCTCTGGCCGGGGAATAGCGTTCCCCCGGACGCGCCAGAAGCCGTGGCGACCAGCCCCGGTCGAAGCCGGCGAACTGCACGCTGGGCTCGCGGCCTTCGATCTGAGCGAATCCGTCATCGAGAATGTCGCGCATGTGGGCATCCCGGCGGAATGACGAATTGCCGCCGAACACCACGCCGACCAGGCGGACGCCATTGCGGCGGGCCGACGCCACCAGGTTGAAGCCCGAAGCGTTGACGAAGCCGGTCTTGATTCCGTCCGCGCCGTAGTAGTTCTCGAGCAGATGATTGTGGTTGTGGAAGCTCCGCCCCCGGTACTGGAAGCGAGACGTGGAGAAATACGGATAGTACTGGGGAAAATGCTTCAACAGCGCCTTGCCGAGCCGGTACATGTCGCGCGCCGTCGTGACCTGCTCCGGATCCGGCAGCCCGGAGGCATTGCGGAAGACGGTCTGGCTCATGCCCAGCTCGCGCGCTTTTCGCGTCATCATCGCGGCGAACGCCGGCTCCGAGCCGGCCAAGCCTTCGCCCAGCGTCGCCGCGGCGTCGTTGGCGGAGCAAGTGACCAGGGCCAGGATTCCCTCTTCCACGGTCAGCGGATCGCCCGGCCTGAGACCGATGCGGGACGGGGACCGGGAAGCCGAATAGCTGGAAGCGTACAAGGTGTCATGCAACGAAGCCCTGCCCTGCTCGAGCGCCTCGAACACCAGATAGAGAGTCATCATCTTGGTCAGGGAGGCGGGGTGCCTGATCTCGTCGGCATTCTGCTCGTACAGCACCCGATCCGACTCGATTTCCATGACCAGCGCCGAATAAGGCCCAGCCAAGGCTCCTTCGGCAACCCAACCCATTGCAGCGGCACAAATAACCCAGACAACACGAAAAAGACGGCGCGACATCACTCAAGATTCCGATGAACTGACGAAACAATCCCTTTTATTTTCATTGTCGCCCCCGCCACGAAAAGGGCAAGAGGCAAAACGACCGGTCAACCCCGCCGCATGACTCGCTGCTTCTCCCGCTGCCAGTCGCGCGCCTTCTCGGTTGCGCGCTTGTCGTGCTGCTGCTTACCCCGCGCCAGGCCGACTTCCAGCTTGGCCCGGCCCTGTTTCCAATACAACGACAAGGGCACCAGAGTGTATCCTTTTCGCTCCACTTGTCCGATCAGTCGGCTCAACTCCTCCGCGTGCAGAAGGAGCTTGCGGGTACGAGTGGGATCAGGCTGCACATGGGTCGAGGCCGAAGGGAGGGGCGAGAAATGCGCGCCGAACAGCCAAGCCTCACCGTTCCTGAGCACGACATAACTCTCCTTGAGCTGCGCCTTGCCCGCCCGCAGGCTCTTGACCTCCCAGCCTTCCAGCACCAGGCCCGCTTCGAAGCGTTCCTCGATGAAATATTCATGGGTCGCCTGGCGGTTCTGGGCGATGTTGGCGCTTCCTGCGGTGCTTTTCTTGCTGCTCATGACGGCGGGATTTCTTCGGTTCGGTTCGGTTTGTTATCCTGTGGCGATTTTACCCCACTGGCGGCCATGCTCCGAACTTGAACGAGCGTGTTTCGACAACACGGATGCCATACCCACGAGGATACCCATGACCGATCAACGATTCGTCCACGTGCAATGGTCGTCTCGACTGGCCTTCATTCTGGCCGCGAGCGGCTCGGCCATCGGCCTGGGCAATATCTGGAAATTTCCCTATCTCACCGGTGAAAATGGCGGCGGCGCATTCGTACTGGTGTACCTGCTCTGTGTCGCGGCCATCGGCATCCCGATCATGATCGCCGAAACCCTGCTCGGGCGGCGCGGGAGGCAAAGCCCGATCAACGCCATGCTGAGTCTTGCCGAGGCAGCCAAGGCCAGCCCGGCTTGGCAGTATGCGGGCTGGCTGGGCATGGTTTCGGGTTTCCTGATTCTGTCCTACTACAGCGTCATCGCCGGCTGGGCCATGGCGTATGTTTTCAAGATGAACAGTGCACTGTTCACCCACGTCACCCCCGAAACTGCAGCGCGCCGCTTCGACGAATTCCGCACCGATCCCCAAATCCAGGTCATTTGGCACACTCTGTTCATGGCGGCTACCGTGGCCATCGTGAGCCGCGGCGTGAGTGGCGGACTGGAGAAAGGCACGCGCTACCTGATGCCGGCACTGCTGGTCATGCTGGTCGTCCTGGTCCTCTATGCCGTGGGCACCGAAGGCTTCGGCCGGGCCGTCGCTTTCCTGTTCCTGCCCGACTTTTCCAGGCTGAGCGGGGAAAGCGTGCTGACCGCCATGGGCCAGGCTTTCTTCTCACTGGGGCTGGGGATGGGCTCGATCATGGTCTACGGTTCCTACCTGCCCGGCCATGTGTCCATCGCCCGATCTACGATATTCATTGCGGCTGCCGATACCACGGTCGCATTGTTTGCGGGTCTGGCGATTTTCCCCATCGTGTTCAGCAACCACCTGGAACCCGGCATGGGACCTGGCCTGATTTTCCAGACGTTGCCGATCGCTTTCGGTGCCATGCCGGGCGGATCGTTTTTCGGCGCCCTGTTCTTCGTTCTGGTTTTTTTCGCCGCTCTGACTTCCTCGATCGCCATGATCGAACCCGCGGTCGCCTGGCTGACCGAAAACCGACGGCTAAGCCGGGAAGCCGCCAGTGCCTGGAGCGGCCTGGCCTGCTGGGGACTGGGGCTGGGCACCCTGCTGTCTTTCAGTTCCTGGTCGGACGTCCGATTCTTCGACCGGAACCTGTTCGAACTGCTCGATTTCCTCACCGCCGACATCATGCTTCCCGCGGGTGGCCTCTTGGTGGCGGTATTCGCCGGCTGGGTCCTGAGCCGCAAGGACACCGAAGAGGAACTGGAAATGGCCGACCCGCGCGGCTACGAAGCCTGGCGGTTCCTGGTGCGCTACGTCGCCCCCGCTGGCATGGGCATCATATTCCTGAAAGCGATGGACCTGGTCTGATGACGGGCCCAGCCGAAGGCATCCGCGTCGAAGTCGCTTACGCCCGGCCCGACGTCCAGGTCATTGTGCCGGTCCGCGTCGCAGAGGGAAGCTCCGCAGCGGCGGCCATCGAGGCCTCGGGATTGCTGGATAAATTCCCGGAAATCGACCTTGCGGCGAACAAGATCGGCATCTTCGGCAAGGCTTGCGGTGCAGATCAACCCTTGAAGCAGGGCGACCGGGTGGAGATCTACCGGCCACTGATCGCCGACCCGAAGGAATCGCGCCGCCAGCGGGCGGCCAAGAAGGGCGAAGAGAAAGCCTAGCCGTTGCCGAACCAGCTCTTGATGTGTCCCCACAGACTCTGGTCCCGCTCGATCTTGGGGATGTCGAGGTTCACATCCTTGCTGGCGTCCAGGGAGGGCAGTTCGCCCGGCTTGAAGTCGCCCTGGAGGCCGACCAGTTCGTCCTGGTCGAACATGAGCGATATCCGACGCTGCAGGCGATCTTCGCCGCCCGGCTGGTTGGAATAAAGGTAGTCCCAGCGGTTGTCATGGAATGGGCTCACCGTGAGCGGCGTCCCCATGATGAACGTCACCTGACGCTTGTTCATACCGGGTTTGAGCTGGTCCACCATTTCCTGGGAGACGATATTCCCCTGATGAATGTCCAGGTGATAAAGAAAGGGGATTCGGTCAACGTAGGTGCACGCGGCCAGCGGAAGAACGGCGATCAGGGAGATTATGGTACGATGTGGTTGCATGACGGGAAGAAATCGCAGCCGGTTTTTAGCGGCACCATGCCGCATGATACCCGATCGAGGATTTTGAAGACATAGCGCGCTCGAGCCCCATGGAAACGCAAGACATTCGCAATGCCGGCCTCAAGGTCACACTGCCCAGGATCAAGATACTGGAAATGCTCGAGGAGCAGTCCGACCAGGAGCGGCATCTGACTGCGGAAGATGTGTACAAGCGGCTGATCCAGCAGGGCGAGGAGATCGGCCTGGCGACAGTGTACCGGGTGCTGACCCAGTTCGAGGCGGCCGGTCTCGTCAAGCGTCACCATTTCGAAGGCGGCAATTCGATCTTCGAATTCAACCGCGGCGAACACCACGACCATATCGTCTGCATCAAGTGCGGAAGAGTCGAGGAATTCAGCGACGAGATGATCGAACTCCGGCAAAAGGAGATTGCGAAAAACCTCAAATTCGCCCTGACCGACCACTCGCTCTGCCTCTACGGCGTCTGCGCGCACTGCCGGACGGACACCGCTCCCTAACCTTTCTCAAGGTTCTTTCCAATCCTTCCATGTTCAAGCCGCTCGTCCTGTTCATCGGCCTGCGCTATACGCGCGCCAAACGCCGTACCCGCTTCATTTCCTTCATCACGCTGACTTCGGTGCTGGGCATCGCGCTGGGCGTCACGGCGTTGATCACCGTGCTTTCGGTGATGAACGGCTTCGAAGCGGAGTTGCGTGAACGCATTCTGGGCATGACCTCGCACGCCTCGATTTCCGGCCCCGGCGGCACCCTGAGCGATTGGCCCGTGCTGGAGCCGGCGCTGCGCGAAGACCCCCGCATCCTGGGCTGGGCGCCGTACATCGAAGGCCAGGCGATGCTGAGCTCCGACCGGCGTGCCAGCGGCGCGATGCTGCGGGGCATCCTGCCGGACTACGAGCCGCGGGTCTCGGACGTGGCGAACCACATGCAGCTCGGCAAGCTCGCCGACTTGGCGCCCGGCCAGTTCGGCATCATCTTGGGCGCCGAGCTGGCGGCTTATCTCGGCGTATCCACTGGCGACAAGGTCACGGTCATCACGCCCCAGGTCACCTCGACGCCAGCGGGCATCCTCCCCAGGCTCAAGCGCTTCACCGTGATCGGTACGTTCCAGGTCGGCATGTTCGAATACGACCGGAACCTCGCCCTGATCCACCTCGACGACGCGGCCCGCCTGCTGCACATGGAGGGCGGGATCAGCGGACTGCGGCTCAAGCTCGACGACTTGTTCAACGCCCACCGCATCGCCCGCGACCTCGGGCCGAAGCTGCCCGGTGACTACTACGTCACCGACTGGACCCAGGCCCACACCAACTTCTTCCGCGCCATCAAGACCGAGAAGCGGGTGATGTTCATGATCCTCCTGCTGATCGTCGCCGTGGCCGCGTTCAACATCGTTTCGACCCTGGTCATGGTGGTGACGGACAAGCGGGCCGACATCGCCATCCTCCGCACCCAGGGCATGACACCGGCCAGTGTGATGGGCATCTTCATGGTGCTCGGCACCGTGATCGGCGCGGTAGGCACCCTGATCGGCGGCATCGGCGGCGTGGTCCTGGCCTTGAACGTGTCCGAGATCGTGAACTGGATCGAGAGCCAGCTCAGCATGAAATTCCTGTCCGCCGACGTGTATTACATCAGCGAGCTGCCGTCCAAGCTGAACTGGACGGATGTCTTCCAGATCACCAGCATGGCCTTCCTGCTGTCCCTGCTGGCGACCCTCTATCCGGCCTGGCAGGCCTCGCGGGTGCGTCCGGCGGAGGAACTGCGCTATGAATAAGCCGGTCCTTGAATGCCGCGCGCTGCACAAGCGATTCGTCCAGGGCATCCTCGACGTCGAGGTTCTGCACGGGGTGGATCTGAGCGTCCGGCAAGGGCAGCGTATAGCCATCATGGGCGCCTCCGGGTCCGGCAAGAGTACCCTGCTGCATCTCCTGGGCGGACTGGACAACCCCAGCAGCGGGACAGTCCTGATGGACGGCGTCGATCTGGCCTCCCTTAACGAGCGCCGGCTGGCGGGCCTGCGCAACAAGACCTTAGGCTTCGTCTACCAGTTCCATCACCTGCTCGGCGAATTCACGGTGCTGGAGAACGTCGCCATGCCGCTCCTGATCGGCGGGACGTCCGTCTCCGAAGCGAGGGAAAGCGCCGCGGCGCTATTGCAGCGAGTAGGGCTGGGGAAGCGCCTCGAGCACAAGCCGGGTGAGTTGTCCGGCGGCGAGCGGCAGCGGGCGGCGATCGCCCGGGCGCTGGTGACGCGCCCGAAGTGCGTGCTGGCGGACGAGCCCACCGGCAACCTGGACAGCAAGACCGCGGAGCAGGTCTATCAGCTCATGCTCGAACTCAACCAGGAATTCGGGGTCAGTTTCCTGATCGTGACCCACGATGCGGTGCTGGCACACAAAATGGATGAGGTCCTCCACATGGAGGACGGGCGGCTGGTCCAGCCCTGAAAGAGACTTACAGCTTGTCGGCGTGATGCAGGTGCAACAGCTTCCGATACGCCCGATAGCTCAGATTCACCAGATAATGGCTGTTCAGCGGCTTGGACCGCAGCTTGCGGAATTCCCAGTGCTGCCGTACCGAGCGCCGCCATAGCCAGCGGATGGAGAAATAGCCCAGCACCGCCCCCAGGTTCATCAGGGTGAAGCAGCCGACCAGGAGTGGCGCTCCCAGGCTCCAGGCCGTTTCGATGCTGAAGAATGAGGAAAATTCGGTAAAAGTGAACGAATCCAGGCCCAGCACCCAGGTTCCGACCAGATAGGCGAAATAGTACATCGGCACCCAGGTCAGAGGGTTGGTGATCCATACCAGCGCCACCGCCAGGGGTACGTTGGCATCGAAATAGATCGAAAGGATGGCGGCGATGACCATCTGCCAGGGCAGCGGCGGCGTATACATCGCCCACAGCCCAACCGCAAACGCCCGCGACACCGACCGCCGGTTCAGATGCCAAAGATTCGGGGCGTGCAGTTTTTCCCCCAGGAACTCGAGGCTCTTGATTTCCCTGATCCGTTGCCGGTCCGGCATGTAACGCTTGAGAATCTTCTTGGGCATGGTGCGTTTGGCGATGAGGTTGTCGGCCGGGGCGGCTATTGTACGTGCTCCGTTTGCAAAGATGAAAGCGAGCGCCAAGGAGGGTCGCAACGGCATCCCGGCGCTGCTGGCATTCGTGTGCGGCGGTATCGCGGTGCAGGCGCTACCGGAACTTCCGTCGCCAATGCTGCTTGCCGGCCTCACCGTCGCCGCACTGATCCTGTACTTCTTCCACCGGTTTCTCGCCTGTGCGCTGCTACTGGGCTTTGCCTGGGCCGCGGCCTTCGCCCTCGTCCGCCTGCACGACGCCCTGCCCCACGCTCTCGAAGGCCAGGACATCATCATCGAAGGCGCCATCGCCAGCCTGCCGGAGCCGCATGAACGGGGCGTGCGCTTCGAATTCGACGTCGGCCGGAGCGTCAGCCCGGACGGTGCCCGCGTCCCCGGACATCTCCGCCTGAATTGGTACGACACCGGCCGGACCGTACGCGCCGGCGAGCGCTGGCGCCTCACCGTCCGGCTCAAACGCCCGCACGGCATGCTCAACCCCGGAGGGATGGACTACGAACTCTGGCTGTTCTCCCGGAACATCCGCGCCCTCGGCTACGTGCGCGAATCCACCGGCAACGTGCTGCTGAAGCCGGCGAACCCCTGGCTGCCCGGCGCCTGGCGCCAGCAGCTGTCGGATCGCATCCACGCGGCCCTGGCCGACAGCCCGTTCGACGGCGTGATCCGGGCGCTGGTCATGGGCGCCGAGGACGCGATCACCCCTGCCCAGTGGGAGGTGCTGCGGCGCACCGGCACCGCCCATCTGATCGCCATTTCCGGCTCCCACATCAGCCTCATCGCCCTCCTCGCCTACGGCATCGCTGCAGGGGCCGCCTCCCTGCTGCAAGTGATGCACTGGCCGCCTCCGGCCGTGGCCGCCGTGGCAGCGGTCGCCGCGGCAAGCGGCTATTCCGCTCTCACCGGCTTCGCCATACCTACGCAGAGGGCGCTGATCATGATCGCGATCGCCATGGGCGGCATCATCGCCCAGCGCCATCTCCGCCCGGTCCATACGCTGACATGGGCGCTCGCAGCCGTCGTCCTGCTCGATCCGCTCGCCGTGACCTCGCCGGGATTCTGGCTGTCCTTCCTGGCGGTCGGGTTCATTCTCTATCTGCTGACCGGCCGGCTGCATCGCGCCGGATTCGTGCGGGGGCTGGCCTGGACCAACTGGGCCACCAGCCTCGGCCTCGCGCCGGTGCTGCTGTTCTTCTTCGGCCAGATCTCACTGATATCGCCCCTGGCGAATCTGTTCGCCGTCCCGGTGCTGGGCTTGGCGATCACGCCTCTGGCGCTGTTCGGCGCCCTGGTGCTCTTGGTCTGGCCCGCGGCAGGGATCGTCTTGATGGGATTCACGGAAACGCTTGTCGCCTGGACCTGGAAAGCGCTCGAATGGCTCTCCGCCCTCCCCTGGGCACAATGGCAGCATGCCGCCCCACCGTTACCGATGGCGCTGCTCGCGGCCTTTGGCGCAGCGGTGCTGATGATTCCGCGCGGCATTCCGGGACGCTGGCTGGGCCTGTTCCTGCTGCTGCCGGCTGCGACCTATGCCCCCGGCCCGCCGCCCGAAGGCAGCTACCGGCTCACCGTGCTGGACGTCGGCCAGGCGCTGGCCAGCGTAGTGGAAACCCATGCCCATACGCTGGTGTTCGACACCGGCGCACGCCTGAGCGACAGCTTCGACATGGGCACGGCGGTGCTGGAGCCTTATCTTCGCAGCCGCGGCATCTCGGCCATCGATACCCTCGTGGTCAGTCATGGCGACAACGACCACATCGGAGGAGCCGCCACCCTGCTGCAGCGCTTCCCGGTCGCCGCGGCACTGAGCAGCGTGCCGGACAAACTTTCACATCCCGCCGCGAAAAGCTGCCGGGCCGGGCAAAGCTGGGAATGGGACGGAGCGCGGTTCGAGATGCTGTGGCCGCCCACCCCGGAGGGAGCCGAGGGGGAAGGCACGGCCGACGATGACAACGACACGTCCTGCGTGCTGAAGATCAGCGCCACTCAGGGCGGCGCCCTGCTGACCGGCGACATCGAACGCGGCGCCGAGTCCGGCCTGGTAACGCGCTATGCCGCGGCACTGGCCAGCACGGTACTGGTCGCGCCGCATCACGGCAGCAAGACCTCGTCCACCCCGGAATTCTTGAGCGAAGTGCGGCCGTCCACCGTTCTGGTTTCGGCCGGCTATCGCAACCGCTGGGGATTTCCGAGTCCTCAGGTGATGGAACGCTACCGGCGCCTCGGCATCCGGGTATTCGACACCGCCAGCGGCGGCGCATTGACCGTCCCGCCCGGTGCCGATGGTACGGGACCCGAACTCATTCCCTATCGCCTGAGCCATCGCCGCTACTGGCACGATACCGCGCCTAGGACAGAATCCCCTGCTGGCGCAGCGCCTCGATGAGCTCGGCCACGTCCCGTCCGTCCACGGACAGCACCACCCGCCCCTCGCCCGAACCGAGCTCGCCATGCGCCAGTGGGCACAAACAGATCAGCCCTGCGTGGTTGACGAGTTGCGCCGCCCGGATCAGCTCGGCACCGAAGGCCTCATCCTCGAGCACCGTCGCCGGATGGCCGATATCGAACAGCGCCCGCTCGAGCCGATAAGCCATCTCATGACGCTGGGGTCCGGTGAGCCAGACGGTGAGGGCCTTCTGGCCGAAGCGGGCGGCGCGCTCCTCGGCGGTGACCTTGCGGAAGCCGGTTTCGCCCTGGACCGGACCTGAAATCATGCCGGCGCCGACGGTGACGTTGGTCAGGCGGTCGATGACGATGAAGGCGCCGGTATCCTTGCAGCGGGCATAGGCGTCAAATGCCAGCGGAGCGCTCAATGCCAGCTCGCACAAACCGATCTCGTTGAGATTGAGCTGGCCGGCCGGGTGCTGTTCCAAGGTGTTGACGTCGATCCGGTGGCGGATGGCGGCCACCGAGCCGGTGAGGGTCCGGGTGGCGTGCTTGAGGAGGTATTGCTTCCCCGGAATCAGCGGGGCTTCGGTCATCCACACCAGATGCGCCTCGAAGCGGCTGTCGAGGTGCGGCAGGCGGTCGGGGTGCACCAGGAGGTCGCCGCGGCTGACGTCGATCTCGTCCTCCAGGGTGAGGGTGACGGCCTGGGGCGGGAAGGCTGCCTCCAGTTCGCCGTCGTAGGTGACGATGGACTGGATCCGGCTGGTCGTCCTGGCCGGCAGCACCAGGACCGGGTCGCCCGGTTTGAACACCCCGGCGGCGACGGTGCCGCTGTAGCCGCGGAAGTCGAGGTGAGGCCGGTTGACGTACTGCACCGGGAATCGCGGGTCGTCGAAGTTCCGGTCCTGGGCGATCTCGAGGGTGTTGAGCAGCGCGATCAGGGACGGCCCGCCGTACCAGGGCATGGCCGCGCTCTTGTGCACCACGTTGTCGCCGTTCAAGGCGGAGATCGGGATGAAGCGCACGTCGTGCAGCTCGAGCTTGTCGGCGAAGGCGAGATAGTCGGCGCGGATGCGGTCGAATACGGCTTCGCTGTGGTCCATCAGGTCCATCTTGTTGATGGCGACCAGGACGTGCTTGATCCCCAGGAGCGAGACGATGTAGCTGTGGCGCCGGGTCTGCACCTGCACCCCGTGGCGGGCGTCGATCAGGATGATGGCCAAGTCGCAGGTGGAGGCGCCGGTGGCCATGTTGCGGGTGTACTGCTCGTGGCCGGGGGTGTCGGCGATGATGAACTTGCGCTGGGCCGTGGAGAAGTAGCGGTAGGCGACGTCGATGGTGATGCCCTGCTCGCGCTCGGCCTGGAGGCCGTCGACCAGCAGGGCGAGATCCAGCTCGCCGCCGGTGGTGCCGGATTTGAGGCTGTCGCGCCGGACCGCGCTGAGCTGGTCCTCGTAGATCATCTTGGAGTCATGCAGCAGCCGCCCGATCAGGGTGCTCTTGCCGTCGTCGACGCTGCCGCAGGTCAGCAGCCGCAGCAGTTCCTTCTTCTCGTGCTGGGCCAGGTAGGCGTGGATGTCGGTGCCGATGAGGTCGGATTGGTGTGACATGGCTTAGAAATACCCTTCCTTCTTCTTTTCTTCCATGGAGCCGGCCTGGTCGTGGTCGATGAGCCGGCCCTGGCGTTCGGAGGTCTTGGTCAGCAGCATTTCCTGGATGATCTCGGGCAGGGTGGCGGCGTCGGATTCGACGGCGCCGGTGAGGGGATAGCAGCCCAGGGTGCGGAACCGCACCTTCTTCAGCATCGGCACCTCGCCCGGCTCGAGCGGCATGCGCTCGTCGTCGACCATGATGAGCATGCCGTCCCTTTCGACCACCGGCCGCTCGGCGGCGTAGTAGAGCGGGACGATGGGGATATTCTCGAGATAGATGTACTGCCAGACGTCGAGCTCGGTCCAGTTGGACAGGGGGAACACGCGGATGCTCTCGCCCTTGTTGATCTTGCCGTTGTACAAATTCCACAGTTCGGGACGCTGGTTCTTGGGGTCCCAGCGGTGGTGCTTGTCGCGGAACGAGTACACCCGTTCCTTGGCGCGGGATTTCTCCTCGTCCCGGCGGGCCCCGCCGAAGGCGGCGTCGAAGCGGTACTTGTCCAGGGCCTGCTTGAGCCCTTCGGTCTTCATGATGTCGGTGTGCTTCTTGCTGCCGTGGACGAAGGGATTGATGCCCTGGCGCACCCCGTCTTCGTTGACGTGGATGATGAGGTCCAGCCCCAGTTCCTGCGCCCGCCGGTCGCGGAAGGCGATCATGTCGCGGAACTTCCAGGTGGTGTCCACGTGCATCAGGGGAAACGGCGGCTTGCCCGGATGGAACGCCTTCATCGCCAAATGCAGCATCACCGCCGAGTCCTTCCCAATCGAATACAGCATCACCGGCCGCTCGAATTCGCTCACCACTTCGCGCAGTATGTGGATGCTCTCGGATTCCAGGTGCTTCAGGTGGGTCAGTTTATGAGCGTTCATGCGGTGCAACGGACAAAAAGATCTCGGTAAAACTTGCAGAGAATACCATAACGCTACATCCTGCTCACCGATCGCGCTTCCACCCGAGCCAGACCATTGACTCCCCACCGCCGAAGCGCTATATGGCCGCTTAAGGAGCCGGATTTCATCGCTACGGCCCCGCGGCACTCACCCCGATATGGGTTAGACCAAAGCAGAAAAGCTTAAGGCAACCTACAGCACGGAGGACGGCATCATGAGAAATTTCGAACAGGTCAGGGATGTTCTGGATCATGGCAAGGCACTCCACGATCAGATACGGGACTATTACGAAACCCTGAAAAAACAGGCGGATCACACAGAAATCCGCCTGAAAATGGCACTCGACTACCTGAGCCGGCACGAAGACGAACAGAAGGAAATGCTGGAGCGATTCGAGGAAAATGCTCGTAGCGCGATCCTCAATACCTGGCTGCAGTTCGCCCCCAGCGACCGCGTAGAAGGGCTACTCGCAAGCGCGGCGACCCGCCCTGGCATGAGTGTCGACGAAGTGGTGCAGATCGCCTGTGCTTTCGACGACGCGCTCGTGACCTTATACAAGGAGGCCGCCGCCGAAATGGACGATCCCAAGGCCAGGAACGTCTTCAACAACTTGGCCGAGGCGAGCGAAAAGGAAAAGCAGCGCATCGTCCGCGACACGCAGCAGATGCTTCACGAAATCTGAAGCCGCGAGTGGAGGGCGCCGCAGCGCCCTCCCAAGGCTGCCGGCATTTCTGGTATGATTCCCGTTCGGTCGGCCGTCAGGGAAACTTTCTCTGAAACACGCGGTCTGATCATACAACTCGGGGGCGACATGGCTTCGACGTGGATCGCGAAACCTGAGGTGCATGCCGAGGTGCAGATAACCTCGTAAATCAATCTGCAAACCAAATAAACGCCAACGACGACGTTTACGCACTGGCCGCTTAAGCCGGCCGGCCTCTGATCAGCAGCTCGCTTACAAGCGGCTGGTTGGGGGTAACCCAATTGTAAGCTCGCGCTGAAGCCTGTCCGGAGCCGAAGCGCTAAAACCTAACGGAATCGCCGTCCGTCTTCCCTGCCTCTCGGGTAGCGTCCGGTTAAATCAATAGAGAGGATACGCATGTAGAGCCGATGGCAGAGGATTTGCGGACGCGGGTTCAATTCCCGCCGCCTCCACCAGACACCAAGCCAGAGAATATTCTCTGGCTTTTTTGTGCCCGCTCTACAGGCCACGGCTGGCGCGGAGTTCGCGTTTGGCCTCTTGACCAGCCATCCCCGAAAAAGTCGATTTTCGGCCCAAATTGGCTGATTTTCTCTCTCTGTTCTCTGCCGAGCTCTTGACTGCTCAAGAGGCCGTCCCCAGGAAAATTAGGGGTTCCAGCCAGTCGGGTTGCAACAGTAAATTGGTCGGTGGTGGGCATTGAAAATGGGTACTGGCATGAAAATGTGCGGGATGAATCAACAGTCCAAATGGTCTGGGCCTACCCGTGCGAGGTCACCAACCTTGCCTCACTGAAAGGCTAGTGGATCGCGACCGAAGTGGTCGTCAGCCAGATGCTGCCATCGAGTCAGCTTGGCTTGGATAGCGGTCCATGCGTCGAACGTTCGCCCACCACCCGCCAAGTTGATACATTACGTCCTTTGCGATTGCGATTGAAACTGACTTTCTGCGCCCCGAAACTCTGCCGCAGGAGCACCGCCATGACCGCTGAACTGTGGGTGTCTGTGGACTAGGTTGCCGAACATTTAGGTGTCACACGCGACTCGATCTACCGCTGGATTGCCTGCAAGGGTCTGGCTGCACGTCGCGTCGGGCGATTGTGGAAATTCCAGGTGTCCGAGGTCGATAACTGCGCGCGGGTGGCGCCGAAGATGAGCCGGAGAGAGCGCATTCACAAGAACAGGGAGTGACAAAGACATGCTTGAGCTTTCCGGAATTGCCGCCCACCTCTTGGTGACTGGCGGGTTTCTCGGTTTATTGGTTGTAGCGTTTTGTATTTTTTTCTTCCTGCCTGCCGCGATTCACTGGTTCAGGCTGCGGAAGATCCTTCTTGAGATCGAGTCGTTCGAGGCCAAGACGAATCCCAGTGATTTCAAGAAACTCTTTGCTGGCGACGGGCAACTTGCCCATCTCTGGGCCGAATTTCAGGACACGCTACATGAGCAGAGGGAGGAGCGAGACGGTCAAATGCAGGTTGTCGCAGTTCGTTCCACAGTCGCTGCCGAAACGTTTTTCAATGAACAGTTTGTTGTCGACAGCCGTCTGCGCACCGAATTTTTCAAGCATTTGCCTGGCATTTTTACCGGCTTGGGCATCATCGGAACCTTCACCGGACTGATTGAAGGGTTGCGTCGCTTTCAGGTGAGCGAAAACGCGGCAACAGTTCGTGCCAGTCTCGAATCCCTGATGCACACGGTCGGCGAGGCGTTCCTCATTTCGGCTGCTGCAATTACAGCCGCTATGCTGGTTACCTTCGTCGAAAAATTGCTCTTGGCCGCGCTTTACCGGAAGACGGAAGCCATCGCTCATGGCATCGACGCACGCTTCGAGTCTGGTG
Organism: Methylococcus mesophilus; assembly: GCF_026247885.1. Classification (NCBI taxonomy): domain Bacteria; kingdom Pseudomonadati; phylum Pseudomonadota; class Gammaproteobacteria; order Methylococcales; family Methylococcaceae; genus Methylococcus; species Methylococcus mesophilus. Next base: position 3,289,295 of record NZ_CP110921.1, on the reverse strand, counting down.
CCGGCGAGGAATACCTGTTCCGTTTGGTTAACGCGTCAGAAGCATCCGCCAGTCAAACCAAGATTCTCAAGGATGCACTGGTCAAGGAACTGAGCGACATCTTGAGAGAGCTCACGGACGCACAGCTAGCGTCAACCCGCGAAAACAACCAGCTTCTGGGCGACGTCATCGCTGGCAGCATCGAGCGCAGCCTCAAAGCCCCCTTGGACAAGATTGCCAATTCCGTTGAAACTGCGTCCGGCGAGCAGAGCGCTACCGCCGTCAATATGCTCAACGACGTTATGGTCAGTTTCAGCCAGCGCCTGAACGATCTGTTTGGCGGGCAAATCCACGGTATCAACGAGCTGAATCAGCGGACCGCCCAAGGGATGCAGGACGCTGTCGCCTCGCTCAACGCCCTGGTTGACAAGCTCGAAGAGAGCGGGCGCAGGACAACTGACGATATGGCCGCTCAGATGGCAGTTTCCATCAAGGCGATGGAGGAACGTCAAACCAGTATAAACACCCAGACGCAGGAGTTCGTTGACCAGATTCGACAGTTGGTTCAGTCCTCCCAAGCCGAGACGCAACAGAAACTCCAGGCCACGCTAGATTCTATCGGTCAGCAAATGACGGCCATTCTGGGCAAGCTCAGCGAGTCGCAGGCCAAGGTTTTTGAAGAAAACCGGACACGCGAACAGTCGATGACCGAACGGGCTTCCACAGTCGTTTCTACGATGACCGGCAGCGTCGAAGCCGCAGTCAAGGAGATTTCTACCGCCTCGCAAACGATGGCACAAAGCATCTCCACGCTCACGACTGCCACATCCTCGACCGTGGACAAGATGAGTGCGGGTGCGAGCCGCCTGGATACGGCAGCGACGAATTTTGCCGCAGCCGGCGACCGGGTCGCGGCAGTCATGGGGCAAACAGCGACGGTCAGCGGCAAACTGGCCGAATTGTCTGGCTCACTCACGACAAGCTCTGGCGCGTTGCAGGACGCCCTTCGAGACTACAAGGCACAGCGGGACTCGGTTAGTGCGCTGCTCGCAGAGGTACGTTCGACTGTCGAATTGGCGAGGAAAGAAGCCAGCCTCACCGGCGACGTGCTGCAGCGAATCGAGGCATCGACGAATAAGTTAAGCCAAGCGCAGAAGACCGCTGACGAGTACTTGGACGGCGTAAGTCAGGTTCTGGCTGATTCCAGCGAAGCATTCCGCGAGTCTGTGGTCTCGACCTTGGCAAAGGTTAACTATGATTTCCATTCCAAGCTGAGCAGTGCCGTCGGCCTCCTTTCTACTGCTGTCCAAGAGCTTGAGGTCTCGCTCGGCAGCCTTGCCCCGAGGCGCTAAGTGATGCTCGGCATTCATGCTATTCGGCGAAGGGGAAACCGCGACGAGGCGGAGAAGCCCTTCTGGATTTCATTCGCCGACCTTATGACGGCTCTGATGGTGCTGTTCCTTGTCGTCATGGGCGTTGCGCTGCTGGCGGTCACCAAGAACGTGACTGAACATGAGCGCAAGCAAGAGCAACATCGCAAGAACATTGAAGAAATCTTGAAGCGTTTCGAAGAGGCAGCGAGGCGTCATGAGGACATCAAGGTCGACAAGCTTCGCCAGGTTATCGATTTCGGCCAGCGCGCGCAATTCGCTTTCGGAGACTGGCGCCTGAATAGCCAGCAGGAAGAGGTCCTGCGAAAGTTCGTCCCGGAAATCCTAAACCTTGCCAATGACGACCTAGGCAAAAGCGTCCTCAAGCGCATCGTCGTCGAGGGCTACACCGACAAGACGGGAACCTATCTCGCCAACCTGAATCTGAGCCTCCTTCGCAGCCAGAAGGTGCTTTGCGCAATGTTCGCTACCAGCGGCCCAAGCTTGCTCAATGACGACCAGAAAGAACAAGTTCGTGGACTGTTCTTCGTAGGCGGTTACTCATTCAATGATTCAAAGGATACGGCCGAGGAGAGCCGCCGCGTTGAGATGCGATTGGAATTCCTTGGTGTCGATGAAACACGCGCTACTCCGCCGGCCGTTGCGGGCAACTTTGGCGACTGTGCGCTGCGATGACAGCGCTTGACCGCCTCTCTGGACTCCTACGGGGCAGCCTGACCGAGCGATCGTTCAAGGTGACCGATGATGGCCTCGATCCGGTCATCGCTTCCCTCCAGCGCCACAACAAGGCTGGCACAGGGAACACCGTGCCTCAGGATCTGCAGCAGGCCGCGGTCCGGACATTCTGGGAGACGCAACGGCTCGAGACACTCAAGGATGCCAGGTTGGTCTCGTTCGGCATGTGTGTACCAAGCAGCCCTTCTGGCCCCTGCATCATGGAAGACCGACAACGGTTCATGGCGGTCTTGGACGCCAAAGCTGGCGTGGACCAGTGGTTGGGGGAGCCACGCTGGTACAGGCGGTGCTATCAGGGCCTAGTCCGAAGCTACTTCACGTACGACGCCAAGATTGACCAGGCTCCAACTGTTGCGAAGAAAAATTGGGGCGACCTGAGGGACTACCTCAATGAGCGCACGCGCAATATCGTTGATGAGAAGCTAAACCCTGATTGGGTCAACACGGCCGTGGGCAATCGCCAATTATTCGGCGATGACCCGTGCGCGCCATACGCAGCGGACATGCTCTCAGGAGACACGATCAAGATTGACCTCCTGTGCGAACAACTCGGCGTGGTCAAGTCATCCTGGTTCTTGCGCGAGCTCGTACTCGCCCAAATCCGCCAAGCCACCACACTCAGCCAGGAGCGCTTCAAAGACCTCATCCCGCGACTGCTTGAAATCCTGGCAAGCAACCATGTCCTCCGCGACCGGGGTCTCATCCTGATGCTCGACAAGTACGCGTCGGCGAGCCAGCCAGGCATCAATGAGCCGCTTCGCAACGCGTCGGTCGAATGGTGGGGTAACCCATGGCTGCCTTCGAACGAAATGCGCTGGGGCGGGGTTGTACCAGCCGCGCGTGAAATGGTGTCGGAGTGGCTCAAGCGCGAATTCATCGAAGCGTTCTTCACCAAGCTCGCGGAGGACGGTGTCGGCGACCGCAGACGGGCCAACTTCTGGCTGCGCTACGTGAAGTCGATGGACAACATTCAGTTTGCTCTGGGTGCCAGGGCCCTATATTCGCGGGACAGGGACTTCGAAGCGCTGCGCGAAAAGATGAAGGGCCTGTACACCGAGCTCAAGGCATCGGGCAGCGCGAACAACGCGTTCATCATGACCCTCGGCGACTTGGTCGCCGTAGAGTTCGGCGACGGAGGTGCTTTCTACGGCTACGACGTGCGCCAGAAGCTCCCGTTTAATGCAACCCATCCAGTGGGAACGGCCGTGGATGCTCCGAACTCGTTGAAGCACAGCAACAGAATTCTTTGGATGAAGCACCAGGACGGAATTCACGGCTGGAACCGCTGGGAGGATATGTTCGAAGGCACGTTGAAGAAGCACTTTGACATTCACCCGAACACGATTCGCAAAAACGTTGCGCAACGTGTTGCCACGCCCGCTTCTATCCCTGCCCAGCCAGCTGCCGTGTCACCCCCGCGCCATGTAGGTCACGAACTGGGCGTTGGAAATAGCGATCGACGTGCGAGGCCCCAAGAAAATTTCAGTCAGGTCGAACTTGATGTCTACGCGAGGGAGCATGGCCTGAAGGTCGAAGACCTCAGAAAGCTGAATGGCAATCTATGGGTGAGGACGGATGACTCCGACCTTCAAGTGAACAAGGCATTGCTGGGCTGGGGGTTCCGATACAAGGCTGGTAAGGGCTGGTGGCGGTAACTCGACAGGGCGATAGGACGACTCGAATGGTGTTCAGACTTTTCAAGAAAGCGCAGGCGACCGCCGACATCTCCTGGCACCGCCGACTCTCGGATCAAGGCGTTCACGTCGGTCGAACGGGCAGCGGGGCCCATCTGCACAGCGAACTTCTTTCTGGCTACCTTGCTCAGCTCGTCGATGATGGACTGGCAGACCAATTGGCAGAAGACGAGGTGCTGATCCCTTGGCCCGCAGTCTACGAGGCAATGCGCAGCCCTGGATACGATGAGCTACCCGCAGTATTGGAATTGCCACCGTTCACAGACAGTGAAGTTACACTACAAAGCCGAAACTCCCTGATTGACCATGACTTTTCCATCGCCGTGGCCGCTTGGCGCTCTGACAAGTTCAGAAACCAGCCAGATGTCATCGGAGCGATGTTGCTTCGCGATGAGCGGATGGAGCTCATGCGCCCGGAGCAATGGGAGCTCTTCTCCGAGGTCCGCGACTTCGCACGGCGCAGACAAGAGCAACGCGATGAGCGGCTGCATCGCCAGGCCTGGGGTCGAATCCGGACTCTGGCACTGAAGGCTGGCGCACGACTCGACGACTTCCTTCATCGCTCGGTGGTGCTCACCCCGGAGCGGCTCGACATCGCGCTGCGCAAGTCTGCGCAGATAGCCGACGATAACGTCATTGAGATTGAGCCGACGTTCGCCGGTGCACCTCCAGATTGGCTGGAGCGCTTCGACAGATCTCGGGAAGTCCTGGACAGATACGACATCGTCACGCCCGAGGGCATCGTCCAAGTCCTCATCACGCCGCAGGTCAAGACTGTCCTCCAGGAGGTGAAGCGACTTCCCCTGCGCCGGGTTGCAGGCTCGCGGGCTCAAGCCTTCATCCTGAACCCGTACGCAGCCCTGGGCCCGGACGCCCAGGAAGTCATCGACGAAGGACAGTTTGAGTCTGCCCGCGAAAGCGCTGGCCTGCAGTACGAGCGCTTCGCTCCGATGATAGAGCGCGACGGCACTGGCTACCCGTTGCGCGTTGGCCTCCTAATTGAGTCGGCGAGCGCGACAGGCCCGGCAACGTCCGAAACCGAGTGGCTGACGGACGAGGACCTTGGGAAGTTCGTCACACGGTTGGAAGGCTCTCTCGCCAAGGGCTTCCAACTGCTGGGCTGGAACGGCTACGACCTGGAGCTGCAAGGCGAGACACCGGCGCACCTGGCTGAACTGCGAGGGGTCTTGGAGCAGCGGCGCAAGCCCGCCGCGATGGTCTCCTACGCCCAAGTACATGACCTCAGCGCGTACTCCACCCGTATCGAGGGTATCGACGTCGAGAAACCGTACTACTCGCCGTACATCACCAAGAAAAAGGATGATGAAGGCTGGTTCCCGGAGAACGTCTTACCTCTGATTGCGTATACACCCGAGGGCGACACCGAGCTCGTGGCTGTCCCTGCAACGAAGGACGCATTGGACAAGCTACGGGAAGCGGTGGGCAAGGCAGAGGCAGCCGGAAAGGACGCCGTCGAGGTTCCTTGGCTGCCCAAGCCGATGCCCATTGAGGACGCAAAAGACATCGCTGGAATCTTCGATGAGGTTCTGGACGAGGTTAAGCGTAAGAATTTCGACCCGGAACGGAAGGTTGTCGAGCGCAAGGAGAAGCTCGGCGCAAGAAAGACGCTCATCCTTCGAGCTAACATCCAGGCGGTCGACTATGAAGAACAGCGGCGAGAAGCGCTGCTGGCGCTTCCCGCCGAGCCAGACCTTCCTCGCTGCTTGAACCCGAACTTCAACCTACTGCCTCATCAGCAGCAGGGCTTGGCGTGGCTGCAGCATTTGCACCGCTCCCGGGCGGAGTACCATGTACGCGGCGCAGTGCTTGCCGACGACATGGGCCTTGGCAAGACTTACCAGCTGCTCACGTTCATGGGCTGGCTTGCCGAGAACGACCGCGGCGTCGCGCCGATGCTAGTGGTCGCCCCTGTATCCCTGCTGGAGAACTGGAAGGACGAAGCAGGCAAGTTCATACGGCCGGGTACGTTGCCCATCCTCACGGCCTACGGCGAGTCCCTCGCGCCACTGCGGGTGCCGCGAGAAGCCATTGATGAGCGCCTGCGCACTGAGGATGGCTTGGTGCGCTTCCTGAAGCCTGGCTGGGTCGGTGGGGCAAAGGTAGTTTTGACCACCTACGAGACGTTGCGCGACCTCGAGTTCTCCTTTGCTGCTGAGCGCTGGTCTGTGATGGTTTGCGACGAGGCCCAGCGCATCAAGAACCCAGCAGCGATGGTTACCCGGGCTGCGAAAAAGCAGAACGTCGGCTTCAAGGTGGCGTGCACAGGAACGCCGGTCGAGAACACTCTCGCTGACCTTTGGTGTCTGTTCGACTTCGTCCAGCCAGGTCTGCTGGGTGCCCTCAACGACTTCGGCCAACGGTATCGAAAGCCGATTGAGGCGCGGGACGATGAAGAACGCGCTCGGGTCGAGGAACTTCGCACCCGCATCTCCCCTCAGATTCTGCGGCGCACGAAGGCCGAGGTCGCCAAAGACTTGCCGCAGAAGGTCATCGTCGACGACTGCCGCCGACTTCGTTTGTCGACGACACAACGCAACCTGTACGCCAAGGCGATTGAGGACTTCAAGAAGCGCAACGACCCGTCTGCCTCAGTTCCCTTCAAGAACCATCTGGGGCTGCTGCAGTACCTCAGGCTCGTATGCACAGACCCTCGGCGACATGGGTTAGCGGCGTCCAAGCCCGAGCCACTGTCGGACTACCGAGCCAAGGCGCCGAAGTTGGACTGGCTGCTTGGTCAGCTCGAACGCATTCGAACCAAGGATGAGAAGGCCATCATCTTCTGCGAATTCCGAAACATCCAGCGGCTGCTGCAGCACTACATTGAGCAGACCTTCAAGGTACGCGCGGACATCATCAACGGCGAAACCAGCGCTGCAACAAGCCACGCCGCGAGCCGTCAGAAGCGTATCAAGGCTTTCCAGGAGAAGCCTGGTTTCGGGGTCATCATCCTCTCACCGGTGGCTGTCGGCTTCGGCGTGAACATTCAGGCTGCCAACCACGTCATCCACTACACACGGACCTGGAATCCTGCCAAAGAGGACCAGGCGACGGACCGTGCGTATCGCATCGGGCAGGAGAAGGACGTCTTCGTCTACTACCCAGTCGTGACCGCCGACGACTTCTCCACTTTCGACGTCAAACTCGACCAGTTGCTGACCAAGAAGCGGAGGTTGGCGAGCGACATGCTCAACGGCTCCGGCGACCTTGCTCCCGGTGATTTCGACATTGTCGACGTAGTTCCTGGCGGTGACGCTGCTGAGCTTCAGGAGCGTATCGATCTGGACCTTGTCCTGCGAATGGAGTGGCGTCACTTCGAAGGATTGGCGGCTGCACTCTGGAGCAAGCAGGGCTTCGACGTTTGCTATTGCACTCCTGGTACGAATGACCAGGGTGTAGATGTCGTGGCCATCTCAGATGGTCATGGCGTGCTGATTCAAACCAAGACTTCAAGCAATGAGGGGGCAAAATTCGGCTGGGAGGCCATCAAGGATCTTGTTGGCGGCGAAGCTTTTTACCAGCGCAAGCACCCCAACGTACAATTCAAGAAAGTTGGAATGACAAATCAATTCTTCAGTGCCCAAGCGCTCGAACAAGCTGAGCTGAACGGTGTAATGTTAGTTGATCAGAACAGGTTGGGGGAACTACTAACGCAGTTCCCCGTAACGATGCTTGAGCTGGAGCGACTTTTGTATTCTGAGTGGGGAAGTGAGTAACTGGCCGAGTACAGTGTCAATGACTGACACGTTTTCCGTTGCGGCCCTTCAGGCCGAAAACGCTCGCCTGATCGCGCTGCTATTACTCCGGCCCCGTTTATTTGTACGCCGAACCTACCGTAAGCCGCAGCCGGCGTGCGTTGGCTTGTACGCTCAATTCGGGCCGGATTAATAGATATGGTCGATTCGCATCCCATAGCCCCAGCCCTCCGTGCCGACATCCAGGCCCGTCTATCGGCCATCGAAACCGAACACGGCGTGCGCGTACTCTATGCCTGCGAGTCCGGCAGCCGGGGATGGGGTTTTGCCTCGCCCGACAGCGATTACGATGTCCGCTTCATCTACGTTCATTCACTGCCCTGGTACTTGCAGGTCAGTGCGCAGCGCGATGTGATCGGGGTGCCGATTTCTGACGAGCTGGACATCAACGGCTGGGAACTGCGCAAGGCGTTGGGCCTGTTGAAAAAGGGGAACGCCACGCTGATCGAGTGGCTGGACTCGCCGGTGGTGTACCGGGCTGAAACGGACTTTCTGCACGCGATGCGGGAGGCGGCCCGCCAGACCCATCAGGCCGAACGCTCTTTCCACCATTACGTGCACATGGCGCGTAAGAACTACCGCGAGTACCTGCGCGGCGACACTGTGCGCCTGAAGAAATATCTGTACGTGCTGCGCCCACTGCTGGCCACGCTGTGGATCGAGCAAGGACGCGGTGCGGCGCCGATGCGGTTTCAGGATCTGGTCGATGCCATCGTGACCGATCCAGCCTTGCGCGAGGCCATCGCCCAGTTGCTGGCCATCAAGCGCGCGGCGCTGGAGTCGGAATACGGCCAGCCACTGCCGATCATCAATGCTTTCATCGATGACGAACTGACCCGGCTCGAATCGGTGTTGCCACCCTTGCCGCGCGACACTGACTTTTCGATTTTGGACCGGTTGCTGCTGGACACCGTACTGCAGCCGGAAGCCCGGAGGACACCCGAATGTTGAACCGCTTGCCTTCTGCCGGAAAACTTCTGCGCATGAATCGCCGGCAACGCAAAAAGCTGCGCGTGGGCGAGTTCCAGGAACGGGTGTTTGAGGTCCGAATGCGATTCCACAACCCCATGGATGATGCCGCCCACGATGATTTTCTGGATGGGTTCATCGCGCTGATCGAGTCGCGCCACCTCGCCGTTGGTGGGCTGGGCGGCCAACTTCCCTTGATGGAAACAGATGGCATCGTGTCCGCGTGGGGACGTGGTTCGCCCACCGAAGAGGACCGGCAGGCCGTGCTCGATTGGCTGCGGCGCCACCCCCGTGTGGCCGGCGCAGAAGCCGGTGATTTCATGGATGGCTGGTACGGCTGGGACGATGCGCCATGAGTCGCAGCCGCCGCAAGACACCGATTTTCGGCCACACCACCGCCCGCTCGGAAGCCGATGACAAACGCCTGTGGCACAAGCGCTGGCGCTCGCGCGAACGCGATCAACTGGCATCCCTCGGTCCAGACGGCGATCCGTTGCCGGTGCATCGCCAAGCCGTGTCGAGCACTTGGGATATGGCCAAGGATGGAAAACACTGGTTCGATCCGCGCCGCCAACGTGAGATGGCGGAACGCATCGCCACCCGCCGTAGCCCATTGAAGCCGGAATGCAAAGCGCTGCAGGCCCGGCTGTTAGCCAAGTGGCGGGCGAAATAATCCATCGGCAGGGAGTGATGTGTGGTGATGGGTCACTTCCGAGACAAACAGACATACTTACAACGTATATTCTTCATTACTACGTCAAGTGCCGGAGGTTCCGCTATGTCCAAAGAAGCTATTTTCACCATGAAGCTGGAGCCAGAGCTACGTGCCGAGTTCATGGCCGAGGCAAAGGCCAGCCATCGACCCGCCTCACAGATCCTACGTGAATTGATGCGCGAGTTCGTGCAACGCCAGCGCGAGGCGCGGGAGTACGACGAGTTTCTGCGCGGTAAGGTTGCCGATGCTCGGGAACAGATCCGTGCAGGAGAGTGCGCCAGCGCTGACGATGTGGAGGCCCGGTTCGCTGCACGACGTGCGCAGTTGCTGGCCAAGGCAGGGCGTGCTGGCGAATGAGGGTCTTCTGGGCCGCTGCTGCAGAGCAAGACCGCGCCGACATCATCGACTACATCAGCCAGGACAACCCGCTCGCCGCCGTAACTGTCGCTCCTTGTCAAGCCATCTAAACACGCTGCCGCACATCCCAGTGGACAGATTTCGCCCGCCGATTCAAGTCTTCCAGCGTCAGAACCGGAGCCATCTCGGCTACGCAAGCCTCCACGATTCCCGGCGCCAAGCGCACCAGCCGCGCAATCCGGCTGACCTGCGCTATATCGATGCCCTCCGCCGCCGCGAGTTCTGACAACGATTCGAACTTCCCCTCATCCAATAACCGCTGCCAGTAATGCGCGAGGCCGAGTGCTCGGATGAGCGGCGTGTCCTGCTCGCCTCTACGCTTTTCCACTTCCCGCTTGGCTTCTTCCTGAAACGCCGCCGGAGTTCCCAAGGGCGTCAGGATCTCCCGTTTCAGCCCTCGCTTCACCAGCGTCCAGGGCAGAAAGGTTTCCAACTGAACCCCGCCTGCCGGCTGGGGAAGGGATACGGTGCGGGGTTTGCCAATGATGATCCCGCGGTCTTTCTTCGCCATCGTCGCCTCTACTCGAAACTCACCATGAGATCCCGCTGCTCTGCCCAATCGACCGGCAGTGGATGCCGCTGGAACCACATCAAGGTCAGGGGCCGGGGTTGTCGTCCGGCCATCAGCCGTTCGATGAGGTCGGGCGCCAACAGGGTGAGGCGCAGCAGTTCGTTCACCGTGGAGGGGTGCAAGTCTTCCTGGCGGGCGATGTCGGACCCGCTGTGGACGACACCGGTGTCGAGGAGATGCTGCCAGTACAACGCCCGGCCCAGGCCGACCAGGAACGGGAGATCATGCGCCGGGGCGGCCGTCGCTACCAGCCGTTGCACTCCACGTCGTCGGAAGGTCAGCGGCACGAAGGATTCCCAGGCGTCGGTTTTCATGCTGCCGTCTCCATCTCTACCAACTCGGCCCCTATCGTCCTGGGCGCGAATTCGCTGAGCAGTTCTTTCCAACCCAAAGCCCGCCATCGGATCCTGAGACCGCCGTCGGCGAGTTCGACCCGCTCGATCATGAGCTGAACGATGCGGTGCCGCTCGGCCGGGAACAGTTGCTCCCAGACAGCACCGAGCTGTCCCAGGGCAACCACGACCTGGGCTTCGTCGAGGTCGGCCGTTTGCGCCTGCACCGCCTGCCATATGGCCGCAATGGCTTCGGGACTGGCCAGGACGGTCCGGATCTGGGCGAGGGTGGCCGCTTCGATTTCTTCGGCCGGCAGCCGAACGCTGGTCTTGTGTCCGGCGCCGAAACGCGCTTCGGCCTTGGAGAAGTAATAGCGGTATTGGCGGCCGTTTTTCCGCACGTAGGTCGGGTACATCTTTTCGCCCTCGGCGTCGTAGAGCAGACCGCGCAGGAGCGCGTCGGTCCGTTCCCGTTGCCGGGTTTCGGTGGCGCGGCTGCGGGCATCCCGGGCCAGGACGGCGTGGACAGCGTCCCACAAAGTGGCTTCGATGATCGCCGGGTGGGCGCCGCTATGCCAACTGCCCTTGTGGGAGATTTCGCCGAGATAGATCCGGTTGCGCAGCAGGTGGTGCAGGTGTTTCTTGTCGATCCGGGCGCCGGGGCGATGTCTGCCGTCCTGGGTGATCCAGGCCTTGGTGGTGATGCCTTCGGCATTCAGCGCCGCGGCGATCCGGGTGGTGGAGCCGACGCTGAGCATGTCCTGGAAAATCCGTTTGACGAGGGCCGCTTCCCTGTCGTTGACGACCAACTGCCGGTTGGCGACGTCGTAGCCCAAGGGCGGCACCCCGCCCATCCATAACCCCTTGCGCTTGGCCGCGGCGATCTTGTCGCGGATGCGCTCGCCGGTGACTTCGCGTTCGAACTGGGCGAAGGACAACAACACGTTCAGCATCAGCCGTCCCATCGAGGTGGTAGTGTTGAACTGTTGTGTCACCGAGACGAAGGACACGCCCTGGCGCTCGAACACTTCGACCATGCGTGAGAAATCCGCCAAGCTCCGGGTCAGCCGGTCGATCTTGTACACCACCACGATGTCGATCCGGCCGGCCTCAATGTCGGCCAGCAAGCGCCGCAAAGCCGGCCGCTCGGTGTTGCCGCCGGAGTAGCCGGGGTCGTCGTAGTCGTCAGCGACCGGGATCCAGCCTTCGATCCGCTGGCTGGCGATGTAGGCGTGGCCGGCCTCTTTCTGGGCGTCGATGGAGTTGAACTCCTGGTCCAACCGTTCATCGGAGGACACCCGGCAGTAGACGGCACAGCGTTGGCGGGGCTTGGACGGGGCGCCGGTTTGCACTTCCATACGGTTCGATGCCCTCATGTCCCCTCCCCGGCTTGGCGCAGGCCGAAGAAGAGCGGGCCGGACCAGGCGGTGCCGGTGATGTGACGGGCTACCGCGGTCAGGCTCTTGAAGCTCTGGCCGGCATAGTCGAACCGCCCTTCGGCGGTGACGGTGACCTTGTGGTCCTGCTCGCCCCATTCCCGCACCAGCACGGTGCCGGGCGGGAGGTGAATCGCCGGCGACACCCGCCGGGACTTGATCTTCGAGTGGCGCTGGCCGACCTGCTCCAGGCGTCGACGGGTCTCGGGCGCGAGGCCGCCGTAGGCGGCTTCCTGAATCTTGTAGGCGATGCGGGATTCCAGGTAGTTCCGATTGGGATGGGTCGGACGGCGCGGGAAATATTGATCCCACAACGTCCAGAGGTCTTTGATCGGCAAGGTCGGGAGCGAGGCTACTTGGGCCGCCACCGAGAGTTTGAGGTCGTTCATCACACACGCTCCGGTTGAGAGGGAGTGGTATGGACGCGCTTCCCGGCCAGTAAGCCAAGGTCCAACCCGGTCTTTTTCTCGGGTTCGATCAGGTAGGTACGAAGGATCGCGGCGGCCAGGATCGTGGTGATCTCGTGGACGCGTTGAGCGGAGGAGAGACGTTCGGGCGGTGTGAGGGATGGCATCGTCATAGGCAACTCAACAATCGTTTGGCACGAAAGGGATGCCTACCAGTCTCCGTCACAACCCGATCGCCGCACCATCCCGAGATTTCGAAGGTCTACGGGTCGTTGCAGGCCATTGCAAAAACGGGGCGAATGTTTCCGCTCGGAAACCGCTTTGGAGGGTGCTTTCGACGACCTGGCAGCCCAGGTTTCGACACCAGAACTTGCTGTGATAAAGAACCTGCTATCGCCTGAATCGTCCCTGGCGGATGGCCGAATCCATCCGCTCGGCCGGATCGTCGTCCTCGTCCTCTTCACCCTGCCAGCGCAGCTCGGCCTTCGGCATCAGCAGGAGGGCGAGCGTGTAGTCGTAGTGCTCGTTGACGAAGATCAACTCCGTCAATGGCATATCCCGGGGCTCCTTGGGAAACCAGGTATTGGCCGAGAGGCTCCCTGCCTGTATCGGAATGTCGCCATTGCGACCATGGACCAGGGACTCGGGGGGAACGGCATAGGTACGCTTGCGAGTGGCGAATACCGCACCCGACTTGAATGCGGCCTGATTGGATCGAGCCCACAACAAATGATCATCACGGACGGCGACGAGCACCGCCCGGTTTTCGGCGATCTCGATCCATTTCAAGGCAGCTGCCGTCAGCGAAACGCCGTAGCGCTCGGCGCAGTGGCCCAGCAGCTCGAAGGAAACACGCTCCTTGCCGATCTGCTGCCGGAAGTCGTCCAAAGGCATCAGGAGGTAGGACGCGAACGTGTCCGCTTCGGTTTCGAGCTGTCGCTCTTCGGCATCCCATTCCTCCATGTCCTGTTGGCTGCAGCTGAAGATCTCCTGCCGGTCGCGGTGCAGCAGGTAATGGCCGAATTCATGAGCCAGCGTAAAACGGATCCGCCCCCTGGACCGGACTGCAGAGTTGTAGACGATTTTCCATTGGGTCTTGCTGGGATGGGCCGCTAGCATGCCTTCGAACCCCGGTAGATCGGCGCCCTTGATCTGGGTGATCGGTGCGTGCGGGAAGCACTGTTTCGAATACTCCAGCGCCAGTGCCTCCACATCGACCGGAAACCGTTCGCGCCCCAGTACCTGCCCGAGCATCACGTTGAGCCGATTGGCCTCGGCCGTTGGCCACTTGCGCTCGGTCATGGATCGTCGTCCCAGACATCGATGAGTTGCCGCAGCTTCTTCTTGGTTTCCTCCGGCATCTTCTTGTACTTCCGGAAAAAGGCCTCATCCGCGACTGCCGCGTCGGGCGTCATTTCCTGGTCATTCATCAAGAACTCCGTCGTGACCTCCAACACGGCGGCGATTCTGGCGATCTTTTCTGCAGACGGGTTGGGAGCCTCCTTGTTTTCGAGCTCCCAAAGATAGCTCTTGCTGGATTCGGTTAGGTCGGCAAGCTGATCCAGGCTCAGTTTCTTCTGCTTGCGCAACCCCCGGATTTTCTCACCCAAGGGCGATGGCACGGTGTTTCTCCTCTCGTCAGGTCTATTCATGTCACCGCAGGCGACCTTAGGAATATAGCACCGTGCCGAACGAATTCGTATCGGCTTGACAGAACATTCAGCAGCCCGCAATAATTCGCATCGTTCGGTGTACCGAACCTATCCGTCCCATTTGGTCAGTGTTCGTGGCTCAAGCCGCTCATTCCTCGTTTTTTCTTCAGTACAGGAGAAATCATCTTGGCTGCATTCAATCTTCGTCACCTCATCCGGGAGATCCCCGGAAAAACCTGGCGCGACTATTTGGCAAAGCGGTCTATCGAGGTCGGTGACGATTTCGATTGGGAGGCGGAAGAAACCGCGCTGGCAAATGCCCTGATTGCCCGCTTCGAGAGTCTCGAGGACAGTGAACAACGCGCGGCGGTCCACGCGGAAATGCGCAGGGTTCACCGACTGGCCCAGCGCAAAGGCATCTACGCGCTGCTCAACGCAGGGCATGGACAGTCCGAGATTCAGGAAGGTTTCGAACAATTGCACAACCACGCCGAGCGCGCCCTTTGGACCTGGGTGCATTGGCCGGCGGTGTTTCAGATCGGCGAGCGGTTGTTGCAATTCGATCTGAGTGCCGGCACCCGGGCCTGGAAACGGCAGGCCATCAAAGTCAGCGAACCCGTATCTAAAGAGGAAGAGAATATCCGGGCGTTGGAAACGGCGCTGTCGACGTTGATGTCGCGCCGGAAAGGCCCCCGACGGGCGTGCCGGATCGATGTCTGCGAGCGGTGCCTCGATGGCGGCGTTCAGGTCAACATCTACATCGAGGACGACCCGAACGATCTGGTGGAATTCGTCGAGGAAGGCATGAAACGCCGGACCACCCGACCGGCGGGCAATCTGGCGCTGGTGTATTACCCGATCTCCGGGATCGTCGACAGTGTCGGTCGAGGCGGCGCACGGATCCATGTCGCCCTCGTCACCCTGTTCGCAAAACATCTCCTCAACCGCGACGTCAAACCAGAGGCTGTCAAGCAGCCGATGTTCCATCTCAACCGTCTGCGTTTTGGACTCGCGTTTGTCGAAGGCGATGCCATCGATCTGGCGGCCCATGGCGTGGATCGAATCCGGCTGCGGCAAGTCCGAGTACGTGCCACGATCCCCCCGCACTGCGATTTCTGGGTCGAGACGCCAGCGGATCCGAACGAAGCTTGCGCATTCACGGCATCCAGTACGCACTTGCAGGAGAGAGACTTCTTCCGAGGCCCCTTCAACTTGGTCGAAGTGGTGATCAGCGTCTACTTCGTCCCGAATGAACCGGGAAAAATCGGCCATGTCCTGAACATCGTGCTGAAACAGTCCGGCGTGTCCAACCTGCGCGACATGAGCGAGAACGACGCGCAACTCGCCGACGCCCTGCTACGCGCGTGGCAGGTCACCGAACCGAGCGAATTCGAAGCCAAGCTGGCCGCCTAGGTGACCGATGCCGGCCTGCAACGACATCGCCTTCGGCCTGCTTTGCGAGCTGATCGAGGCGCCCCATGCGGATATCCACCCCGATACCGTCCGATGTTCCGGTAGGCGCGAAGCCTACGAGCACCTGCACGAACTCCAAGCCCTGCAAGTGGGTACGGGCCTTGCGGGTTCCGTTCTCTGCCCTTGGTGTGGAGACGACGAACTGTGTTCGCTCAGTTTCTCCGAAGAAGGCTATCGCGGCTATTGCAGCGATTGTGGCTGGCTGAATCTTGCCACCCACCAGGTGAAACCCCTGCGGGTCGAGTATCAACGCATCGTCCGCTGGATCGCCTCCGCGCTCGGCCTGCAGGGACGCTTTCGACTCGAGGAACGCGTACCGGCCCGGCTTTGGCGTTTGGGTGACATCGAACATCGGCGGAAACGCCGCACGGTGTTTTTCGGCAGGCGGCTGAACGAGTCGAGCGATGCGCAAACGATCGACGCCGGCATCCGTGCCGTCGCCGCGCCGGGGACCGAGATCCTGATTACGACCACCCCGCAGGATTCGATCGCGCCACCGCTCGCGAACGGTCGGCTCGTACCCCTTCGCGCCGTGTCACATCTGCGCAAAGCCGGCTTCGTCGTCGAAAACTTGGAGTCCTATCTTGACGCGCCCCTGATTGCTGATGAGGACGTTGCCGAGACTTCGTTGCGGCTGCTGCGTTCCGGCCGGCTCGCCTTGATCGACGGCAAACAGATCAAAGTCTCACCCCAGATCTACCGATTTCTCAGCATTTTGATCGACGCAGACGGCAAGCCCGTGCACAAAAGAGTGCTCGCCGATGCACTGGAAATGGATGTCGATGCCTGCAAAGGGTCCGAGATCTTCAAGCGGCACAAAGCGGTCTACCGAACCTTCATCGAACATGACACCGAGGGCCGCTACTGGCTCAAACCCGAGTTCCTGAGCCGACGAGGAGGTGAATGACCGTAATCATCCTAATTCCATATTTATCCGACATTTCCCACAGCGTACTCGACATGAGGTAAACCGATGAGCAAGAACCAATGGGTCGTCAAGAACGGCGACGGCTGGGGCGTCCGGGGCGAAGGCAATAGCCGATTGACCTCGAAGCACGAAACCCAACACGAAGCCATCGAACGCGCACGAGACATCGCGCGCAATCAGAGCAGTGAAGTCATCATCCAAGGCGAGGATGGGAAGATCCGCGAGCGCAACAGCTACGGCAACGATCCTTTTCCCCCACCCGGATGATTTCGCCGTAATCGCATTATCGATCGAACCGGCCCGGAGCATCCCTCCGGGCTTTTTCGTTTCTGTCGCCTGAAATTCGAATTGCAGGTTTTGCCCACCCCTGCCGCCCGTTTTGCCCCCCGCTTTGCCCACCCCCTGAAGCCCAGAATTTGTTCACGTTTCCGCAACAACCCACAGGAGCGACTCGTGAACGTAAGACATCTGAATCAACGCCAACTGGCGGATCGTTGGGGCGTCAGCGAAGCCACGCTGGAACGCTGGCGGTCCGAAGGCATCGGCCCGGTCTATCTGAAGCTGCACGGCCGGGTGCTCTATCGTCAGGAAGACATCGAGGCCTACGAGACCCGCCACCTCCGGAGAAGTCCCGGCCAATGCGTTCAGGCCGGAGGTGCGGCATGACCTCGATGAACCCCGACATCCTCCTCGCCACTCCGGCCGGCCAGCTCGCCGAGTTGCCGGCGGAATCGCTGTGCCGGTTCAAGCACGACGCCGCCGCGCAACTGGCCGCCGCCAAGACCCTCAACGAACACTTGGACCGCGCCCTCGAGATCAGATACGCCGAGCGCGCCCGCCAACTGCGGCTGGCTACGGGCAAAGACACCGGCATCGTCCACTTCGACGACGGCCCGGTGCGGGTCACCGCCGACCTCCCCAAGAAGGTCGAGTGGGATGCCCGACAGCTCGCCGCCCTGGTGCGACGGATCGCCGACAGCGGCGAGGACCCTGCCCAATACGTCGAGATCGGCTACCGGGTATCCGAGACCAAGTTCAACGCTTGGCCGGCCGGCCTCCAGCAGAGCTTCGCACCGGCCCGTACGCTCAGGACCGGCAAGCCCGGCTTCCGTTTGGCGCTGCTCGGGGAGGACGCGGTATGACTCTCCCCATCATCAGCGCCGACCAGCGCTTGGCGGAACGGCGCGGCGTCAAGGGCGTCCTGGTCGGCAAAGCGGGCCTCGGCAAGACCTCGCAACTGTGGACGCTGGAAGCCGCCTCGACCCTGTTCTTCGACCTGGAAGCCGGCGACCTCGCGGTCGAAGGCTGGGCCGGCGATACGATCCGGCCGCGCACCTGGCCCGAATGCCGCGACTTCGCGGTCTTCATCGGCGGCCCCAATCCGGCCTTGCGGGATGACCAGCCCTTCAGCCCAGCCCACTTCGACGCGGTGTGCGCGCGCTTCGGCGACCCCGGTGCGCTGGAACGATACCAGACCGTGTTCGTCGACTCGATCACCGTCGCCGGGCGCTTGTGCCTGCAGTGGTGCAAGGGGCAGCCGCAGGCCTACTCCGAGAAGACCGGCAAGCCGGACAGCCGCGGCGCCTACGGCCTGATGGGCCAGGAGATGATCGGCTGGCTGACGCATTTGCAGCATACCCGCAACAAGAACGTCTGGTTCGTCGGGATCCTGGACGAGAAGCTCGACGACTTCAATCGCCGAGTGTTCGCGCTGCAGATCGACGGCGCCAAGACCGGGCTCGAACTGCCGGGGATCGTCGATGAAGTGGTCACCCTGGCCGAACTGCCTGCGGACGATGGCAGCCGCTACCGGGCGTTCGTCTGCCAGACACTGAACCCTTGGGGCTATCCCGCCAAAGACCGCTCCGGCCGGCTCGATCCGATCGAACCGCCGCACCTCGGCCAGCTGATGCAGAAGATCGCCGGCCCCGCCCGTCCGCCGCTGGAACGGCTGGATTTCAGCCGTCCTGTCCCCGCAACGATCCCCACCCAGGAGACCTGACCATGAGCTATTTCGATTTCAATTCCGCCGAGCAGGCGAGCTTCGAGCTGATCCCGAAGGATACCCTGGTGCGGCTCCGCCTGACCCTCAAGCCGGGCGGGTTCGACGATGCCAGCCAGGGCTGGACCGGTGGTTGGGCCACCCGCAGTCCTGAGACCGGCGCCGTCTATCTCGCATGCGAAGGCGTGGTGCTGGATGGCCCTTACGCCCGCCGCAAGCTGTGGTGGAACATCGGTCTGCACTCACCCAAGGGGCCGACCTGGCAGGCGATGGGCCGCAGTTTCATTCGGTCGCTGCTGAACAGCGCCCGCCGCATCCATCCCGCCGACACCGGCCCACAGGCCCAGAACGCCCGCCGCATCGCCGGCTTCGCCGAGCTGGACGGGCTGGAGTTTGCCGGCCGCATCGACATCGAGAAAGACGGTCGCGGCAATGACCGCAACACCGTCCGGGCGGTCATCGAGCCTGATCACAAGGACTATGCCCAGCTCATGGGCCAGCACTTCGCCCCGCCGGTCCCAACTTCGCCTTCGGGTGCGATACCGGCAGCGGCAGCGCCGGCCTATGCGGCTTCGACGCCGGCTACATCCCCAGGCGTCCCAGGCGGCAAGCCGGCCTGGGCCCAGTAAGGGAGGACATCGCCATGATGCTTCGTCCCCGTCAGACCCTGCTGGTGGAGCGCTCGCTCGCGGCGCTGCATCAGCACGGCAACACCTTGGCCATCGGTCCCACCGGCTCGGGCAAGACCATCATGCTGTCGGCGGTGGCCGGCGGCGTGCTGGAGGAGCCGGACGCCAAGGCCTGCATCCTCGCCCACCGCGACGAACTCACCGCCCAGAACCGGGAGAAGTTCGGCCGCGTCAATCCGGGGCTGACCACCTCGGTGTTCGACGCCCTGGAGAAATCCTGGGCCGGTGCGGCCACTTTCGCCATGGTGCAAACCTTGGCGCGAGGCCGACATCTCGAGCAGATGCCGACGCTCGATCTTCTGGTGATCGATGAAGCGCACCACGCCGCCTCGCCCAGCTATCGTGCGGTGATCGACCGGGTACGGTCCCGCAATCCGAAGGCCCTGCTTTGTGGCCTAACCGCGACGCCGAACCGGGGCGACGGCAAAGGCCTGCGCGAGGTGTTCTCCAACGTAGCCGACCAGATCACCCTGGGCGAGCTCATCGCCTCCGGCCACTTGGTGCCGCCCCGCACCTTCGTCATCGACATCGGTGTACAGGCAGCCTTGCAGCAGGTCCGCCGCACCGCGATCGACTTCGACATGGACGAGGTGGCATCGATCTTCGACAAGCAGCTGGTCACCGACGCGGTCATCCAACACTGGCAGGACAAGGCCTCCGGGCGGAAGTCCATCGTGTTCTGCTCGACGGTGGCACATGCCCGCCATGTCTACGAGGCCTTCATCGCCGCTGGGATCCACGCGGTGCTGATCCATGGCGACTTGTCCGACGCCGAGCGCAAGGCGCGCTTGGCCGACTATGAGTCCGGGCCGGCCCAAGTCGTAGTCAACGTGGCGGTGCTGACGGAAGGCTACGACTACCCACCGACCGGCTGTGTGGTGTTGTTGCGGCCAAGCTCCCACCAGTCCACCTTCATCCAGATGGTGGGCCGGGGCCTGCGCACGGTGGACCCGGAAGTCTTTCCCGGTGCCATCAAGACCGACTGCATCGTGCTGGATTTCGGCACCGCCAGCCTGATGCACGGCACCCTTGAACAGACGGTCGATCTCGACGGCCATCTGGGCCAGGGCGAGGCGCCGACCAAAGACTGCCCCGAATGCGGCGCGATCGTTCCTGCAGCCTGTCTGGCGTGTCCGCTGTGCGGCCACCTTTGGGAGCGGCAGCCTAAAGACCGCGGTGTGCTCAGCGATTTCGTCATGAGCGAGATCGATCTGCTGAAACGCTCGCACTTCCGCTGGTGCGATCTGTTCGGTAGTGACGACGCCCTGATGGCCGCCGGCTTCAGTGCCTGGGGCGGGGTGTTCTTCCTGACCGGCCGTTGGTACGCGGTGGGCGGCGGCAAGGGTCTGCCCACCCATCTCCTCGGCGTAGGCGAACGCACCGTCTGCATGGCCAAGGCCGACGACTGGCTGAACGAGCACGAGTCCGTCGACACCGCCCACAAGACCCGTCGCTGGCTGAACGAACCGCCCACCGAGAAACAACTCCGCTACCTGCCACCCCAGTGGCAAAGCGATTTCGGATTGTCGCGCTACCAAGCCTCCGCGCTGCTTTCGTTCCAGTTCAACAAGCGGGCCATTCAATCCTTGGTGCTGGGCGCAGATGCCGCGGCCCACGATACCCAACGGAGGGCGGCTTGACAAATGATCAGGACAGAACATCTATGGGCCACATCCCTGTGGCCCACCCTCCGGGCACCCCTTCGGTTGTTCAAATCCGCTCCCGGCGGATTTGTGCACAGCCGCGCAGCGGCTGCCCGAAGGGTGGCGTACAGGGATGCACGCCATGATTTGCGCTATCTGCGGAAGAGAAGGCCGGGGCTTTTGCTGGGCATCGTCCCACGACGCTCCCCGCGACTCAGGCGGCAAGCGACTGTTCAAGCGCTTCTGCTCGCGACGCTGCCAGGACATCCATCTGCAACGACTGAAACGGAGGGACGGCGTCGTGATCGACCCCACCCATAACGAGAAGGCGGCGATGGAGGCCGTGCTGCCCCGCCTCGGCGACTACGTCGCGGCGATCGGCATGGACCGGCCGCTGTCGGCCTACAGCCGGGCGGAAATCCTGCAACTGGTCGACGTGGTGCTGACCGCCTATTTCGACCACCTGCGGGAACACGATCCCGATGACGTGCCGTTCTGAGGGGGCGACCATGCTGGATTACAACCATGGCGCCTTGTTCAACGAACGGCTCACGGCGCTGATCGATGCCGGTCTGCAGCGTCGCCAGGCCGGTGAGCCACGCCGCACTTATCTCGGCGCGTCTCGCCTCGGCGTGGCCTGCGAGCGCGCGCTTCAGTACGAATACGCCCAGGCGCCGGTCGATCCCGGCCGTGAGTTTTCAGGACGGCTGTTGCGCATCTTCGAACGCGGTCATCGCATCGAGGAGGCGGTAGTGGGCTGGCTGCGCGCGGCTGGCTTCGGCCTCTGCCCCCATCAGGCCGACGGCAAGCAGTTCGGGTTCTCGGCGCTGAACGGCCACCTGCAGGGCCATGTCGACGGCGTCATCGTCGGCGGGCCCGAACGCTTCGATACTCCGGCCTTGTGGGAGAACAAATGCCTGGGCGCGAAATCCTGGCGCGAGCTGGTGAAGCACCGCTTGGCCAAAGCCAAGCCGGTCTACGCAGCCCAGATCGCGGTATACCAGGCCTACCTCGCACTGCACGAACAGCCGGCGCTGTTCACCGCCGTCAACGCGGATTCGATGGAGATCTACGCCGAGCGCGTCCCCTTCGACGGCGGGCTGGCGCAGCGGATGTCGGATCGGGCCGTGCGTGTCATTACTGCGACCGAAGCCGGCGAGCTGTTGCCGCGGGGTTTTGCCGATCCGGCCCACGTCGAGTGCCGGCAATGTGCTTGGAGCCTGCGCTGCCGGGGAGGCGGGGCATGAAGACCCGGCAGCCTTCCGATGACAAACGGGTGCAGCGGCAGCCGCCCAGGCCTCTGGTGCGTCTGACGGTCATCGACAAACTGCTGCGCCGGCATATCGTGTTCGCCTGCCCCGAAGCCCACCTGGCAGTGGCGGTGATCACCCTGGCCATCGGCGACTGCATCGATCCGGACGACGCCCTCCGCGCCGAGGCGCGGTACTTCCTCGCCGGCCCGGCCCTGGAGTTCTGGTGCGATGCGGTCGGCCTGGAACCGGCGTTCGTGCGTGCGATTGCGCACAAGGGCGGGTATCTGCCGAGCGAGACGGCGCAGGGAGTCGGAGTGAAGCACACGCCGAAGGAGCTAGGACTTGCTTGACTTCAACGACGCGCTGCCCAGGCCTGCCAACCCCGCCGATCTGACGCTCCAGCGCGAAGCCCTGCGCGCCGATTTGCTGGCCCGGTTGCCGTCGGTGCTGAAGACCTTGTTCCCGGCCGGCAAGGTGCGCGGGGGTGCCTTCGCGATCGGCAACGTCCAGGGCGATCCGGGCGACAGCCTGGAAGTGGCGCTTTCGGGCGAAAAGGCCGGGTTGTGGTACGACCATGCGACCGGCGAGGGCGGGGATCTCTTCGCCTTGATCGCCGCTGTCCACGGCCTGGAGACGCACGGCCAATTCGCCGAGGTGATGGCTCTGGCCGGTCAGCTGTTGGGTACGGCGCGGGTCGAACCGACACCGCTGCGGGAGAAAGCCCCGGTGGATCGGCTCGGCCCCGCCACGGCGAAGTGGGACTACGTCGCGGCGGACGGCACGCTGATCGCCTGCGTCTACCGCTACGACCCGCCCACCGGCAAGGAATTCCGGCCGTGGGACGTGCGCGCCCGCCTGTGGCGCGCCCCCGACCCGCGTCCGCTCTACAACTTGCCGGCGATCGCCCAGGCGAAGGAGGTGGTGCTGGTCGAGGGCGAACGGTGCGCCGACGCGCTGGTCCATCAGGGTGTGGCCGCCACCACGGCGATGAACGGGGCCAAGGCGCCGATCGACAAGACCGACTGGTCGCCGCTCCGGGGCAAAGCCGTGCTGATCTGGCCGGATCGGGATGCGCCGGGCTGGGACTACGCGGAGAACGCCGCCCGTGCCTGCATGGCGGCAGGCGCGGCGTCGGTGGCCATCCTCGTGCCGCCGACGGACAAGCCCGACAAGTGGGACGCAGCCGATGCCGTGTCCGAGGACTTCGATTGCGTCGCGTTCATCACCCACGGCGAGCGCCGGGTCATCAAGGCCGCCTCCCCGGCATTGCCGACGCATACCTTGGGCGCCTTGCTCGATGATGACTCTCCCGTCCCGCCGGACCTGATTGCGCCGCGCGTACTCACGCCCGGCGGCCTCTTGGTGTTCGGCGGGGCGCCCAAGGTCGGCAAGAGCGACTTCCTGCTGGCCTGGCTGATGCACATGGCGGCGGGGGCCAGCTTCCTCGGCATGACACCGCCGCGTCCCTTGCGGGTGTTCTATCTGCAGGCGGAGGTGCAGTACCACTACCTGCGGGAACGGGTGAAGGGAATCCCCTTACCGTCGC
Source organism: Methylococcus mesophilus (assembly GCF_026247885.1). Classification (NCBI taxonomy): domain Bacteria; kingdom Pseudomonadati; phylum Pseudomonadota; class Gammaproteobacteria; order Methylococcales; family Methylococcaceae; genus Methylococcus; species Methylococcus mesophilus. Next base: position 3,265,690 of record NZ_CP110921.1, on the reverse strand, counting down.
ACCGGATATCCGAGGCGCGGGTGAACTTCGTCGCCACCCCGCAACTGCGTCTGGTCCTGGACGAGGCCGGCCTGGCCCAGGTGATCCCGGCCATTGTTCAGGCGTTCGGCAACACTCCGCCCGATCTGATCGCCATCGATCCGATCCGCAATGTGTTCGACGGCGGCGAGGCCGGGGGCGAGAACGATAACGGCGCGATGCTGTTCTTCCTGTCGCAGCGGGTGGAACAGCTGCGCACGGCAGTCAACCCGGACGCCGGCCTCGTGCTGGTGCACCACACCAAGAAGCTCGGCAAGAAACCCTTCGAGGAGGATCCGTTCCAGGCCCTGGCCGGAGCCGGCAGCCTCAGGGGCTACTACAGCACCGGGATGCTGCTGTTCCGGCCGGACGAGACCCAAACCACCCGCCAACTCATCTTCGAGCTGCGCAATGGCGCGGCGCTCCCGGTGAAGTCCGTCGACAAGTTCAACGGTACTTGGCGCGAGGTGGCGAACACCGGGCGACGGGTCCTGCAGGACTACGCCGAACGCCTCGATGCCGAGCGCCGGCGCAAGCATGACGTGATCCTGCAGATACTGTTCGACGAGGCGGCGGATGGGCGCTGCTACAGCGCCACCCAGTTCGCCGAAGCCTTCGAGGGTCGCGCCGGATTGGGCGCGGAACGCACGATCCGCGAGCGGCTCTCGGTACTCGCCACTCAAGGTTACATCAAGTTCTTCCGTAACGCCGAGGACTACGGACTTCCCCCGTTACACCGCAGCAAGTTCGGCTACCAATGCGTCGAGGGCATGGTGCTACGGCGGGAAGGTCCCCCGGATCCTGACACCGGAGAAATCCCGATGTGGCCGGTTTCGGTCTACCCCTCCCACTACAAATGCCCCCAGACCGGCGCCTTGCTGCCGGTCGAAGACGCCACGATCTGGCTCTACCACGACGAGGACCATCCATGACGACGACCCTAATTCCAGATGGCAGACGCTCCGCCATCTGCCCCTTGAAATCTGCCATCTGGATCCAGATGGCAAACGTCCGCCATCTGAGAATCGATATCCTTCAATCGCTTACGGTCCAGATGGCGGAATTTCCAGATGGCAGCGCCGCCAACTCGCCATCTGGCGCAACCGATTGTTTATACGAAACAATTTATGGAATTCCAGATGGCGGAGACTCCCTCCCCCTACGGGGGAGAGGCGCGCTACGCGCCCTCTCCCCGTCCCGTAGGGGCCTCTCTGGGCTCGGAGATAACGACGAAGGTGACCGGACCACGCTGCTGGCCCTCGATCTGGGTACTCACACCGGCTGGGCTCTGCATCAGCGGGACGGTACGGTCATCAGCGGCTCCGAAACCTTCAAGCCCCAACGCTTCGAAGGCGGCGGGATGCGCTTCCTGCGTTTCAAGCGCTGGCTGACCGAAATCAAGCAAGCCGCCGGCGATCTGGATGCGGTCTATTTCGAGGAGGTCCGCCGCCATGCCGGCGTCGATGCCGCCCACGCCTATGGCGGGTTCCTGGCCCACCTCACCGCTTGGTGCGAGCACCACGGGGTTCCCTATCAAGGCGTACCGGTGGGAACGATCAAGAAACACGCGACCGGCCAGGGCAATGCCAACAAGGCCGCCATGATCGCTGCGATGCGGTCACTGGGCTTCGATCCGGTGGACGACAACGAAGCCGACGCCCTGGCTTTGCTGCACTGGGCACGGATGACCCAAGGGGTGGGCGTATGAGAGGACCGAACCCTAATCCCCGTTGCCCGCTGGGAAAGCTGCAGCCGCAGGTCACCGACCTCGAAGCGGTCAAGCGCGAGGGCTGGCGCGAGCAGCGCATCCTGGTGGTCCATCTGATCGACGAGCGGCTGGATTTCGTCGAGCGGGAGTTGATCCGGCAGATCGGCGAGCGGCTGTACGGCCGACGGGAGTCCCGCCGTGGCTGAGTGGACGATTGAGCGCGTGGCCGCCCGCTTCGAGGAGGCGGCCTGGACCGCCCAGGACTTGCCGCCGGTCAAGGTGCAAGGGTATTTCAACTGCTGGCCGGCCATCGCCCGCCAGGCCTGGGAGGGGTATGCCGACGAGACCCGCGAGTGCCGGGTCCAGCCGAGCCCCGATGCGGTGGATCGCATGCTGGAAACGATGCGCTGGGTGCTGTGGCTGGAGGAAGATCAGCGCCATCTGATCTGGATGCGGGCCGAGCGACGGGGATGGAAGGACATCGCCCGGCGGTTCGCATGCTGCACCCGAACCGCCCAGCGGCGTTGGCAGCAGGCCTTGCGACAGGTCGCGGACCGGCTCAATGGCTAGCGCTTCCCAAGCGTGGATACTTTATTAGCCGCTGATATAATATGTGCATGGAAGTGGACCCTGGCATTGAAACCCTCCTGGATTTACAGGACCAGATCATTGATCAGGGCAGCGGATATTGGGTCAAGATCGAGGCTTATCAGGTTGCGCCAACGCCCGATGTACCTCATGGCATCCGCTACTCCCTGACACTGCATGAGCCCTACGGCAAAAGAATACTCGGTTATGACAATGCCCACGCCGTAAAGCCGCCGAAGAAGTTCAAGTATGCGGGTCGACGTTTAACCTTCGACCACATGCACCGGCATGCCAGAGACCCGGGCGTTCCGTATGAATTCAAGGATGCACATCAATTGTTGGCTGACTTCTTTTCTGAAGTGGACCAAGTTCTGCTGGAGGTAAAAAAGCGATGAAAACCATTGTGATAGGCATCATGCCGCAAGAGGACATTCGCAAGCGTCTGCTGGCCATCGCGCGGGGCGAACTCAAGCCCAAAGCGGGGGATCCCAAGATATGGTTCACTTCGATGAGATCGCTTGCCGAGGTCCTGAGCGATGAAAACAGGGCACTGCTCAAGGTGATCAGAGAAACAAAACCTGAATCGATCACGTCTCTTGCGGCAGCGACGGGCAGGAAGCCCGGCAACCTTTCTCGAACGCTGAAGACGATGTCTCATTACGGCCTCGTAGAGATGAAGCGTGAAAAAAATCATGTCCGCCCCATCGCCAAGGGAACGGAGTTCAGGATCGTTGCAGCCTAATTCGAAAACGGTAGAAGTACTGTTGCGGATTTCCTTGAAGGCGTTGACTAAGAATTGATCCAGGCGGAAAGGTTCCAGAGCCGAATTGGACGGCACGTTACAGGAAATATGTCATGACCCAGACCGCTAAAGCCAATAGCCGAATCCTCGAGGCCGTCCATGAAACGGCCGATGATCTCCACCGTTTGGGATTCATCGACAAATGCAAGATGCGGGAATTCGATGTCCTGTGCCTCCGCCCCGTCCCGGTGTATGACAGCAGCAGCATTCGTGCGCTACGGGAGCGATGCCAGATCAGCCAAGCCGTTCTGGCAAACCTTCTCAACACCAGCCTGTCGACCGTGCAAAAATGGGAGATCGGCGACAAGAAGCCGAGCGGTCCGTCCTTGAAGTTACTCAACCTGATCGATCGCAAGGGCTTGGAACTTCTTCTGTGAACCAGGCTGCCTGAGCGGCCATCAGAGCCGGTGATCGCCTCCACTGCATGCGGGAACTTAACCGAAGTCGATAGCGTTTGAAGGTCATCGGGGAACGCTGCGGGCGGCTGCGAAAACAGCAGGATTTTGGCCTGTCGCATCTGGGGGTCGGCAGGCGTAGAGTAGCGCTCAAAGTACAGCAGGTGTGACCCAAGGGGCGAGACGCCCCGCCGCCGCGAACGGTCGCGGGTCCTTCCCGGCCCCTGAGGGCTACGGGGGGAACGCACGCGGGATTTCGCTAGCGTCAGACTGCAAACCAAGGTTTGCAGGGTTTGCGGTTTGCACCCCCAGCCGGAGCGCACCACCCTGGAGGCCGCGCCGGTGCTGGCGCTCACACGGGAGCGCCCAACGCCCCCAGTGCAAACCTGGGTGCAAACCCCACACTGCAAACCGGGTGCTGCCATCGAGGTTTGCACCCTTGGTGCTTACCTCATTTCCCAAGACCCGCCCCGGTTCGCCGTCGGCGGGTTTTTTGTTGCTGCGTTACCTCGTGTCTACGGCTCGTTGCAGGTTCCGATCGGACCCTGCGCCGGGCCGTACTTTTTTGGGATTGCTACGAACCCTTCATGTTGCAGGTCGAATACCGTCCGCTGGAAAAGTTGATCCCTTATGCCCGCAATCCGCGCACCCACAGCGTGGATCAGGTGGCGAAGATCGCGGCCAGCATCGTGGAATTCGGCTGGACCAACCCGATCCTGGTGGACGGGGCACAGGGGATCATCGCCGGGCACGGCCGCCTGGCGGCCGCCCGCAGCCTGGGGCTGGCGGAGGTGCCGGTGATCGAACTGGGTCACCTCTCGCCGGCCCAGAAGCGGGCCTATGTGCTGGCCGACAACCGCCTGGCTCTCGATGCCGGCTGGGACGAGGAGTTGCTGGCGCTGGAACTGGCCGAGTTGTCCGGTGCCGGGTTCGACTTGGCGCTGACGGGGTTTAACGATGATGAGCTGGAAGCTCTGCTGTCGATCGATACCGAAGATTCGGATGACGCCGAAGACGGCGAACCCGAGACGGCCGATGATGTCCCCGAGCCGCCGGCGACTCCTGTGTCGCGTCCCGGCGATGTCTGGCAGTTGGGCCGACATCGGTTGATCTGCGGCGATGCCTCGGACCCGGACGTCGTCGCGGCGTTGATGGGCGGCGAGTTGGCCCGTCTCTGCTTTACCTCGCCTCCGTATGACAATCAGCGCGACTACACCTCCGGCGGCATCGGCGACTGGGACGGCCTGATGCGCGGCGTGTTCGCCCAGTTACCGCTGACCGACGATGCCCAGGTGTTGGTGAATCTGGGGCTGATCCATCGCGACAACGAGGTGATCCCCTACTGGGATCCCTGGCTGGGGTGGATGCGGACCCAGGGCTGGCGCCGTTTCGGCTGGTACGTCTGGGACCAGGGGCCGGGGATGCCGGGCGACTGGGCGGGACGCTTGGCGCCGAGCTTCGAGTTCGTGTTCCACTTCAACCGTCAGAGCCGCAAGCCCAACAAGACCGTGGCCTGCAAGTTCGCAGGTCAGGAGACGCACCTCCGCCAGGACGGCAGTTCCACCGCCCTGCGTGGCAAGGACGGTGAGGTCGGCGGTTGGACCCATGCGGGTCAACCGACCCAGGACCGCCGGATCCCCGATTCCGTCATCCGCATCATGCGCCACAAGGGCAAGATCGGACGGGACATCGACCACCCGGCGGTGTTTCCCGTGGCGCTGCCGGAGTTTGTCCTGACCGCCTACTCGGATCCGGACGATCCGGTATATGAACCTTTTGGCGGTTCGGGGACCAGCCTGCTGGCGGCGGAGCGCACCGGGCGCCGGGGGTATGCGGTGGAGATCGCGCCGGGGTATGTGGATGTCGCGATCCTGCGTTTCCGTCAGAGTTTTCCGGCCATCCCGGTGACACTGCTAGACACCGGCGAAACTTGGGAAGCGGTTGCCTCCCAGCGGCAAGCGATACAGACGACGGCTGGATGATCATCGCCTGCCGATCGTCTTTTGGAAGCCGCTACTCGGCCAACTGCTCCACGCTCAGACCCATGGCCTTGGCGAGCTTGGTCAGCGTGGCCTTACGGGGCGTACTGTCGCCGCGCTCCAGACGGGCCAACGCCGGTTGCTGCATGCAGGCCCGTTGCGCGACGTCTTCCTGCGTCAGCCCCAAGTACTCACGCCAAGCACGGATCAGCGGCATATCGTGCAGGACATGGGCTTCCACCACCGCTTGGGGAATGGCGTCACGGACACTGCGGCGTTCGAGTAGGGGGCGGACCCGTTCGAAATCGGCGACCGGCACCAACACGAAAGCAGGCTGTCCGTCATGGTAGATGGTCTGGTATTCAGTAGGTGCTTTCATCGCGTTTCTTGACCTCCTCGATGCTGACCACCTCGATGGCGTCCAGGACATTGAACAGAATCCGGTAATCGCCCACGCGCAGCCGGTAACCACAGGCATGATTGACCAGCGCCTTGACGCCACCCACTGCCGGGAACCGCTCCAGCGCTGTCGTTGCAGTCAATATCCGCTGTTGAGCCGCCTTGTCGCCCAACTTCTTAAGTTGCTTCAGAGCTCTCGGCTGCCAAACGATCGTTTTCATGGCGCATAACAAATTATAACCAATATCCGAAAGCTATTGTTATATTCGCCAGCCGCTCATTTTTCAAATCCGAGCGCCTGCTTCAACGCCGGGAGCGGGGTCGGTTCGACTTCACCGGCCCGGGCGCGCGCCAGCGCCGCCAGCAGCCGCTCGGCGTTCCGGGGCGAACGCAGCAGATGCGCGGTTTCCATCAGGCTTTCCAGCTCATCGGCCGCAATCATGGCGACGGCCCCACCGGAACGGCGGCGGATGATGATCACCTCACAATCATCGACGGTGCGATCCATCAGCGATTCGAGTTGCTCGCGGGCCCGGCTGTAGGTGATTTCGAGCGTCATGGCGTTAAGCACTTCCGGCAAAATGCATTCAATGTACAACGCATGCGTCATTCCTGGGTAGCCGACCGGGTCGAGTCCTGGCCGGTCGACAAGTTGCTGCCTTACGCATGCAATGCCCGCACCCACTCGGACGCGCAGATCGCTCAGATCGCCGCCTCCATCGCCGAGTTCGGCTTCACCGCGCCGATCCTGGCGGGCGCGGACGGGGTGATCGTGGCCGGGCACGGGCGCTGGGCGGCGGCCCGCCAGCTGGGCCTGTCCCAGGTGCCGGTGATCGTGCTGGATCACCTGAGCCCCACCCAGCGCCGCGCCCTGGTGATCGCCGACAACCGCATCGCCGAGAACGCAGGCTGGGATGAGTCCTTGCTCAAGCTCGAGCTGACGGCCCTGCAGGACGAAGACTTCGATCTGGGCTTGACCGGCTTCGATGCCGACGCCTTGCTGGACCTTTTGGCCGACGAGGCATCAGTCACCGAGGGCCAGACCGAGGACGACGTGGCGCCCGACGTGCCGGTGCAACCGGTCTCTCGGCCGGGCGATGTCTGGATCCTGGGCTCCCATCGGCTGCTGTGCGGAGACGCCACCCTGGCGGAGCACTACGACCGCCTCCTTGCCGGCGAATCTGTGGACATGGTGTTCACCGACCCGCCGTACAATGTGAACTACGCCAACTCGGCCAAGGACAAGCTGCGCGGCAAGCATCGCGCGATCCTGAACGACAACCTGGGCGAGGGCTTCTCGGACTTTCTGCTGGCGGCGCTGACTCCGATGCTCGCCCACTGCAAGGGCGCCGTCTACATCGCTATGTCCTCCAGCGAACTCGATACGCTGCAGTCTGCCTTCCGTACCGCCGGCGGCCACTGGTCGACGTTCATCATCTGGGCCAAGAACACGTTTACCCTGGGCCGTGCAGATTACCAGCACCAGTACGAACCGATCCTGTACGGTTGGGCCGCAGGCGCCCAGCGCCATTGGTGCGGCGATCGTGACCAAGGCGATGTGTGGCAGATCAACAAGCCGGCCCGGAACGATCTGCACCCGACCATGAAGCCGGTGGAACTGGTGGAGCGAGCCCTCCGCAACTCCAGTCGGCCCGGCGACCTTGTGCTCGACCCCTTCGGCGGTTCGGGCACCACGCTGATCGCCGCGGAGAAGTCGGGACGGGTGGCGCGGCTGATCGAGCTGGACCCGAAATACGTCGATGTCATCGTGCGTAGATGGGAGGATTGGACGGGGAAACAAGCCACCCGCGAAGCGGATGGGCTCGCGTTCGATGCCCTCGCCTCCGAGGCGACCGCGGTTTAATCGGACTCAGACGTCTAGCCGTTTGAGATCGCGGTAGAAATTCTCGTGCGGACCGAAGGTGAGCAGCTTGAGGGTGTCCGGTGCGAGGATCCGATAAGCCAACAGACACTGCGCATTCGACAAGCGGAATTTGTAGACCCGAACACCGGCCAGATCGCCGACCTTGGCGACGCCGATTTCCGGATCGTCCGCAATGGCGCGCACCGCCTCGTCGAGGTCCATCTTCTGATGCCGATTGAGTTTTTTCGCCGTCCGATCGAAGGTCGGCGTAACTTCCAGGCGCATCAGCCGAAGTGATATTCGCCGACAGCCTCTTCCTCATCGGCGATCAGGATGTCGCGGATCAGGGTAAACGGCAGATCCGGGTTCTCCTCGGCGATCTTGCCGATCATCGACCAGTGCTCGATCTGCTTGGGCACCGAACGGTGCTCAATGTGAGCATAGCGACGGGCCTGCTCCACCAAGTGCTCGGACAGTTTGACGGTGACGGACATGGCGGCCTCCAGCGCAAAATCGCAGTGTAGCCCCAAAGGTGCCTTGAAGGAACTTTCCGCATCACGCCGGTGGGGCTGCGGGGCGCAGGCGGTCCCGCGCCCCCGCTCGTTCAGGCGATCTTGTAGATGCGATCGCCCCCTTCCGGCTTCTCCGACACCAGAGTGAGCCCGAGTTTTTTCTTGAAGGCGCCGGCAAACACGCCCCGCACGGTGTGGGCCTGCCATCCGGTCTCGGCGCAGATCTGCGGAATCGTGGCGCCTTCGGGTCGGTGCAGCATCCGGATGACTTCGGCTTGCTTGCTGTCCTCGCGGCTCTTTTGGATTCGCTTCCCGGTGGCGTTGGCCTCGGCGGCCTCGGCGTTGCTGGCGGGCATTTCGGTTTCTGCGCTGGGAGATATCGGCACCGGAGGCGTTCGGCCCACGGCGGCAAAACCTTCGGCGGTGACGCAATGATCCCCGCCGTTCAATGCGATCAATCCTCGCTTGAGCAGTCCGTCGAGGACTTTCCGGCGGGCGCCGCCCTTGATGTTGTCCGGAAACCAGTCGATGCGCCCCGCCGTGTGCTCGATCGCATGGTCGAGGATCCGGCGCTGGGTGTCGGTCAGGGAGAGTGTGTTCATGTCGATGCTCCTCAGTGCTTGGGTTTGGGGCAGCGTCGCCGCCGTCCCTCTGTCAGTGGACGCCCGACGGGATCCGCCAGGCGTGCAATTGATGTGTTCAAGTGTTGGCGGCGGCGGACTTGGTGCGCCGTCCAGCCTCGATCCCTGCCTGGTACGCCGCCTCCAGCGCGGCTTTGAGGCACCAGACCGCCATGTCGTGGAAATCGAGGTGATCCGAGTTTTGGGTTTCTAGGGTATCGATCCCGAGATGCTGCTGGGCGTTCCGGGTCAGTAAGGCGTCGCGTGGCGTCATGGCGTAGTTCTCGTGGTGGCGTGGATGACGACGCCATGAACGCGCTGTTCCGAACACAAGCCAAGCAAAATCCACAGCCATTCGAAGCGGCCGATGGGACTCTCGATCCGCGCCTACGCCCGCCACCGCGGCGTCACCGACACCGCCGTGCACAAGGCCATCCGGACCGGCCGCATCACGCCCGAAGCCGATGGGAGCATCGATCCGGACAAGGCCGATCGGGAATGGGCCAGGAATTCGGATGCGCCGAAGGCCGGGACGCGTCAACCCGCGGTACGGGTTGCGGTGCCCGACGCCTCCCACGACGGCGGGCCGTCCTTGCCCGGCGGCGGTACCTCCCTGCTGCAGGCCCGCACGGTCAACGAGGTGGTCAAGGCCCAGACCAACAAGGTCCGGCTGGCCAAACTCAAGGGCGATCTGGTCGACCGCGCTGCGGCCATCGCCCAGGTGTTCACCCTGGCCCGGGCCGAGCGCGACGCCTGGCTGAACTGGCCTGCGCGGATCTCGGCGCCGCTTGCGGCGGAACTGGGTATCGATCCGCACACCCTGCACGTCGCCCTGGAGACGGCCGTGCGAGAACACCTGCAGGAACTGGGCGAACTGCGCCCGCGGGTCGACTGAATGCTCGGTGACGAGGAGGGCCTTACCGCCATTGCCCGCGCCTGGCGCGACGGGCTGACGCCGGACCCGCTGTTGACCGTGTCCAAGTGGGCCGACCGCCACCGGGTGCTGTCCAGCAAAGCCTCGGCCGAGCCGGGCCGCTGGCGCACCGCCCGGACGCCGTACCTGCGCGAGATCATGGATTGCCTGTCGCCGGCCTCGCCGGTGGAGCGGGTGGTGTTCATGAAAGGGGCTCAACTCGGCGCCACCGAGATGGGCTCGAACTGGATCGGTTTTTGTGTCCATCACGCGCCTGGCCCGATGATGGCGGTGTGGCCGACGGTGGAGATGGCCAAGCGCAACTCCCGCCAGCGCATCGATCCGCTGATCGAGGAGTCGCCGTCCTTGGTCGAGCTGATCGCGCCGGCCCGCAGCCGCGACTCCGGCAACACGATCCTGGCCAAGGAGTTCCGCGGCGGAGTTTTGGTGATGACCGGGGCCAACAGCGCGGTAGGCCTGCGCTCGATGCCGGTACGCTACCTGTTCCTGGACGAGGTCGACGGCTATCCGCCGGACGTCGAGGGCGAAGGCGATGCCATCGCGCTGGCCGAGGCCCGCACCCGCACCTTCGCCCGCCGCAAGATCTTCATCGTCTCGACCCCGACGATCTCGGGGGCCAGCGCCATCGAGCGCGAGTACGAGGCCTCGGACCAGCGCCGCTATTTCGTGCCGTGTCCACACTGTGGCCAGTTCCAATGGCTGCGCTTCGAGCAGCTGCGCTGGGAGCGCGGGCGGCCGGAGACGGTCGGCTACGTCTGCGAAGGCTGCGAACGGCCGATTCCGGAACATCACAAGGGCGACATGCTGGCACAGGGTGAATGGCGGGCCTTGGCGCCCGAGCACGGCGCCAAGACTGCCGGTTTTCATCTGTCCTCGCTGTACAGCCCGCTAGGCTGGCGCAGCTGGCGTGACATCGCCGCGGCCTGGGACAGTGCGGTGCACCCGGTCTCGGGTGGCCCGTCCGCGATCAAGACCTTCAAGAACACCGAGCTGGGCGAGACCTGGGTCGAGGACGGCGAGACGCCGGACTGGCAACGCCTGCTGGAACGCCGCGAAGACTATACGATCGGCACGGTACCGCTCGGCGGTTTGTTGTTGGCGGGCGGCGCCGACGTGCAAAAGGATCGCATCGAGGTCTCGATCTGGGCCTTCGGCCGCGGCAAGTCCGCCTGGCTGGTGGAACACCGGGTTTTGATGGGCGATACGGGCCGGGAACCGGTATGGGCGGAGCTCGCGTCGATGCTCGAGGAACGCTGGAGCCATGCCGTCGGGGCGTTGCTGCCCTTGGCGCGTCTTGCCCTGGACACCGGCTACGCCACCCAGGAGGCCTATGCCTTCGTCCGCCGACTCAAGGATCCTCGGGTGATGGCGGTCAAGGGCGTCCCCCGCGGCGCGGCCCTGATCGGCACCCCCACCGCGGTGGACCTCACCCAGGGCGGCCGGAAACTGCGCCGCGGCATCAAGGTGTTCGCAGTGGCGGTCGGCATCGCCAAGCTGGAGTTCTACAACGCGTTGCGTAAGACCGCCGAGGTGGGCGAGGACGGCACCACCCTGGTCTATCCGCCGGGCTACATCCATCTGCCGAGGATGGACGCCGAGTACCTGCAGCAGCTCTGCGCCGAGCAGCTGGTGACCCGCCGCGACCGCCACGGCTTCGCCCGGCGCGAGTGGCAGAAGCTCAGGGAGCGCAACGAGGCGCTGGACTGCTACGTCTACGCCCGGGCCGCTGCCGCGGCCGCCGGGCTGGACCGCTACGAGGAACGACATTGGCGCGCCCTGGAGGAACAGCTCGGTGTCGGTCCGCCGCCGGATTCCGAACCGCCGTTACAACCGATCGATCCCCCAGCGCCCACCGACTCCGGTGGGCGTTCCGTTTCCAGCCCCGGTCGATCTTCGCGCCGGGTGATCCGCAGCCGCTGGCTGGCTTGAGACCGAAGAAAGCTTATCGATGGCCTATTCCGCAGAACACCTGCAAGCCCTGGAAACCGCCCTGGCCCGGGGCGAGCGTCGGGTGACGTTCCAGGACCGCAGTGTCGAGTACCGCTCGGTGGAGGAGCTGAAGGCAGCGATCCGCGAGGTGAAACGCGGCTTGGCGGCCCAGGTCGGACCGGTGGCCCGGCAGCTCCGCATCACCACGCGCAAGGCCACCTGATGGGCTGGTGGCAGCGGTTGCGCTTGGGGCTGTTCGGCGGACCGGCGCCGACCTACGACGGCACCGGCGGCGGCCGCCGGGCGCTGGCCTGGCAGGTCGGCAATCCGGGCGCGGTGGCGGCGCTGGCCTACAGCCAGGACGAGCTGCGGGCCAAGAGCCGCGACCAAGTGCGGCGCAACGTCTGGGCCGCCGCCGGGGTGGAGGCTTATGTGGCCAATGCCATCGGCACCGGCATCAAGCCGCAGTCGATGGCGGCCGACGTCACGGTCCGCTCCGCCATCCAGGCGCTCTGGGCCCACTGGGGCGATGACGCCGATGCGGCCGGACTGACCGATGTCTACGGGCTGCAGGCCCTGGCCTGCCGCGCCCTGGTGGAAGGCGGCGAGGCGCTGGTGCGGCTGCGCTACCGGCGGCCGGAGGATGGCTTGAGCGTAGGACTCCAGCTGCAGGTGCTGGAGCCGGAACATCTGCCCGTCGCCCTGAACCGGGAGCTGCCTTCAGGGAACGTGATCCGAGCCGGCATCGAATTCGATCGGTTGGGACGGCGGGTGGCCTATCACCTGTACCGCTCGCATCCGGAGGACGGCGCCTTGGCGCCGATGTCCGGGGCGGGCGGCTTGGACACGGTGCGGGTCGACGCCAGCGAGGTAATCCATCTGTTCCGTCCCCTGCGCCCCGGCCAGATCCGGGGCGAGCCCTGGCTGGCGCGGGCGTTGGTGAAGCTGCATGAGCTGGACCAGTACGACGACGCCGAGCTGGTGCGGAAGAAGACCGCGGCGATGTTCGCCGGCTTCATCACCCGGCTGGCGCCGGAGGATCCGCTCATGGGCGAAGGACCGGCCGACGCCCAGGGGGTGGCCCTGGCGGGGCTGGAACCGGGGACCCTGCAGCTGCTGGAGCCGGGCGAGGACGTGCGGTTCAGCCAGCCGGCCGATGTGGGGGCGAGCTATGCCGAGTTCCTGCGTATGCAGTTCCGGGCGGTGGCGGCGGCCATGGGCATCACCTACGAGATGCTGACCGGCGACCTGACCCAGGTCAACTACTCCTCGATCCGCGCGGGGCTGCTGGAGTTCCGCCGCCGCTGCGAGGCGATCCAGCACGGCGTCATCGTGTTCCAGCTGTGCCGGCCGGTATGGCGGGCCTGGATGACCCAGGCGGTGCTGGAGGGTGCCCTGGAACTTCCCGGCTTCAGCCGCAGGCCACGCGACTACCTGGCGGTGAAATGGATCCCGCAGGGCTGGCAGTGGGTCGATCCCAAGAAGGAGTTCGATGCCTTGCAGACGGCGATCCGGGCCGGCCTCCTGTCGCGTTCGGAGGCGATCTCGGCCTTTGGTTACGACGCCGAAGACGTCGACCGGGAGATCGCCGCCGACAACGCCCGGGCGGATGCATTGGGGCTGGTGTTCGATTCGGACCCCCGGCATGACCGCGCTGCCGCGCCGGCCAGGGGATCGGCGCCGGCAGCCGGTGGAAACCGGGTCAGCGTTTGAGGTCGCGATAGAAATTCTCGTGCGGCCCCACGGCCTCGAGATAGACCAGGCTCAAGCCGTCATCGCGGGTGTAGCCGAGCAGGTAGAGCTGCACCTGGCTGCGGATTTTATAGACCCACAGCCGGGCCAGATCGCCTTTCTTTTTCTCACCGACGCCCGGATCGCTGGCGATCACCTCGACCGCCGCATCGACGTCGGCCGCCACTGGATCGTGCAGTTTCTTGTAGGCACGCGCGAAACGGCGCGTCTGCAGCACCTGCCAGTTCACCGACGGGTGCGCGGCACGAACGGCGTGGCTTGCTCACGCGACTCATTCAGCGCCATCAGGCTTTCGGCGATGAAGGAAGCCGGCAAATCCGGGTTGTCCAGCGCGGCGCGCCCGACTTTGGCCCAGAACTCGATCTGCCCCTGCACGGTGCGGAACTCGGCCTTGGCCGCCGCGCGGGCTTCCTCGATCAAGGTTTCATCGATACGGACGGAGACGCTCATGATCAGTTCTCAAGTGGTTCGCCACAATTGTAGTCAGAGCGACCGAGGTGGGCAAGGCTGATGCTTCCCCACTTGGCCGGCCGGCTGTATGGGACACCGCTCCTCGTCGCCCGACCGAAGCTCGAGGTGATCCTGGCGGTGTTGGGATCCCGGATCGGGTTGCCGGCAGCGGATGCTCTGGTGCCGCCGGCACCGATGCCCCGGACAGCCGCCCAAGCGCTTCCGGGCATCGCCGTGATCCCGATCCACGGCACCCTGGTCCGACGCACCCAGGGACTGGACGCGCATTCCGGCCTGACTTCCTATGCCGAGATCGGCGTCCGGCTCGATGCCGCGCTCCGGGATCCCGAGGTCGCAGGTCTCCTGCTCGACATCGACTCGCCCGGGGGCGAATCCGGCGGGGTGTTCGAGCTGGCGGCCAAGATCCGTGCGGGGACTTCTCACAAACCGATCTGGGCCCATGCCAACGACACGGCGTTCTCGGCCGCCTATGCGATCGCCGCCGGCGCCTCGCGCGTGACCCTGGCGCAGACCGGCGGGGTCGGCTCGATCGGAGTGATCGCCCTGCACGTCGACCAGTCGGTCAAGGATACCCGCGAGGGACTGACCTACACCGCGCTCTATGCCGGTCATCACAAGAACGACCTCAATCCGCACGCGCCGCTGTCGCCGCAGGCGGCCGAAGCGCTCCAGTCCGAGGTGGACCGGCTCTACGGGATCTTCATCCGGGACGTGGCGGCGTTGCGGCGACTGCCGGAGGCCGCGGTACGCGCCACCGAGGCCGGACTGTTCTTCGGCGAGGACGCCGTGTCCGCGGGACTCGCCGACGGCGTGCTCGGCTTCGATGCCGTGCTGAGCGAGTTCGCCGATGCAATCAACGCTCGACAACGACTGATCTCGCCGCCAAGCCCCAAGGCGGCGGTGATGTCACCCCTACCCGTTTCTCTCCTTCATTCGGAGTCAGTTATGCACGATCACGCGCCTGGTCCACTCAATGACGAAGCGGCCGCCGAAATCCACAAGGACACCGATGCGGCCGGCAACCCTACGTCGCCTGCCGCACCGTCCCCCCCGAACGACTTGGCTGCGGCTACCCCTGTCCTCGGCGATCCGACTGCCCAATCCCTCGCGACCGAAGCCCACCACGCAGGGCGGAGCGAAGCCCAGGCTATCGCCGAGCTCTGCCTGATCGCCGGCGCGGCCTTGCGCACCGCGGAGTTCCTGGCGGCCGGACTGTCCGAGGCCCAGGTGCGGCGGGCCTTGCTGGCGGCGCGGGCCGAGACGCCCGAGATCGCTTCCCGCATCGCCGTCGATGCCGGCACGTCCATTCGACCGGAGACGGGTCCCGTGGTCGCCGCCGTCCAGAAACTCATCGCCCGGAGCTGAGCCATGCCCAAGCTGCGAGAACCGAAGAACCTCGGCGATCTCTTGAAGTACGAGGCGCCCAACCGCTATTCCCGCGACCTCGCCCCAGTGGCCCTGGGCCAGAAGCTGGCGCTGGGGGCAGTGGTAGCGCGTGAGCCGGACGGCATTCGGCTGCAGGCGCTCGATCCCGCCGCGACGGATGCCTCGGCTCAGGCGGTGGGGGTGCTGATCGAAGCGGTCGATGCCACCGCGGCCGAAGTCCCGCAGGCCCTGCTGCTCGCCCGCCATGCCGTCGTGTCCGATTCGGCCCTGGTGTGGCCGGCCGGCATCAACCCGGCCCAGAAGGCCACCGCGATCGCCCAGCTGCAAGCGCTGGGCATCCTCGTCCGCACCGGAGCCTGATCATGCAGAACCCGTTTCACAATCCCGCCTTTTCCATGGCGGCGCTGACCGCCGCCATCAACATCATCCCCAACCGCTACGGCCGGCTGGAGGATCTGAATCTCATGCCGGTGAAACCGGTGCGGCAGCGCCAGATCCTCGTCGAGGAGCGCAACGGCGTGCTGAACCTGTTGCCGACCCTGCCGCCGGGGGCGCCGGGCACGGTGGGCGTCCGCGGCAAGCGCACCCTGCGCTCGTTCGTGATTCCGCACATCCCCCACGACGACGTAGTGCTGCCGGAGGAGGTCCAGGGCATCCGGGCCTTCGGCTCGGAGACCGAGCTGGAGGCGGTAGCCGGCGTGATGGCGCGCCATCTGGAGACCATGCGCAACAAGCATGCGATCACCCTGGAGCATTTGCGCATGGGCGCGCTCAAGGGGGTGATCCTGGATGCCGACGGCTCGGTGCTGTACGACCTCTACGACGAGTTCGACATCCCGCCGAAGACGGTCGGCTTTCAGCTGGGCGCGGCCACCACCGACGTCAAGGCGCGATGCATGGAGGTGCTGGCCCACATCGAGGACAGCCTGCTGGGCGAGTTCATGACCGAGGTGCATTGCCTGTGCTCGCCGGAGTTCCTCGCCGCGCTGACCGGGCACAAGGACGTCAAGACGGCCTTCACCCACTGGCAACAAGGCGCGATCCTCATCAACGACGTGCGCCGCGGCTTCACCTTCGGCGGCATCACCTTCGAGGAGTACCGCGGCCGCGCCACCGACGTGCACGGGGTGACCCGGCGCTTCATCGCCGCTGGCGAGGCCCATGCCTTCCCGCTGGGCACCGTCGATACCTTCGCCACCTATGTCGCCCCGGCCGATTTCAACGAAACGGTGAACACCTTGGGCCAGCCGCTCTATGCCAAGCAGGCCCCGCGCCAGTTCGACCGCGGCACCGATCTCCACACCCAGTCCAACCCGCTGCCGATGTGCCACCGGCCGGGGCTGCTGGTCAAGCTGACGGTCTAGGGATGGACCTCGATGCGGTCAATGCGGTGTGCCTGTCGACCTTCGGCGAGACGGTGATCCTGTGGCCGGACCGGACCGATCCGCCGCCGGTACACCTGACGGGGATCGTCTCGGTCCCGGCCGGACTGGAACGCCCGGGGCCGATGGGCGCGCCCCGTCCCGAGGCGGACCCGCGACTGACCGTGCGGAGTGCGGACCTGCCTGCGGTTCGCATGGGCGATCCCCTGAAGCTGCGTGGCCTCCCCTACGGCATCGCCTCCCGCCTCGATCGCCTGGACGGCCTGACCACCTTGATCCTGCGGCCCCGATGAACGCCCCGCCGAAGAAGCTCCTGCTGGTGTCGCCCCACGGCAATGGCGATGAGGTCCGGCTGGCCCTGCAGATCATCCTGGTGACGATCTGGTCGGGGCTGGTGGCCCAGCTCAATCGATGGCGGCGCCATCCCCGGCCGTGGCGGCCGTGCCTGTGGTGCCTGCTGGTCGACGTCGTGTCCTGCAGCCTGGTCGGCTTCTCGGTGTGGCTGCTGGCCGAGCGGGAGGGCCTGGGCTACTACGAGAGCCTGTGGGCGGCGATCGTCGCCGGGCATCTCGGGGCGCGCTGGTTCGGTTTGCTGATCCATTCGAGTCGGGGCTAGGCAACAGGCATGAGTCTCGGCTTGCGCGTGCAGCTGCACGGCGATACCGCTCAGGATTTGCGCCGCTTGCCGGCGGTGCTGCGCAAAGCGTCCCGCCGGGCGGTGGGCCAGACCGCGCGGGAGACCCGCGAGGCGATGGTCCGGGCGATCGGAGCAACCTACGGCATTCCGCTGAGGGCGCTGCGCTCGCGCCGGGTACAGGCGTATCTGCGGCTGGCCGGGTTCAGCGCCCGGGTCTGGACCGGCCACGCCCCGATCAAGGCCGCCTATGTCGGCCGCCTGCGCCAGGAGGAATGGGGCAGCAGCGCCGGGGCCTATCTCTTTCCCGGCAGCTTCGTCGCCCGGATGCCCAGCGGCCATCGCGGGATCTTTCACCGGGTCGGGCGAGGATCCTTGCCCATCCTCGAGGACGTGGTGGCCTTGCCGCAGGTGCCGGCCCTGGCCGAAGCGCTGGCGGGCCGGGCCACGCTGCGGCTGGCCGCGATGATCCGTGAAATGACGCAGGACGCGCTGCCGCGATGATCGCCAGCCTGTTCGAGATCGAGCCGGCGCTGATCCGGCGCCTGCGCGAGACCCTGCCGGAGTTCGTCACGGTGGACAGCGTCGGCATCCTGGCCGGGGTGCAGAACCTGGAACCGCTCTGCCCCGCCGCCTTAGTGCTGCCCTTGGGCTTCGCCGGGCCGGTCGGGACGCCGCCGCCCAACGTTTTCCTGGCCGAGCGCCAGCGCTGGCAGGTCACGGTGTGCGTCGCCCACGCTCCGCCGGCCAGCACCGTGGTGACGGGCGGCGAATACGTGCTGCGGATCCTGCGCGCGCTGGAGCACTGGTCCCCGCAACCGGGCTGGGGCCGCATGAAGCACGTCGGCCTGGACGACCCCTGGTTCGATCTCGGCCATGTCGAGTTTTCCCTGGTGTTCGAGGTGCGTCCGCTGCCGCTGGACACCGGGACCCCGTGACGCCCGGTCGGCGTCGATATTCCCTTCTTTTTTCATCCATCCCTTTTTCTAAGGAGTTGACACATGACTACGACTGCCATGCTTTTGACCGGCACCATCAAGGGCGCCGTCGGCGCCGGCACCCCGGTGGACCTGGGCAATGCCGCCCTGGACCTCAGCATCGAAGAGGACACCAAGGAACTGGCCGATTACCAGAACCCGGGCGGCGGCTCGATCGCCTCCTTGAGCCGCATCAAGTCGGTCACGCTGAAACTGAAGTTGTGGTCGATCAGCAAGGAGAACCTGGCGCTGGCCACCCGCGGCACGGTGAGCGGCAACAGCATCGAGGCGCTGACCCAGACCGCGGAGGACTGGCACATCACCTTCGACGGCGTCAACGAGGTCAACGGCGATGCCGTGGCCTACGACTTCTACAAGGTGAAGTTCTCGCCGGCCAGCAGCCTGCCCGGCCCCGGTACGGAGGATTTCGCAGTGCTGGAGCTGACCGGCAAGGTGCTGAAGGACACCAGCAAGACCGGGGCGGGCGTCAGCCAGTACTTCAAGGCCACCATCACGCCGGCGGTGTAATTCCCTATGGCAGAGCTCGACACCACGCACCCCAAGGGCCTCCGCGCCGAACGCACCATCGAGGCCGGCGGCCGCAAGGTCGTGGTGCGCGAGCTGACTGTGGGCGAGGTCCGGGCTTGGCTGAAGGACGCCAACGCCGAATTGGATCGGAACGACCTGGTGGCGCTGGCGCTGTTCGCGGACATCACCCTGGACGATTTGACCCGGTTCTCGGACCTCTCCCGGGCCGAGCTCGACGCCATGCTGCCGTCGGAGCTCGACAAAGTGCGGGAGGCGGCCAAGAGCCTGAACCCGCATTTTTTCGGGCTCCGCGAACGCCTGGCCAACGCGGCCCAGGCGGCCGCTACGGCGCCGCCGGCAACCTAGAGAATCTGGAGATGACGGCGCTGGCGCTGATCGAGCGCGGCCACGCCGGCGTCTGGCATTACCCCTGGCGGCTGTTCCTGCAGGCGCGTTTGATGCGGCGGCGCTAGGCCCATGACGACTTTCAAGACGGTCATCGAGATCGCGGCGAACACGGCCGCGGCCGAGAAGGGGCTCGGCAACGTCGCGGCGCAGGTCGACCGGCTGACCGGATCGCTCCGGCGCATCGGGCAGTATACCGTCGGCGCGTTCGGCGCCGCCGAAGCCCTGCAGGCTGCCCGCGATCTGGGCAAACTCTCGGACCAGTACCGCAACCTCGAGGGCCGGGTCAAGCTGGCGGCGGGCTCCCAGAACCAGTTCACAGAGGCGCAGCGGGCGCTGTTCGCCATCGCCCAGAACAACGCGCAAGCCCTGACCGGCGTCTCTCAATTGTATTCCCGCATCGCCAAGGGTGCCGGGGACATGGGTGTATCTCAGCAACAAGTGCTGAGCATCATCGACTCGGTCGCCAAATCCTTCCGGATTTCCGGCGCCTCGGCGGAAGAGGCCTCGGGCGCCACCCTGCAGTTCTCCCAGGCGCTGGCCTCCGGCGTGCTGCGCGGCGACGAATTCAACTCGATCATGGAGCAATCGCCGCGGCTGGCCCAGGCCATCGCCGACGGACTCGATGTGCCGATCGGCAAGCTGCGCGCCATGGCCGAAGCCGGCGAGCTGACCACGCAGAAGGTCGTAGGCGCGCTGCAAAAGGCCAAGGCCAGCATCGACGCCGATGCCGCCGGGCTGCCCGATACCATCGAGCAGGCGGTAGTGCGCTGGGATAACGCCGCCCTGAAGTTCGTCGGCACCTCGACCGAGATCACCCGCGCGGCCGAGGCCATCGCCGGCGCGATCAATACCGCGGCGGGCAACATCGACACGATCGCCAACGGGGTCGAGATCGCGGGCTCCCTCCTGGTGGCGGTGCTGGCGGGCAAAGGCACGGCCGCCGTGGCGGCCTTCGCCGGGAGCCAGGCGCGGCTGGTGCAAGCGAATCTGGCGGCGGCGACCGCGGCGCGGAACCACGCCCTCAACGAAGAATACAACGCTCGGGCCACGCTCGCCGCCGCCGAAGCTGCCGTGACGAATGCCTCCGGCATGGCGCGGTTGGCGCTGGTGGAAACCCAGCTTGTTCCCGCATCGCAGCGCCTGGCCGTCGCCCAGGCGGAAGTGGCGGCCAGTGCCGGACCGCTCAAGATTGCACTGGGTGGCTTGGCTTCTTTCCTCGGCGGCCCCGCCGGGATCGCGGTGACGCTGCTGACGGCAGTGTCCGCCTGGCATCTGTTCGGCCAGGCCGGTACCTCAGAAATCGAGCGCATCATCCAAAAACGCCGCGAGTTGGCCAAGGAAACCGGCAAGGACACCCGGGGCAAATCGGAAGCCGATCTCAGCCTGCTCCAGGACGAAGCCGCAGTGAAGAAACAGGAAGCCGTCGTCGCCCGGCTGGCGGCGCGTTACAAGGAAGTCGGTCAGGCGGCGGACCAGGCCTTCATGGGCGGCAGGATCGGGCGGGAGCTGGCCGGCGAAACCACGCTGCTCCAGGAGATGCGGGCCGAGCTGGCCAAGCGCAAGCAGGCCGCGGCCGAGAGCGGCGACACGGTCAAGGCCAAGGAAAGAGAGGTCCAGCAGAGCTTCAAGGACACCCAGAACGCGCTGAAAGATGCGACGGCAGGCCTCGAGGATGCCTACCAGCGCCGGACGGCGGCAATCGACGCCCTCGAGAAGCTGGCCGAGACGCGCATCCAGGCGCAACCGATCGAAGCCGATGCCGCACCGCCCATCGTCTACGCCCGGAACGGCGTGCAAGCCACCCAAGCCCGTTCGGAGCTGGAGCAGGCCCGTCAGCTCCATGCCTTGACCCTGCAAGCCGAGGGCGCCCGCCTGAAGGCCGTGCGGGACTATGCCGCCCAGCGCCTCGGGCTGGTCGATCAGGTCTATGCCCAGGAAATCGCCAAGTTCAAGGACGGCGAAGCCCGCAAGGCCGCCCTGGAGCGCGAATCGCTGCAAGCCCGGCGGGCCATCTACGCGGACCTGGAATCGGCCTACACCGCCACCATCGACAAGCTGATCGGGCAGGAACAGCGGCTGCTGGAATCGGCGCGCGCCTCAGCCCAGGAACGCCGCAGCATCGAGCAGAGCACCGCACGGGCGGTGGCCGGCATCGAGCAGGCGGCCCTGACGCCGTTGCAGGCCGCACGGGCCCAGTTCGCGCAGCTCCAGCAGTTGCTCGCTCAGCAGCGGCAGGAACTCGCGAACGGCAACCTGGAACTCTCGCGACAGGCCGGAGAGCAAGCTGCCGGCCTCGCCGAAGCCCTCGGGCAGCAGGCCGCGGCCTCTTTACGGGAACAGCGCCTGAACGCGCTCAAAGGCGAACAGACCCCGGCCGATCCCGGCCAGCCGCAGTTCAGCACCGAGGACCTGCAGCGGCTGATCGAGGCGCGCCGGCAGGCCGGGCAGGTCCTGGCGGAAGCCGCCGCCCGGCAGGAACAGGCCGACACCCAGGCGGCCGCCGCGGTCAGCCAGAAGATCCAGGAAACCCTTCAAAACCTGCAGAGCGTCCAGGCCGAAATCAGCGACATCGACCAGCAGCTGACGAAAGGGTTCGCCTTGCGAGTCGACGTCGACCCGGCTTCGCTCCAGACCCTGCAAAGCCAACTGGCGGAGCTGCTGAAACCCGAAACCAAGACCATCACGGTGGTGATGAACAGCCAAGGGGGAGCCACCGGCGGCGACGCCGCTTTGCCCGGCTTCCGCCGCGGCGGCTGGATCAAGGGCTATGGCGGCGGCGACCGCATCCCGGCGCTGTTGGAGGAAGGCGAGTTCGTGCTGCGCAAGGAGGCGGTGCGCAAACTCGGCCTCGACAAGCTGTACGCCCTCAACAACTTAGCCCTCCCCCGTTTCAGCATCGGCGGCTACGTCGCGCAAGCGGTGCCGGCATTCGACGCCTCGCTGGCGCGTTCGTCCAACGGCGGCCAGGCGGTGCACATCCATTTGCCCGGCATACCGGGATCGTTCCCCCTCAACGGCGACCCGCAAGTGGTGGCGGCGCTTAAGCGCGAGGTGGCGCGGGCGGCGCTGAAGCACGGGCGGATCGTGCGATGAGTTTCCCAACCGACAGGAGCAATACCCGATGAATCCGATCTTACGCTGGGCGCTCTGGCTTGTAGTGCAGGCCGTCTCCGGCATCACCAAGGAGCAATGGGGCCTGATCCAGGACAAGGTGGCGGCTCTGGAAACCCGGACGATCAAAGGGATCGTCGACAAGACCACGCTGAACGACATCAAGAAGAAGGAGGCGGCGGCCTACATCGGCACCTTCGTCAGCGGTGTCCGGACCAACGTCGTCCATTTCCTCATCGAGGCCGCGCTGTGGTTCGTGCGCTCGTTCGGCGTGAAAGCGCCCTGACGTGCATAAAAACACGGTGAATTTCGACAGGAGGGCGGCGATATGTTCGAAAAAGTGAAATATCTGTACGAGTGCATGCAGGCCGGCAAGAGCCTGCAGAACCCTCGCCTGTGGAGCCAGCGCGCGAGTCTGATTGCAGCGCTGACTGCGTTGCTGACCGCTGGAGTCGGCCTTGCGCGGGCGTTGGGCTACGACGTCGACGCCACGGGTACGGATATCGCCGCAGTGGCCCAGGGCCTCGGTGTGCTGGGCGTCATCGTGGTCGATGTGCTCCACCGGGCGAGCAACAAGGAGGCGGGGAGGCGATGAGGCGCACGACGGCGGCGGCCATGTCAGCCTCCGCGCTGATCGTCGGCATGATTGCCCTGCATGAAGGCTACCGGGGCGAGGCCTACGACGACGGAGTCGGGGTCCAGACGATTGGCTTCGGCTCGACGGCGGGAGTGAAGCGCGGAGACCGGACCGATCCGGTGCGGGCGGTGCAGCGGCTGGCCGCCGACGCAACTCGGGTGTCGCAGGCGGTAGCGCGCTGCGTGGGCGAGGTACCGCTGTATCAGCACGAGTTCGACGCCTATGTTTCGCTGACCTACAACATCGGCGTGAATGCGTTCTGCGGATCGACCCTGGTCAAAAAGCTGCGCTCCACACCGCCCGGCTATGCCGAGGCCTGCCGCGAAATCCTGCGCTGGAACAAGGCCGGCGGCCGCGTTCAAAACGGCCTGGTGCGGCGCCGGGAGGCGGAATATGCGCTGTGCGTCGGCACTGCCCGGGTCGGCTAGGCATGATCGTACTGACGCTACGGGAAATCACGTTGTCCACGGTCGCCGTGCTGGTATTCGGCGGGCTTGCCGGCTTACTGCTGGGGTGGGCGTCGTGCTGACACTGACGGGCTGCTGCTCGCTGGAGCTGTGGGTCACGCTGGCGCCACGGGCGTGCGCGTGGCCGGTTCGGGCTACCGACCTCGTCGCCGGCGTCGATGAAGTCGGCCTGGCCTTGCGCTGCGACGAGCCGGAGCCCGATGAACGGTGAGCGATCTCCGCGACACGGCATTCAAGCTCGGCGGCGTGGTGGTGCCGCTGTATGCCCGGCTGGAATGGTCGCAGACCTACCGCTGGCTGCAGGGGGCCACCACCCACCGGATGTGGTCCGGCCGCTCGGTGAAGCAGCAGACCTGGCGCAAGCTGGCGACCGAAATCAGCGGAGGCGGCTGGGTGCCGCCGGGGCTGTCGGCGCTGGACTACTCGCAGCCTTTAGTGCTGGCCTGCGCCGCGCCCCTGTCCGTCGTCGGCGGCGGATCGCCCCCGGTT
The DNA here is from genome assembly GCF_026247885.1 of Methylococcus mesophilus. Taxonomy (NCBI): domain Bacteria; kingdom Pseudomonadati; phylum Pseudomonadota; class Gammaproteobacteria; order Methylococcales; family Methylococcaceae; genus Methylococcus; species Methylococcus mesophilus. The sequence continues at coordinate 3,241,700 of NZ_CP110921.1, read as the reverse complement.
CCGGTGCGGACGGAGCCCGATTTCGCCACGGTGACGATCGACGTCGACGGCGTGGCCATCACCTACTACTACCCGAAGATCACTGTCTACTGCGAGCCCCCCGAGCAGCAGTTGGACGGGGTGAGCGGGAATTATTCGTGGCGCCTGAACGCCGAAATGGTCGATCCCCTAGGAGCATGACATGCTGAATCTCGCCGGGCTCAATGGCGTCAAGGCCATGGTGACGGACGCCTTGGTAGCGCCGTCGGATTTCACGATGAACGTCAGCGCACTGGGTGCGCCCTGGGTTTTGCCGCCGGTGCTGGCCAGCGGCGAATACTACTACCTGACGATCATCGATCAGGATTACCCGACGAAGTGGGAGCGGGTGAAAGTCACCGCCTGCCAGGGGATGGGGGCCAATTGCCTGCTGGCGATCACCCGCAACGTCGCCAGTTCCACCGGGGTGGCTCAGACCTTCACCCAAGGGGCCTTCGTCCAATGGTCGCCGGGGGTGGAGGAGATGGAGTCGCGCTGGCGGATGATCCTGTCGGCGTCGATGACCGGGACCAACACGATGACCAGCACCCGGTTCGTGGCGCCGTTTTCGGGCAGCACCACAGGGTCCATGGGCACGGCGTACTGGATCAATCGTACCGGCAAGACCCTCCGGCTCTCCAATCTCGTCGCCGCGCTCTCGACCGGTTCGAGTTTCAGCGGTGACAGCATCGTGGTCTCGGTGGAAGCGGGCTCGACGGCGCCGACGTCCCCGTCCGCTTTGCAAGTGGTGGTATCGCCCGGCGACTATGGCTTCAAGTCGAATAACGTCAACACGGTGACCGTGGGGCCTGACAGCCTGGTCTGCTTCATGCTCAGCCGATCCAACACAGGCGCTGCGGTATCCGGCGGCTTTCAACTCGCCAACGTCAGCGTGCTGGCCGAGGAGTTGTAATGACGCTCCCCGTCGGCGGCGTTACCGGCATCGGCGGTGTTGCGGCGGGGCCGGATGTCGGCGAGCGGTATGCGCTTACCGCGGTACTGGAACAAGCGGTCTTCTCCGTTTACGGCCTCGGGACCGGTATCACCCAGGCTGTCGTCGACATCGACGCCTACGACGTCTTTTGTGTCATCGATCAGCCGGTCTTCGAACGCTTCGGCCTGAGCGTCGCCGTCGAGCAGACGTTGCTCGACGTCTATGGCATGACGGCGCCGCTCCGGTTCGAGGTCTTGGCGGTCGCCGGCAACTCGGCGCCGATCCAGCAAGTCCAGTTCTCGATCTCATTGCTTGCGGCTCCCCTACAGCAAAGCATCTTCTTCAAACCCTACCGCCGCGCAGCTTGGCTTACACAGCAGATCGCCGACGTCTACGGCATTGCCGCGCCGATCACCTTGGTGGTGGATGACCTCCCGTTCGATCTGGCGGCGCAGGTCGAGTTGACCGTGTACGAAGTTCTCACAGCCATGGATGTGCCGATCCGCCACACGGTGTTCGACGCCCAAGCCGTCGGCGGCGGGGCCTTCGTCGCCCAGGCGATGAGCGCCAGCGCGGATATCACCGCCTGGGCGGTCTTGGTGAACATCGGCAATGCCGCCGGCGACGGCGAACCGCTGAATGCGGGGACAGGGGCGGTGATGGGCGCGCTGCTGGGCCGGCTGACCGGGCAGATGACGGTGGATGCGGAAGAAGGCGCGGCGCGGATCGCCGAATTCAGCGTGCTGCCGGAGCCGGGCCCGATCAACATCAACGCGCTGACCGGCTTGCCGATCACGATCTACCTGGTGGCGGGGACGACGCACCTGCCGATCTTCCAAGGCATCCTGGACATTCCCGGTTGGGACCCGGTGCAGGGTGTGCTGCAGCTGTCCTGCACCGACAACCTGCAAAACCGCTTCGACGGCATCAAGCGCAAGGACATCGCCAAGATCATCGGCGGATTCTGGTCCGAGTACGTGTTCGACAAGAAGGCCGACGAGTGGCAATACCTGCAGGACCGGCTGTCGACGCTGCCGGCCAGCTACGACCTCGACCTGAATCTGCAAGGCGTCGTCACCCCCTGGCGTGCCAAGACGGCCCCCGATTTCACCTTCCGCCCCGATGCCGTGCTGGAGAACAGCATCCGCATCGACATGGCTTCGGCCCGGCAGTTGGTGAACACCATCGACGTGAAGATGCAGTACCGCTATGAACGCCTGATGCAGCGCGACGTCGGCATTTTCTGGGAAATGGACATGCACGAGCTGGTGGCCGGCGGTGCCGCGCCCTCGGTGGAAACGGTGTTCCAGGCCGTCGATGGCACCGGCTGGGCCTGCTACGGCCTGGAAATGCTGCCGGTGCCCACGGGGGCATTCGAGGGCGTCGGCCTGCTGGGCGACGTGCCGCGCTACAGCCTGACGGTGGGGCTACATTGCGCGCTGGCGCAGCGCTGGACCCAGACGGTCACGGAAGACTGGAGCGTGACGGTGGACGCGCCGGACTCGATCCAGGTCATCGGCAAGCGCAAAGGCAGCACCACGGCCAACTTCGACTCCAATGCCGACAAGGATCCGCGCTACACCCATTGGGACCGGATCACCGAGCGGGAAACGAAGTTCACCCTGGCCGGCCAGGGCACGATATCGCCCATTGCCGGCGACACCTCGTTCATCCCCTACCACCCGCTGAACATCAAACAGTACACCGTCGCCACGCCGGACGGCGCGAAACGGCTGCCGTCCCAGGACGTTTTAGCCAATCCCCGCGGCGACCTGTACTACGACTTGGACGACGGCGTGGCCGACAACCGGGCCGGACTCTCCAACGGCTACATGACCGGCATCGCCCGCGCCCAGCGCGACATCCTGTCTTCGCACCGCCAAACCACGCTGAGTTTTACCGGTCTGATCGCGCCGCTGCTGGACCGGACGCATACGGTACGGATGCTGTCCGCGCGGCTGACCGCCAAGGGCAAGGTGCGGCGGGTGACGCACAACCTCGATTTCGATGCCGGCTCGGCGCTGACCGAAGTCGCCATCGCCGTGTCGAAAGCCTACGGGGTCGGCATGGTCGACACGCCCTACGATCTGCAGGCCCCGGCCAAGCCGGCGGTGGTGCAGCCGCCATTGAAATATCCGATGGAGCGCCCCTCGGCGAGCTACGACAGCAGCACCGGAGAATTCATGGTCACGGTGCCGGGCGTAGCGCAGGAGCACATCGACGCCACCCACTCGGCCCCGGCCGACCATGTGAGCATTTTCATCCCCGACGACGAACTACTTTTGGAGGCCTAAAACCATGTCCTCGTTCAAGCTGTACACCGATGCCGCCTTGACCACCCCGCTGACGGGCAGCCTGGTGGCCACCCAGAATGCCGACGGCTCCACCCCGGCCATTCAGTTCACCCTATACCTGGGCTCGACCACCGCCAGCCGGATGATCCAAGCCAACGCCAATCCCGGTGTGGATCAGATTCAGGCCACCGTGGTGGACGCTGGCGCGGGTAGCGGGCACGACGTAAGCGAAGTGAAATTGGCAGCGACTCAAGCCGGCCTGGCGTCGGCGGTCGGCGGCGCCGCGCTGGACCTGGGTACGTCCGTTTTGTCGGACGCGGCCAACGCCAAGCCGATCTGGATCGAGGTGAACGATGCCACCCACGTGGTCGGCACGGCGACGGAGCTGTCGGTGGTGATCGCCGACGTGCGGGAAACGGCTGTCGTGTAATCCGGATCGATCGGTGGAGTATTCATGACGGTTCAGAAGTTCTTCGTCAACGATATCAACGCCATCGTCGATGCAGTGCGGAGCGGGGGAGATGATTTGCCCGAACCGGCCGCCAAGCCGGGTATCGGCGCCCGCACCGGGGTGGGAGCGCCCAAGCGCGGCGGCGGCATCGCCTCCCCCCTCAGCGAGACGACGGCGCCGAACGCAACTGGCGAGTTCTGGGCGGATCGGGAGTATTACCCGGCTCGGGATATGCAAACCACCGACGGCGAGTTCGTCATAAAGTACGCCGCCATCAAGACGTTGAAGTTCCAGGATGCCAACGGCGAGGCGGTCGAGTTCCATTTCGCCGAGCCGGACCCGGATAAAGCACTGGGGACGACGGCATGAAAACGATCGAGCGGCCCGGCGATCCGTTCGACCTGGTGCGGATCGTCGATATCCGGTCCCAAGGGCTGCTGTGCACGCCGACCGCCGGCAACTATCCGGACGGCTGGGGCGAGCCGTTCAAGGATGCTGAAGGAGCGCCGATCCACCCGCCGCTGGGCACTTACGCCCCGGCGGCGGGAGCCATCGGCGTCGAGCTGTCGGCCGAGACCGATCCCAAAAAGCCCAAGGCCCTGCGGGTCCAGCGGCGCGCTTCCGGCCGCAAGGTGGGCAATTGCCTGGTTCAGCGCAAGATCGGTAAGCGCTGGATTCGGGTGTCGTTCGACGGGCCGTTCAACCGGGTGTTCGTCGATAACGACCTGCAGCCCTACGGCTGGGATGTGGGCACGGACCGCTACTCCGAGGAACCCTGGAGCAATTACATCTACCTGCGCGGAAAACGGCTGTATATCGACGCCAAGAAAAACGTTTACGACTCGGATTTCTTCGGCAAGATCGTCGGGGTCGGCATCCGCGACGAGAACACCCTGGTGCTGGCGGCCATCCATCGCAACGAAATCGCCTTCGCCCCCCTCGATATCTCGAAACCTTATGCCGACGGTCAAACCGTGTCGGTGACGTATTACAAGCTGACGCCTCAGGTCCAGGATCTGCCGGGTTATACCTTCTACCCCGGTTTCACGGTCAAGCCCACGCCGCCGGGCTTCGTTTTTCACGGCCCCATTTATCCGCAGATCGATACGCCGTTTGAATTCAATTCGGATTGCACGCAGGCCTCCTGCATTGCCAAAAGCTATCGCTTCCCTGACACCAGCATGTATGTGGCGCGGCGGCACTGGCGCATTGCGAACGGCTATAAATCCGAGGAGGAAGGCGACGTCGATTCCGAGTTCAGCGACGGCGTGCCCTACAACTGGGCGAATAGCGACCTGGCCGACGACGTGGAAGCGGTCATCACGTTCCTGAACGAATCCCCCATGGAGTCGGTCATCAACAAATTGGGCGCGGCGCGGTTGAATCCCAATTTCAAACGGGTGCCGTTTTTCCAGCGCTATCTCCATGACGTGGAATTGATCTGGAGCCAGGATGACAAGAACAAGACAAATAAAAAGAAGGTGCTATCCGCCGTGCAGGGCCGGGCGACACGGGTGGATGCGCATCAAGGGGTGAGTCGTTCTGGACGCCCAACAGCGCCCGGGTCGAAACGCTCAACCCGCACACGGCGACCGTGTCCTGGTCGACCTACAAGATATACAACACCAACCCCGATCCGGCGCAGTTGATCGCGACCGGGTCGCCCGGCGATTACGATCCGGGCCGCAATAATAATCAGCGCCACGCCGGAGAATCCTTCGTGGATTACACCATCGAGCGGGGCTACGAAAGCCATTTCGACCTGCCCGTCTACGTTTATTACGACGACGAGGACATGAAGTCCTTTATCCGATTCTTCGGGAAGATACTTATCAATACACCGAGAAAATAAGATTTCACGCCTCTGGTGTGGTACCGGTCGGCGAGTCCGGGATGGGATCGACCGGCTACGGGGAGGAAATCTCGGGAAGCAGTATCGTCGGAATACAGTCGCACGACGGCGCCAATCAGAAGGTGTACTACTTCGGCAGCGTGGATACGGTGTATGGCGAGGACTACACCGACAATACCTGCCGCAAGGCGCGTTCGCTCAAGGTGTATGCCTCGCATCCTTATGCGGGCTACCCGGTCATGGAGCGGGTAACGATCAGGGACGGCACGGGAGAGCCGCCCCCCGGTCCGCCCTACGACACCGCGTACGGCATGAACGGCGTGCCGGGCGAGTTCTTTTTCATTTCGGAAGGGCTGATTTACGTCGAATCCGACCTGTTGGCGCGCATCATTTGGATGGACCCCCGGCAAAACAATTACCTCTTCGCCAAGTCGACGCACCAGGGCGCGTGGTATGGGACAACCGTCCAGAACAGCACGGACCCGTTTTTCGACGCGCGACTCTCGAGCATTCTGTATGGCGTGGCTCCGGGCTTGGCCTCGGGCGAGATCGTCAATATCGATACGCTGGAGAAGTTCCTGGGCGGCAAATTCATGACCGAGGTATTGCACACCGGGTGGCCGGAGACGGAGGGTGCGCTGGTGAAGTGCAAGTCGTTCAAGTCGATCGACTATGGCGGCTGTGTCACGCTGCCGGACTCGGGGATCACCGTGGCCTCGTTCAAGCTTCCCGTCTGGCACGAAAGTGCGGACCCGCCGCAGCGGTTGCGGTACCGGACGTTCAGCGCGATCTCCACCGGGCAGCAGCTGCGCGAAGTGACCGGATTGAGCGCGGGCGCCCCGGGCAGCTACGCCGATTTTTACGCGCCGTTGAATTTGTATTAAGGGGAAGCGGCTGGCCGAATTTTGACCGCAATCGCTACGAAATCCGTACCTGGGGCATCCGGATGCGCCTAAGAGCCGGGGAGGTACTGTACCGGTCGGAAGAGGACCTCAGGAAACCGCTCGAATCGGTCGTGAAGAATCGAGGGTGGAGCAGTTCATTCTGGATCTGGGGACGATTTGAAAAGGGGGCCTAGGATCACGCCTCTATTTGGAGTACGGCTATCCCTGTGATACGGACGCGTCTCACGGCCATCGAAGATTTCACATTCAATCTCGGAGGGGGAAGGCTACAGACGTCGGCCCTGCGGCGAAAAGTGAATCAGCGGGACTGGATCGCCGCCGCGAGCGAGCAGGGGCGGTGGGTGTATGGCGGGACAGGGTGCTCCCCGGATTGGTCGCGCGGCGAACCGCAGAATGTTTGCAGCTACTCGGGCAAAACTGATGTCAAGAGGAGCAGAAACGTGACCCTACTCCGTTCCCCGTCGGCGGTCGGCCGTGTAAACTGACCCTTATATCCCGAAATGACGCACAACACAAGAACCAAAAACGTGGCCCTTGCATATAGCAAAGAAAATGCACTGAACGCGATTTGTCCTTACTTCACGATGTTCCCGTTGGAGTACCCCGCCAAGGTACTCAATAAGCATCGCAAAGAAAGGCCCGTTGTTCTCGACCCTTTTTGTGGTCGAGGCACTACTTTGTTTGCCGCTCGCACGCTCGGGCTTGCCGCATGGGGTATTGACACATCTCCGGTCGCTGTTGCCATTGCCAGGGCCAAGCTCGCAAGCTGCGATACTGAAGAACCTCTCCGGCTTGCCGAAAGGCTAATCTCAGAAGTCGATCCATCGGAGATCCCCGACACAGCATTCTTTCGATCTGCATATCACCGCGACACGCTTAGAAATGTCTGTGCGTTGCGAGAAGGGCTGCTAAACCTCGGGGCGGAGACCGATGCATCCGCCATCCTGCGCGCTGCGGCCCTGGGCTGCCTGCACGGCCCTGTCCCCAAGCACATGGAGAACGCGGGCTATTTCTCGAACCAAATGCCCAGAACCTACGCGTCGAAGCCTGATTACGCGGTGCGTTTCTGGAAAGAAAGAAAGCTAAAAGCCCCTAGGATTGACGTTATTCGGGTGCTCCGTCGCAAGATCGAGCGTTTAGTAGGACTAGAGCAAGAATCTCCATGTCCGATATCTCAAGTCTTGCATGGCGACGCTCAGTCGGTCGAAGTGTTTCGATCGGTTAGTACTGCACCGTCAGTTGTAATCACATCCCCTCCCTACTACGGAATGCGGACGTACGTTCAGGATCAGTGGTTGAGAAACTGGTTCCTCGGCGGCCCTGATTTCATTGACTATTCGGCCGGCCCCCAGCTTGACCACGGCGGACAGAGCGTCTTCGCGACTTCACTCGGAAGGGTATGGCGAAATATTGCTGATAGCGCAGATTCTTCTGAAACACTGCACATGTACGTCCGCTTCGGCATCATTCCTTCTGCCGCAGTCGACGCGAAAAGTATTTTCAAGAACTCATTGGAGGAATCCGGTGTCCCGTGGCGCTTGGTGTCGACCCGCCCTGCAAAGTCCGCAGATGCTGGCAAGCGGCAAGCCGATCAGATGAAAGCTGAATCCGCCGCCGCCGTTGAATTCGATTTTCACGTCGAACGAGTTTAATTTCAGCAGCCATTACTGGTGGTAGCGCAACTTCGCTTGCTTCGGCGTCGGTCCGGACGTGATCTGGTCCGTCATTTCTTGATTACAGAACTCGTCGACATAATCTTTGATCGCATGAGCTGTCTCAAGAGCCTTCTTGTCGTGAGGGACGTGCCCGGCAAGCGTCATCGGCATAATCACCAGGCACTTAGCCATCGCGCGAGAGATGGCCACGTTTGTCCTCTCTAACTGCATGAGGAACGCTTCCTCCCCCATGATCACGTCCGCATCCCCGACACCAAAAGTCACGATGATTGTGTGCCGCTGACCACCCTGGAACTTTTCCACGGTATCAACCGCCGAGTCGATCAAATCCGGCGGATCAGACGGAAATATCGACCTCAGTTCGCGAACCACCAACGCGCGTTGGGCGCGATGTGGCGTCACGATTCCAATACACTGCCCCCAGAACTGATCGGGCGTTGGCGCCGCATGCGTCACGGCACCTCGCCCATCAAGTTCCGCGCTCACTGTCTGCCTAAGGCACCAGGTCAAGGCGGCGACGATCTTTGCTTCAAAGGAATTGCTTTGCGACGACAGGTCATCGTCATGGAGCAACGTCAGCACCTTCTTCTTGGGGTCCAGAATTTGCGGCCACAAAGTCGACCAAGGCATGCCGCCTGGAAAGCCGGATGCGGAAGTAGGTACTGCCGCCAAGAGATGAAGTGCCGTCGCGGCGTTTGACGCCTTCAACGTCGCTCGGTAGCCGATCGTACGAGCATAGGCCACTATGTCCTCCGCCGAACGGTAATTCTCTTCGAGCGGACATGAAACGATTTGGCTGCCAAACGGACGGTCGAGCAGGTATTTCTGGATGCTGCCCACCAAGTATTCGGCACCGTTGGGTGGCTCAAGCGCCATGATTGGCGGCATCTGAAGGTGGTCGCCGGCAATGATCAATCGTGCGTCCTCTTTCAGAGTGGCCAATGCTGAGATTGCTGCGGTTACCTGAACCTGAGAGCTTTCGTCGATGATGACAACGTCGAAAATCGGCCCGACACTGCTACCACACGTCCACTCCGCGAGCTTGTAGGCCTGCATCATCGCAGTGCCGACAATCGTGACAGCATCGGCCTTTGCCAGACTGGCAAGACAGTCCTGTGTTTCCTGATTGGTCCGGTCGAGCTTGAATGACTCGACGCGTAGATGCGAGCTACCCGCTGGAAATGCCTTTGGAGCTTGCGACGAGGAATATCCAACATATACCTCGGCAGGGCATGTTGCGTCGTTATCCAGCGCATCAACAACGCGACCAATAATCTCTTCAACAGCTTTGTACGTTGGCCCGGCGACCAGTAGCTTCAATGGCTGCCGGTTCGGCGCGGCATCATGGACAAGACCATGAATGCATCCGGCAAGGGTCTGGGTCTTTCCAGTGCCTGGAGGACCCCAGATGATCGTCAGCTGCTTTTCCGTCGCGTGGGCGACAGCATCGGTCTGACTACTGTTCAGGTTGTGCTTGGCCTTGGCGTAGGCAGCAACCGATGCAGCTGGCGTTGCAGCCACGACGGACGTTGCGTGAAGAATGTCGGCCTCCCAGAGCACTCGGGCAAGAGGGGTAACTGGGTCTGTGCCGGGTCGCGGCGGCCTCGCCCCCATCGCAGTGGCCGCATTGCTATCAGCGACCGCGAGCGAAGGGTTGCCGACAGTAGTCAGAATATTCTTGGCCGTCTCGTACCATTTGAATGATCCTTGACCTTTAGTGATGAAGATATCGTTCAGGAGGTCGATGGTCGAATTGTCCCGCAGGTACGGGAAAAATGCGGCTTCACGCCAGTTAGACAGATTCAATACGGCCTTACGCGTGCTGCGATCGAACGACACGAGGGTCACCGACAGCGACGACCACAATGGCGTAGTGATCGTCTGATCCGATCCCGAATATGGAGGCGAACCGGCGGCGACAATGTCCTTTGCGCGCAGGAGAGGAAGTCCGGGATGAGCTTCTTTTCCCAGAGCAAGGTACCCTTCGTTATCATCAAGCTTCGCTTCTGTTGACCCCGCCAACACGTCGAAATTGTATTCGGTCGGAATTCCGGTCGGTTGGCCGTTGGTGAGTCGAACTGCCTCATAGCTGGCTTCCAATGCTTCGGCATCGAGCGCCAAGCGCTGGTGCGACTCTAGCTTTCTGGTGTGGTACTGCAGCTCCTCCCACCAGATCCAAAGCTTGCTGTCGAAAGCAACATCCCGGGCACCCTGCGGAATCGAGAGGGTTAGCTTGGGAGCGTTTGCCTTGAGTTGCCCTCTGAAGTCCGTGCGCAACTTCTCAACGACACTGCTCAACGCGCGACACTGCTTTTCCAGCGCATTACCAAATTCCTGAATAACAGTGTTTCGAGGGACTGTAACCGAGCCACGCTTAATCGTGGTCACATTGCTCCAGATCTCGTAGATGCGCTCTCGTGGAATACCGTTGGTCAGAAACTCTCGATAGAACGCGTCTCCCTGCCGAATCGGCCCAGATCCGGAATAGTAGGCTTCGGCGGTGTCAAATAGCGTGATGACGTGAGGTGTCGGTGCGAAGACGACGCGCTGGACAATCTCGTCTACGAAGACGACACACGGGCTTACCGCACCGTCAGGCTTCTCAATGAGTTCATCGGCAGGGAATAGCCATGCCAGAGCCTTGGTCTTGCGGTTGGTAAGACTCAACACCTTGGGTAGGTGCCGCCCCATTGCCGCACACAGCTCCTCGAACTGGCGCTTTTCCCAGAACGCGATTTGCGCGGTGAGAGGTGTCTTGCCCGCTGCGCGGACAAACGCTTCAGACTGGTCAACCATGTCGGACAGGGTCGATAGCAGTCCTTCAAGGGCGACCCACTCATCGCTGAGGCTTTTCTGGTCGACGACAAAACACTTGGTGGCGAACTGTCGCGGAGTCTGTCCGCTTACGTAAGCTGTTGCCCTGCCAAATATCGATAAGCCTGTTAGCAGTCCAGCGCTGGGATCGAAGTTAACTGTTATGGCGACATGCAATTGCGGCCAGGGAGCCAGGCTTGCCAGCACCGCTGAACTGTCCACACTGGTCGTCGATGAGATCAGAGCTTGGGCACGAACGGGGATACGGCTTCGTTCCTTCTTGAGATGGCTGTGCTGCTGAAACGCAGGATGCGCCGAAGGAGCACTCGCTGCGCCTGCTGTGTTCTGAATGGCATTGATCTGGAGCGTTTTCCTTGCCCCCCGAGTCATGCCAGCAATCTGACTCAAGTGCCCAGTCAGCTTCGCCGCCGGATAGCAGTAATGGGCTGGCTGTGCCGCGATTCGCGCCTTGTCCTTCGAATTTGCCCACTTCTCGTGCCCGAGCCAGTCACAAGCGCTACAGCGACCATCGACGTGCCATTCGAGATTCTCCCAGCCATTGGCTGAAGCGTCACCAATGGTGATGACCCGGAGCAAGTCTTCCCTGAAGAAATGCAGCACGGTAGGTAGGTAGAAACGAAGGTTGGCATCCTCGCTGTCGGCGATCAGCACGTCGAGATATTGGTCGGGCGTTGCCGGAGAGGAGCCCGACATCAAAGCGCCTAGCGCAGATTGGCCTTGCTTGAATCGGGTCCACAAGTAGCTGCGGATGGTCACAAAGTAGCTGTTCTGTAGGCCTTGGTCGACGATCCAATTGGCGAGAAAAATCGCGTAAAGCGCAACCTCAGCAGAGTAGCTGGGATTGGCTTCGCTGGTGTGCTTGACATCAATAATGCTCAGCGCACGACGAGTTTCGGTCGTTGGATCGATTGGTCTCCGGCATCCATCTGCGCCGACCTCTTCGTCGTCGACTGTCGCCTGGCGCACCACAATGATGTCAGGGATAAGTCCTGCGATCCTTGGAACCTGGGCAACTTGGGCTGGTTGGAGACCAATGTTCGCCATGACGGCATTTTGGAACGCCGATGGCTCAAACTTGCCTTGCAAGATGATCGAAGGCAAAGCCGTGACCTTGCCGAGCAATGAGGCAAGCGGTGCCTTGACCGGCTTGTTCGCCCCTCCTTTGTCGGGCTGATACATGACCAGGTTGCCGAAAGACTGGATCAATTGGTCATTCCGCTCATCCTCAAAATCGCGGCCTGCGGTTTGCAGAACTCCAATGCCAGGCCGTGCCTGTAGAGGAACCGGCATGCCATTAGCGTCCAGCTCCGAGTCCTCGTGTAGCGACAGATAAAGCTCGCGGTCGCACTTCGTGCGAAGGAACATCGAGAGTGTGCTTTTGGAGATTCTCTTTCTTGCCATATTGGTCGCCCATCCCATAGATTTGGCCGATCTGCCGTTGTCCGACTTACAAGAGCACGCGATAGGCTCGCTTGTCGGCATCACTCGACCTAATGATCCGGTACTCCATGCCACTGGCCACCGCGATCTGCTGGGCGAAGTCCTTCTTGGCCTGCACTACCGCATCCTCAATCTGCGAATCGTTCTTGACCTCGACGATCACGTACTTCAGGCTGCCGTCCGGTTCTTCCCGCTGGAAGATGAAGTCCGGGTAGTAGCTGCGCACGGTGCGAGAATCCGGGTCGATGTACTGGATGAAGAAATCGGACTGGCCGTGGGTCAGCATCCCGGTGAAGTAGATCTTCTTCACCCGTTGCTCGCGCAGCAGATCCCAGAACAGCCAGTTCTCCGAGCCGGAGTCAAAGCAGTAGGTGTCGAGGTGGAAGCTCTTGGCGCGCTCTTCGTCCTTGATCTGCGCGTCGTTCATCCGGACGATCTTGTCCTTCGCCGCCGATACCTCGTAGTAGCCGTTCGGGGGCATCTTGATCAGATCGACCTCGTGCTCTTCGGTTTGCTGCGACTCGTCAAGGTCGTAGAGCTGGCGGAACAAGCGCGGGATGATCTCGTCGTAGAGAAGCTCATTGAACTCGTTGGTGATGGCCACCAGTTCGTCGGCACCTTCCTTCGTCGCGTCGAGCAGCTCCTCGATCTCCAGCGGGCTTCGGTTCAAATAGCGGGACACCTCGGCCACCAGCGATAGCCGTGAGAAGGCTCGCTTTTCCCGGCGCGAGGTCAGGTCAAAGGTGCGACTGCCAGAGGCGCGCGCCGCATCGGCGGCGGTCAAGCCGTCCTGCTGAGTTTCAATCAGCCGGTACTTCTCGACCAACGTGTTCCAGCTTTCCTTGTCGGCGCGGTCGAGGCCCAGCGTCTGGCCGGGCACAAGCGCTTTCTCGCGTATCTGGTACTGCTTGCGCACACGCACCAGCTTGATCTTGACCGGCGGCTCCACCACGCGGATTTGCACCGGCTCCTTGTCTTTCCCGGTCTTTTGCAGCTCGTCGGCGCTGATGCGGAAGTTCTGCTGCAGCTCGTCGTTCAGCGTGTTGAGGTTGTCGTCCGAAAGGAAGACGTGGCCGGTGTGCTGGGCCTCCCCGATGGCGCGCAGGCAGCGCATCGTGGCCTGTAGGACGAACACCTTGGATTTGGGCTCGCGGAATAGCCCTACGCCGAACAGCGAGCGGCAGTTCCAGCCTTCGCGGCCCTTGTTGACCAACAGGATGAACTGCTTGTCCGAGCCTTCGGTATCCAGTCGGTTGAACTCGCGGATGTCGTCGTTGGTGGTGAGCTTGTCGTCGCCCACGTTGACCAGGATGCGCGAGGTCGGGATGCCGTGCTTAAGCAGCGCGCGTTCCACCGCAGGTCGCAGTTCTCCGGTCAGCTCGTCGATGGTGGCGGCGAAGAACGCCAGCTTGGGCAGCAGCCCTTCTGGGCGCACTTCGCCGGATTCCTTCAAGAAGTTCTCGATGGCGATATCGACAAACTCGTCGGTGCGGGTGTTGGCATAGCCGTGCAGCGTCACCTTCTTGAGGAACCCCTTGTCGATGGCCTCCTTCAGGCCATAGGCATAAACCACCTCAGGCAGCACCTCGCGGCCCACATAGGGCGTGCCGGTGTAGTTGTAGCAGGCGACCACACGCGTGCCTGCCGCATTGAGGCTGGCGGCAAGGATGTCGATGGTGGTGCGCAGGCTGGTGTCGGTTTCTTTGGCCCCGACGCCCATGTCCTTGGCCAGCGCCTTGCCGAAGGCGTGGTGGGCCTCGTCCACGTAGATGCCGAGCTGCTCCAGGCGGCGAAGTTTCTCGAAGCGCTGGTTGGTGGTGAGCTCGCCTTCTTCCTCGGGCTGGTCGAAGTTGTAGAGATCGGCGGCATCGGCATAGACGCCGTTGGCGGCCAGGATTTCGCCGGTCGCGCCGAACAGCTTGTCGACGGAGGTTTTTTCCTTGTGCTGGCGCTTCAGGATGATCTTCTGCGTGTTGGAGACAATGATGTTGAAGCGCGAGCGATCCAGCGTGTCCAGCGAGGTGCCTGCTTCTTCGAGGTAGTGGAAGCGCAGGTGCGTGGTCAGGAAGTTGACGTACTCCGGCGGCACGACGCGGGTCAGGTCGAACGCCTCGATCTCCTTCAACGATTGCAGCACAGTTTTGTCCGGGGCGAACACCAGCGCGTTGTGGCAGTAGCGCGCGTCCTTCTCGAACTTGTTGCCCAGCAGGAACTCGTAGAAGATGCAGGTGGCCATCAGGATGGTCTTGCCCGTGCCCATCGTCAGGGCGAAGATGTAGTTCGGGTAGGCGCGAGAGTTCTTGCGCATCTTCTCGAACAGTAGCTTGTACGAGCCCAGTTCCAGCTCGTCGGACTCCCCAAACGAGAACATCTCCTGGCCGGCGGTGCCGAGGAAGGAGCCGAACTTGCGGCCCTCGAACTTGCCGCTGCGCTCGTACCAAGCCCTGAATACCTCCTCGACCTTGGCATTGCCAAGGAACTCTTTGAGGAGGACGTAGGTTTCCAGCGCCTCGAACTGCGGCTGGCGTAGGAAGGCCTTGGGGTTCTTCTGCGGGTTATTGAAGTCGAGGAACTTGCGGGTAAGCTCCTTGTAGTTCTGCCGGATCGCCCCTCGGTTGTCCTTGTAGAACTGCCACAGAAAGCGGAAGAAGGCGAAATCCAGCGACGCGCCGGACGCGCTGGCTGCCTTGCCGCCGGCCTTCGCGGTTGCACGCTTAGCCGCCATTGCTGATGCTCCCTTCCCACGACTCCGAGAGCAAGTCGGTGATCTTCACGCGGATCGTGCCTGCGTCGTCTGGCACCTTGTACGCGCCCTTGACCTGCTCGCTCTTGACTGGGATGTCCACCACCGCCGGTTGCAGCACCGCGCCGTCGTAGTTCCAGTCGATAAGGACCGATTCGACCAGTTCCTTCCAGTCCTCGACCGATTCCTTCTGCAGCGAGAGCTTTTGCAGCAGATTCATCGGGTAGAACCTCTCAATGACCAGCTCGCTACCCTTTACCACCACCTTGGCCTGCGAGTCGCGCTTGAACTCCAGATCGGTCTTGTCGCGCAGGATGTCCACTACTTCCACGTCGATCTTGAACGGCTTGGCGGCCAGTTCCAGTTGCGCTGCCAAGTCTGGCTCGTGGCCCATGCAGACGAGGGTGATCTTCTCGACCGGGCGGGTCGGATGCCCGTTGTGACGGTGCTGCCACGCCTTCTGGTCAAAGTTGTGGATCAATTCGTTCAGGTCGGCGCGTGTGGCGATCCGGTTGACGGGCATGATCTTGACCATGCGCCCGTCCCTCTCGCCGTCGAACACAGTGCTGAACTCCAGCTTCTGTACCTCCAACGCCTCGATCAACAGGTCTTTGGCCTGAACGGGGTTGCGGAAGATATCGTAATGATTGACGTTGTGAACCTCGAATCCGGTGAAATGCGTTTCCTTCGAATCGAGCGACTGTTGCCGTAGCTGACTTCCAAGTTCGATCAACCGTTTGGTCGTCGTCTGAATTGCGCCAAGATTAATATCTGCCCCAATAAAGCGCCGACCGAGCCTCATGGCGGCAGCCTGCGTTGTTCCTGACCCCATGAAACAGTCAAGTACCAGCTCTCCTGGCCTCGAACAAGCCAAGATGATTCTCTCCAGCAGTTCCTCTGCCTTCTCGGTCGGATAGTCAACGTACTGTGGATCTTTCATTGTCCACACGTCCTGAACGCGGTTTCCATCATCTTCGTCCGCGTACCGGATTAGCCTTGGATTGCCCGACGATGACCATTCGATCTTTCCTAAGGTATCGAACTCGTCGAGCTGTGCGTGGACGTATGCCCAATGACGTCCTCTCGGTGGCGGCATTCCGCGCCACGGCTGTCCTGTCTCGCCGGCACGCTCGCCAGGAGCGTGTAGCGCTACAGTCGTGTACCTGCGGCCAGCACTGTCGACCTTCTCGTAAATCCGTGCCAGGTCCTCCGAATCCTTCTCCTCACGGAGCTTGGTCCAGGCGTAACCCTCACCGCCCTTCCGATAGAAGAAGACTGTGTCGTGAATATTCCCGAAGGCATTCAAGTCCGAATTTTTCGGATTGCATTTAATCCGTGCGATCTCGTTGCAGAAGTTGCCTTGCCCGAAGACTTCATCCAGGATGCATCGAATGTGGTGGCTCTTGTGCCAGTCGCAGTGAAGAAAGATCGCGCCGCTTGGGCTGAGGTGACCTGCTCCCCGAGATTAGTCCGGTCGTGATGTAGAGTCTGCCTCGATAGGAGGCAGCATGAAGAAGCGTTTCACCGAAGAACAGATCATTGGCATCCTGAAGGAAGCCGAAGCCGGCCTAAAAGTAGCGGAGCTGTGCCGCAAGCACGGGCTCAGCGAGGCGACGTACTACAACTGGAAAGCGAAATACGGCGGCCTGACAGTGTCGGATGCGCAGCGGCTCAAGGCACTGGAGACCGAGAATGCCCGGCTCAAGCGCCTGCTGGCGGAGGCGATGCTGGACAATGCTGCGTTGAAAGAGGTTGTAGGCCGAAAGTGGTAAGCCCACAAGCCAAGAGGGTGGCGGTCTCCCATCTGATGACAAAGCACCAGATGGGCGTCACGCGGGCTTGTGGGCTGATCGGTATTTCTCGGTCGCTGTATCGCTACGAAGCTAAGCGGCCAGTAGACCAGGAGCTCAAGGAACGACTGTGCGAATTGGCAGCGCAGAAGCGGCGCTATGGGTATCGCCGGCTGCACGTGCTACTTTGCCGAGAGGGTTGGGAAATCAACCGAAAGCGCACCTATCGCGTGTATCACGAGGCCGGCCTGATGGTCCGCAAACGAAAGCGGAAGCGCATTGCCGGCGTGGAGCGCCAAATCAAGGTCGCGCCATCGGCGCCTAACGAGAGTTGGTCTATGGACTATGTTTCGGACGGTTTGGCCGATGGTCGGCGGCTGCGGTGCCTGAATATCGTCGATGACTTCACGAAGCAGTGCTTGGCCATCGAAGTCGATACTTCGCTGCCTGGCAGACGTGTAGTCGGTGTGCTGCAACGGCTGGCAGAGATCCGCGGATTGCCCAAATCAGTCACCGTCGACAACGGCCCCGAGTTTGCCGGCAAGGCTTTGGATGAATGGGCCGATAGCCAAGGACTGTGCTTGAGCTTCATCCAGCCAGGTAAGCCACAGCAGAACGCCTACATCGAAAGCTTCAACGGCAAATTCCGGGATGAATGCCTGAACGAGCATTGGTTCGTCTCGATGCGCCATGCTCGCCAAGTCATTGAGGAGTGGCGTCGGGAATACAATGAGCAACGCCCCCACAGTTCGTTGGCTTACCTGACGCCAGATCAGTTTGCAGACACATTTTTAACCGCAGACTCTATGTCCGTTTCGGACTAAATCGGGGAGCAGGTCAGAGGAGTTCTTTCAGCAGAAGTAAGCGCTCGTACAGGAATTGAAGGTATTCGTCGTTCGTCCAAATGTCCCCATACTGCTTCTCCTCGAACGCCGCTTGATCTCCTTTCGCCTTGTTTCCCCGGAGAGTGACTGACTTTCTGTAGTCGGCCTTTGAGTCGAATGGAGGGTCGATGTAGATCAGGTCAATCCTTCCTCTGAACTGCTTGAGTAGATGGCTCATCACCTGAAGGTTGTCGCCCCAAAAGATCTTGTTGCGCCATCCGTCCACTTCGTCGCCGTGGATTTCCTTCAGCTGCGCCGGGTAGTACTGGGTTGACGTAAAAGGTCGCTTGCCGCGCCAGTTCAGCATCGGATAGCCCTTGATGGGCTCGAATTCATACTTCTCCACTGTCACCGTGCTGCTAATAGCCGGCGTCGTGAGCTGCAGGGCATCCTGCACGGGTATTTCGTTCTTCATGTCTAGGCAGTCCTGAAAGCCCAATTCTTGTTGTCGCAATAAGCGCGCATATCGCAGTTCTGGCACAGCTTGGCCGGGCGTGCGGCGATCTGGTAGTCCTGTCGCTCGATGCGGGCGACGATGTCGTCGAAGCGTGCGATGGTCTTGCCGATGGCGCGGTCGTCTTTGGTGAAGGAGACGTAAGGATTGCCGCCGTCCTCTCCGGTGTAGTACAGGTGCATCCGGCTCACCTTCTGGCCGGTGCGCTCCTCGACCAGATGGGCGTACACCTCCAACTGATGCTGGTACTGGCGCAGGCGATCCCGATCCTTCTCCATGTCGGGCTTCTTCTCCGACTTGAAGTCGATGATCTCGACCGTGTCGTGCTCGCCCCGGATCAAGTCAACGCTGCCCTTGAGGATGTACTGATCCTTGATGAGGGAGATCTCGACCTCGGCCTCCTTGATGCGATCCCAGTTGCCGTTCTCGCGCTCGTAGTAGCGCAGCACGTGCAGCAGCGCCGCCTGCTGCGAGGAGGGTGCGAGGTAGACGCGCTCCTTCTTCGAGAGCATGGCGTAGTTGGCCGAGAACCAGCCCTTGATGGCATCGAAGGTAATGCTGGCTTCTTCGCCGCGCAGCACGGTCTTGTGGATGTCCTCGATGGTCTGATGCACCAGCGTACCGAACAGCATCGGGCTTTCGCGGATGGGCGCGAACTCCAGCTCCTTGAAGAAGCGGTATTGCTCGGCGCAGTTCTCGAACACCGTGATGTGCGAGGTGAACGAATACTCGCGCTTGAGGTTGATCTGCTTGATGGCCTCGAAGGTCAGCGCCGACAGATCAACGTCACGCCAACGGGGCAGCTCGTAGAACAGCCGCTCGAAGTATTTGGACGGCGATTTGCCGCGCCCCTGTTTTTCCTGCGCCGCCAGCACCAGCAAGTTCTGGGCACGCGAGAAGGCGGTGTAGAACAGCCGCCAGAAGTCGAAGTTCTTGATGTGGTCGAGCGGCTCAAAGCGTTCCTTGGAAAGGTAGCCGCCATCTTCCAGAAGCACATCAAGTGTTCCGTACTGCTTGCGCGGCACCGCTTCCAGCGAACCGCACACCACCACCGGAAACTCCAGCCCCTTGGACTGGTGGATAGTCAGGAACGAGACGCAGCCCTTGGGTGCGTACTCGGCCTCGTCCTCGTATTCGCCGATGCCGCCATCCTGCAGGAAGCGCAGGAACTGATTGAACAGGTCACGCAGATTCTTTTCCAGCCACTCGGGGTTGAGCACGCTGACAAAGTGCAGGTACTCGAACTTGGTGAGCAGCTTGGAGAAGGTACCAAGGTTGCGCGCGGCGCGCCCCTTGTCCACACCTTGCACGGCCTCATCAGTGAGGAAGCGCGAAAACAGTGGGAACTGCAGCAGCTGATAGAACAGGCCGGAAAAGGCGTAGTCAGTGTTCTGCGTCAGCACGGCGTGGCGCTTGGCAAGCGGGCGTGCCCAGTCCAGCAGCGGCTTGTTTTCCGGCTTGCGTAGCTCGTCGATGAATGGCTTGAAGCACTGGTGGTCATAGTAGTCCCAGATGGGCAGCGTGACGCCTTCGGCCCACGCCCGCACCTTGGGAAACTGAGGGAACAGGAAGATCAGTGCGCCGATCATCAGGCGGATCTCCTCGCGCTCGAAGAACATGTTCGAGCGGGGAGAAAACACGGGCACTCCCTGCGCTTCGAGGAAGCGCGCCAGCGCCACCACCTTGTCGTTCTTGACCGAGCGAAACAGGAAGGCGACCTGATTCCAGTCCGCAAGCTGGCCGGAGGACTTCAACCCGTTGAGAAAGGCCAGAACCTCAGCGTGCCAGTTGGTGGTGTCGTCCTTGTCGTCACTGGCGGTCAGCCGCAGCGCCGTGGGCAAATCGGGAAAGTCATCTTCGCGCGGAACGATCTGTTTGGCGAAGCGAAACACGCGCATGCCGTCGTCCCAGGTCTGTTCACGCATCCACTCGTTGTAGAAGCGGATGATGTCCGGGTGCGAGCGGTAGTTGACGGTCAGCTTGACTTGCTTGCACTGGCCGTCGTCGAACAGTGCCGGGAACTCCAGAATGTTGCGGATGGTGGCCCCGCGAAAGCGGTACAAGCCCTGATCGTCGTCGCCCACCACGCACAGATTGCGGCGCTCGCCCGCCAGCAGCAGAAGGATGCGTTCCTGAATGGTGTTGGTGTCCTGGTACTCGTCCACCATCAGGTGGGTGAGCTTGTCGCGCAGTTGCCCCAGCACCTCGGGGCGCTTTTCCAGCAGTTGCAGGGCCTCGTACTGGATGCCTGAAAAGTCCAGCGAGTTGTGCTCGTGCAACAGAGCCTGGTACTTGGCAAAGCAATTGGCCAGGGCGCGGATTTCTGGATCAGGGGCCGCCGCCAGCGAGGTGCCATCAAGCGCCTCCTCTCCGACCTTGTTGAGCCACTTCAACAGGTTCTCCGACTGCGCCCAGCGGCCCGTCTGGTCATCGCCCATGACAAGCTCGGCGTCTGGTATTTCGCGGAAGTCCTTAATGTGCTGGTAGAGGAAGTACTGCTGGTCGAACTGGTCGAACAGCGTGAAGCTGCGCTTGAGCCGTGTGAACTCGCGGTAATCCTCCAGCAGACGAAGGCAGATGGAGTGAAATGTGCCGAGGTACATCTCGTTCAGGTTGAACTGGATGCCCAGCGCGGCCAGCCGGTTGGAGATGCGGGTAGTGAGCTCGCGCGCGGCCTTGTCGGTGAAGGTGACAACCAGCAGAGACTCGGGTGCGACACCCTTGTGGGTGATGAGATAGACGATCCGCTCAACAAGGGTGAAGGTTTTCCCCGATCCTGGCCCGGCGATGATGAGCACCGGGCCATCGGTGGCCAGAATGGCTTCAAGCTGCTGTGGATTGGCCTTGGACTGGAGTGAGGTGGCGCTGGAGGTCATTCCGCCACCTCGTCGTCATCAACCGTCGCCTTGCCGATACGGCTTGCAATCCACTCGTCCAGATCGCCGCGTCGGAAGCGCCACGTCCCGCCCAGCTTGAACGCCGGGAGCTTGCCGCTCGCCGCGAGGCGATAGACCGTACGCTTGCCTGCCTTAAGGTAGGTGGCAACCTCGTCAAGGGTGAGGATTTCGTTCGGCTGGTCGCTCATCGGCTTTCCCATGTCATTTGCGCGGTGTTTGGTTTACTGCCACATCTTGTCATAATATTCCAAGAATATGCAGACTTGGGCAAACTTGGCATCGAGCAGGTGCCTGACCGAGAGGGAGCAGTGGTGGCATCCAACTACGAGGCAATTTGCGAGGAGAACCGGGAGAGCTACGGCACCAAAGGTGCTCAGAAGTCCGGGAGGCTTGCAGCTGGTCTGTACGACGACCGCACGCACTTCATCTTCGAACTGCTGCAAAACGCCGAGGACGCGCTCGGTCGGCGAGGCGAGTGGCACAAATCACGAAAGGTCGAGTTCACCCTGAACCCGACCCGCCTGACGCTCTCGCATTTCGGCAAGCCGTTCGACGAGGCCGACGTCCGAAGCGTCTGCGACATCGCCGAGAGCACCAAGAACGAGTCCTCCATTGGCCGCTTCGGCCTCGGCTTCAAGTCCGTCTACACGGTCACCGATCTTCCGGAGATCCACTCTGGCGACGAGGACTTCGCCATTGAGGATTACGTCTTTCCCAAACGGTTGGAGCCGTCGGCGCGCGATGCTGATGAGACACAGATCATCCTGCCCCTGAAACCGGAAGACGCGAGCGCAGCGCAGGAGATCACGACGGGGTTCCGCCACTTGGGCCCAGGCGCACTGCTGTTCCTGCGTCACATTGACGAAATCAACTGGAGCGTCGAGGGCGGGGCGTCCGGGTTCTATTTGCGCAATATCCCCGAATCGCTTGGCCCCAATGTCCAGCTCATCACGGTGATAGGCACAGAGGATGATCGGCAGGAGGTCGATCAGAACTGGATGGTGTTCCACCGCGACGTGTTTTCTGCCGAGGGACAGAAAGTCGGAAGGGTGGAAATTGCTTTCTCGTTGGTGGCGGTAAAGGATGACCCTGGTCGCTGGGTGGTGCAGCCGCTGGCCAAGTCGCCGCTGGTAGTTTTCTTCCCGACAGTGGTTGAGAGCCACCTTGGCTTTCTCGTGCAGGGGCCGTACCGCACCACGCCAAGCCGCGACAACATTCCGCCCGGCGAGCCGTGGAACCAGCATCTGGTCAAGGAGACCTCCAGCCTGCTGGTGGAGGCGATGCGTTGGATGCGCGACAAGGCAATGCTGGATGTTGCAGCGTTGCGCTGCTTGCCGCTTGACCGCGAGAAGTTCCCAAAGGGTTCGCGGTTTGCGCCAATATTTGATGCCGTCCGGCAGGCATTTCAGGAAGAGGCGCTGCTTCCGACCTTCGACAGCAGGCATGTCACCGCCCATCAGGCCAAGCTGGCGCGCACGCAAGAGTTGCGCGAGCTGTTCAGCCCGGAACAGGTTGCGGCGCTATTCGGTTCGAAGGTCGCCGCTTGGCTATCAGGCGACATCACCCAGGACAAGGCACCCGAGATTCGCCAGTACCTGATGCGCGAACTCGACATCGACGAGATCACCCCGACAAAGCTGGTGCCGAGCCTGACCAAGGCGTTTCTTGAGGCGCAATCGGACGAGTGGGTGTTGCGGCTATACGAATTCCTGAGCGGCCAGGAGAAAGCCTTGCGCCGCCACCTCGACATTGTTCCTCTCATCCGCCTCGAAGACGGTACTCACGTCGTCGTCCGAGAGAACGGTAACGCCAGAGCGTTCCTGCCCAGTGACATCGCCACCAGCTTCCCGACGATGCGTCGGGCGGTGTGTGCAACACCCGAGGCACGAGATTTCTTGAGTTCGCTGGGCATCACAGAACCGGACCCGGTAGATGACGTGATCTGGAACGTCCTGCCGAAGTACCAAGAGGAAGAAGTCGATGTGGACGGCGATGCCTACGCCGCAGACATCGAACGCATCCGCTCGGCGTTTAGCACCGACTCGACAGCACAAAGGGAAAAGCTGCGTTCCGCCTTGCGCGAAACTTCCTTCGTGATGGTGGTCGATGCCGGCGACGGTAAAGTCTACGTCGCCAAGCCCGGCGACATTTACGTCGCCACCGACCGCTTGAAGCAGCTCTTCACGGGAGTGGCCGATGTCTTCATCGTCGATGACAAGTACGACTGCCTACGCGGCGAGAGCATGCGCGAACTGCTGGAAGCGTGCGGTGCGCTGCGGTATCCGCGCCCGGTCGAGGCTCCGCACGCACTAACGCGGGATGAAAAGTTGGAACTGCGTCGGCAAACGGGCCACGAGGGAACCTCGGGCATCAATGACCGGATCGTCGACTGGCTGCTTCAAGGTTTCGACGACCTCATTGCGCTTCTGCCAAAACTCACCCCGGAGCAACGCGTCGAGCGCGCCCGACTGATCTGGGAGAGTCTGGGCGATCTCGAAGAGCGTCGCGGGCGCGGTATCTTCGATGGCTCCTACACCTGGTCGCACTACGGCGAACGCAAGACACCGCCTTTCCCGGCTGCCTTCCTGCGCTATCTCAACAAAGGAGCTTGGGTGCCCGATGCCAACGGCGAACTGGTGCCCCCTGGCCTCGTGGTGTTCGACACTCTCGGTTGGAAACCCAACCCCTTTCTGCTGAGCAAGATCGCCTTCAAGCCACCAATCATCGACCAACTGGCCAAAGAGGTTGGTATCGATCCTGCCGCCCTCGACTTGCTGCGAAAGCTCGGCATTACCAGCGTGGCAGATCTGACCTCACGGCTTGGGATCACTGACGCACCGCCAGAGGACGAAGCTTCATCCGGTGATGCGCCGTCCGACGAGATTCCGACCGAAGAAGAGGCGGACGACACCAATCGACCTGGCGAGGATGTCTACGACGACGCGAAAGACCTGTACGGCGACGATATGCCGGACATTCCGCCAAAAACGCCCGACCCGGACAGCGACGGCGCAACGAGTGGCGCAGGACGCGGCGGTCAGGGTGGAGCAGGCACAGGGGCGCCACGCGGCGGCGGTCAGGGCAACGGCGGGGTACACGGTGGCTCTGGTAGCCATACCGGTAGCGGCAGTAAGAGTGGCGGTGCCAGCAGCGGGGGGCAGGAGAAACGGACTCCTGGCTCGGCTGGCGGAAGACCGTTCATTTCCTACCTCGGCACTCATCCTGATGACGAAGGGCCCGATCCTGATGGCCTCGATCAGGCAACACGGATGAAGATCGAGGATCAGGCCATAACCCTGATCATTTCGCTCGAACCCACGCTGCAACGCACGCCGGATGGCAACCCCGGTTTTGACCTATACGAGGCCGACAGCAGTGGCAGGCAGATTCGATGGGTGGAAGTGAAGTCGATGACGGGCAGTTGGGAAGATCGCCCCGTGGGACTATCGCACACACAATTCGACTGCGCCTGCGAAAAAGGCGATGCGTATTGGTTGTACGTGGTCGAACACGCGACCGATCCCGCACAAGCCCGCGTGCTGAGAATTCAGAACCCCGTCGGCCAGTCCCGGACGTTCACGTTCGACCGTGGGTGGAGCGAGATAGCTCGAACTGATCCGCCCCGTTGATCAGCGACTGGGCCAAGTCATCGAATCCATGCCCTCAAGGCCAAGGCGTTACTATCTGCTCCTGAAAGCGGACGCGGGTTCGGTTCCGTGTTCCACTGATCTGGCAAATGGCGCGCGGGTTCGATGAAAGCCTTCTTTCATGGTGGCGCGAGCCATTAAAGAGCGCTTTAATATCCGGCGTCGCTATACAAGAAGTCTTTAACCCAATGCGCACAGCCGGGACTTACGTCATCTCTTCTACTTTGGGCGAATCCGTACGCGCCTTCGTGCCTCACCCGCTGCCGCCCGGCGATCCAGACCTGGCTCCGGAATCATTCGTTGCCGTCAACCACATGGCGGAGCTGGCGCTGGCGCGCCTGTCGGGGATAGCGGGACTGGTGCCTTCGGTGGACTGGCTGCTGTACGGCGCTATCCGCAAGGAAGCCCTGCTCACTTCGCAAATCGAGGGCACCCAAGCCACGTTGACCGATCTATTCGACGAGGAAGCCGGCTTTGCCGTCGACAACACCGATGACGTGCAGGAGGTCACCAATTATTTGCGCGCCTTCCGCATGGTTCAGGACAACCTTCGTAGCCCCTGTGGCCTTCCCATCAGCGTGCGCCTGCTATGCGGAGCCCACGGGCTGCTGCTGGAGGGAGCGCGGGGTTCCGGCAAACAGCCGGGCGAGCTGCGCCACTCGCAAAACTGGATCGGCGGTACAAGGCCCGGCAATGCGGTCTTCGTGCCTCCACCCGCCGAGCAGGTGGCAGAGCTCCTTGGCGACATGGAGCGATTCATCCACGAGGCGGCGCCCACACTACCGCCGCTGGTGAAAATCGCTCTGGTTCACGCACAGTTCGAAACCATCCACCCTTTCCTGGATGGCAACGGCCGAATCGGGCGCTTGCTGATTGCCGCTTTGCTGGAACACTGGGGCCTGCTGTCCGAGCCGCTGATGTATCTGAGCGGCTATCTGAAACAGCATCAGGCCGAGTACTACCGGCGCCTGTCCAACATCCGCACCGGAGGCGATTGGGAAGGCTGGGTGGCGTTTTTCCTCGAAGGTGTCGCCACAGCCGCCAACGAGGCCGAGCGCGGCATCGTTGCCATTGCCAGTCTGGTCGCGGCAGATCGTCGCCGCCTGCTCGAATCGCCCAAGGCAGGACCCGTCGCCTACCGCCTGTTCGAAACGCTACCGATGATGCCCCGCTTCACCATTGAGCGAGTGCGGCAGAAACTGAGCACGAGTTTCCCTACGGCGAATGCCGCCGTGAAGGTACTGGAAGACCTTGGGATCGTAACCGAAATGACCGGACAGAAAACCAACCGCAGCTATAGCTACCAGCCCTACATCGAATTGCTGACACGCTGATGACCGTGCACCCTCGGGAACAGGCACCCACGGTTAGTGGAGATACCAGCGGTCCTCTCCTTCATGAATCCCAAATGTTGGTCAATCCTCCCAATCCCCGGACAAACTCCCTCACGGTTCCTCATGCGCCATAAGAGTGGGTTTGAACCGAGGTCCAGAATACACCACCAGACACCAAGCCAGAGAATATTCTCTGGCTTTTTTGTGCCCGTCTGTAGGCCACGGCTGGCGCGGTGTGCGCATTTGGTCTCTTGACTGGCCGTGACCTGCTCCCCGATTTAGTCCGAAACGGACATAGAGTCTGCGGTTAAAAATGTGTCTGCAAACTGATCTGGCGTCAGGTAAGCCAACGAACTGTGGGGGCGTTGCTCATTGTATTCCCGACGCCACTCCTCAATGACTTGGCGAGCATGGCGCATCGAGACGAACCAATGCTCGTTCAGGCATTCATCCCGGAATTTGCCGTTGAAGCTTTCGATGTAGGCGTTCTGCTGTGGCTTACCTGGCTGGATGAAGCTCAAGCACAGTCCTTGGCTATCGGCCCATTCATCCAAAGCCTTGCCGGCAAACTCGGGGCCGTTGTCGACGGTGACTGATTTGGGCAATCCGCGGATCTCTGCCAGCCGTTGCAGCACACCGACTACACGTCTGCCAGGCAGCGAAGTATCGACTTCGATGGCCAAGCACTGCTTCGTGAAGTCATCGACGATATTCAGGCACCGCAGCCGCCGACCATCGGCCAAACCGTCCGAAACATAGTCCATAGACCAACTCTCGTTAGGCGCCGATGGCGCGACCTTGATTTGGCGCTCCACGCCGGCAATGCGCTTCCGCTTTCGTTTGCGGACCATCAGGCCGGCCTCGTGATACACGCGATAGGTGCGCTTTCGGTTGATTTCCCAACCCTCTCGGCAAAGTAGCACGTGCAGCCGGCGATACCCATAGCGCCGCTTCTGCGCTGCCAATTCGCACAGTCGTTCCTTGAGCTCCTGGTCTGCTGGCCGCTTAGCTTCGTAGCGATACAGCGACCGAGAAATACCGATCAGCCCACAAGCCCGCGTGACGCCCATCTGGTGCTTTGTCATCAGATGGGAGACCGCCGCCCTCTTGGCTTGTGGGCTTACCACTTTCGGCCTACAACCTCTTTCAACGCAGCATTGTCCAGCATCGCCTCCGCCAGCAGGCGCTTGAGCCGGGCATTCTCGGTCTCCAGTGCCTTGAGCCGCTGCGCATCCGACACTGTCAGGCCGCCGTATTTCGCTTTCCAGTTGTAGTACGTCGCCTCGCTGAGCCCGTGCTTGCGGCACAGCTCCGCTACTTTTAGGCCGGCTTCGGCTTCCTTCAGGATGCCAATGATCTGTTCTTCGGTGAAACGCTTCTTCATGCCGCCTCCTATCGAGGCAGACTCTACATCACGACCGGACTAATCTCGGGGAGCAGGTCAGCCGGTCTTGAAAACACCTGTTTCGAGCTCAATTTGGCCGAATTTCTCTCTCTGTTCTCTGTCGAGCTCTTGAGTGCTCAAGAGGCCGAGCCCAGGAAAATCAAGGGCTCCAGCGGGTCGGGTTGGAACTGGACATTGGCGGGCGATAGGGATTGCAAACGTGGAATCATCGCAACCCACGCCAACGCCATTTCCGACATCCCGGCTGGATGCGCGAACTACAAGTGCTGACCGAATTGGCGATTACCCCATGTCTGGCAGTTCGGAAGCACTCCACTCTCAGCTTGGTAAAATCGCCGGACTTCACTTAACCCGGATCCTACCGATGCGTTCATCCATACTTGGCGGATTCTTGTCCGCGCTGGTGGCCGCAGTGACGGTTTTGACTCTTTCCGAAATCTCCCATGCCGCTCCGATCACGAAGGTAGCACCAAGCCCCAGTCCGCACATTCCAGAGGTAATCGACTTTCCGCCCCACCGGCTCGACGAATTCCGCTCGGAATGGCGCAGGGCTTGGCCGGACGCCACGGTTGGCGCGCCTCCTCGGAGCCCGGAACGCACCGCCTGGCTTCTCGGTGCCTGGTGGGCTATCGTCGATTGGTGTTCGGATCAGGGCATCCGGTGTGAAAAGGATGCCGCAAAATACGTGAGGAAAGTGTTCGGACTGGACCCTCGATCGATCGATGATTGCGGTTGGACCGGAGCGATCGGTGGGACCCTCGGCGACGGCTACGATGCCACGAGCGGAATTCTCTATGGCGAACAGCGCACGCCCGTCCTGCTCCCCGATCTTTTCGAGAAGCACGAGGTCAAGGGTTGTCGTAAGTGAGAGAGGCGCGGACCCAGCCTAAGAGCCTGTCTTACCAATGACACGCTGGCAGGTTACCCTGGCGACGAGGTAGAACCGACGCCGGAGGTCATCATGTTGCCAAGTCGAGTGTTGATCACGGGAATCAACGGCTTGATAGGCGGCATACTGCATCGGGAGCTTTCAGACACCTACATCCTTTTTGGTCTGGACCGGGAAGGTCCCTTCTCCGACCGAATCGCCTCGGTGGACATCGCGGATGCCGAGCGGCTGTGCGATACCTTTCGGCGGTTCGCCCCTCTCGATGCGGTGATTCACTTAGCAGGCGACTCGAAGGTTTACGCCGATTGGGAGCACTGCCTGAGCGCGAACATAGTCGGGACCCGCAACGTTTACGAGGCTGCCCGAAGGACGTCCGTAAAGCGGGTGGTGTTCGCGAGCTCCAATCATGTCACGGGTGGCTACGAGCAACCGGCGGGCGAGTCTGCAGGCGAAGCGTTGGCCCCGCCACCCCGAATTACCGTCCGGGACCCAATTCGACCGGACAGCGATTACGGGGTCAGCAAGGCATTTGGGGAAGCGCTTGCCCGATTCTATTGCGATCGATTCGGCATCTCATCCATATGCCTGCGAATCGGTTCGGTCCTGCGCGATGACGACCCTACCCATGAACCCAGGCACCTGCAGACGTGGCTGAGCCACCGTGATCTGATTCAGCTGGTCGAACGCTGCCTTTCCGCCGATGTTGAATTTGGCATCTATTACGGGGTTTCGGATAACAAGGATCGTTTCTGGTCGATCGTGGAAGCGACAGCCGAACTGGGATACCACCCCTTGGACGATGCTGTAGAGCGTTCGAAAACCATTCAATAGACGCCCTGCTGGCAACACGACGAAGCCGGCCTGTGAAGTGGCAAAACCACATCGTCATTGCCGGCGTGATCACCGCGACGATTGACCCGGTGCTCGCCCCCGGCGCCATGCTCGGCGCCATCGCTCCGGACTGGCTGGAATGGCTCATCACCCCCGTGCGCAAAGTCCGCCACCGCACCGTGACCCATTACCTGGTCCTGTGGCTAGCCGCCGTCCTGTTCTTCTTCCTGATCTGGGACTTCCACCACCTCGGGCAGGCGTTCAGCCTCGGCGGCCTGTTCCACCTCCTCACCGACGCCATGACCATTTCCGGCATCCCGCTCGGCTGGTGGTCCGACCGCAAGTTCTACCTGTTCGGCGGCCGGCTCAAGACCGGCAGCGCAGAGGAGTACATGATTTCGGGCGTGGTGCTGGCGATCTGCGCCCTCATCGTCTGGCACCGCCCGGACAACCGCTTTACCCCGTTCTTCTTCGACTGGGGCGGGTACTACGAACAGGGCTTGATCGACGGGCGGGAATGGAAGGAGAATCGGTTTCGGTGGTTGTAGAGGTTGAGGCGACGGGGTGTAATCGATTGCCTTATTCGGGTACATGAGATAGGGAAAACAATTTGAATTCATAGGAATACGGACAAGAGGCTCCTCTTATGCACCTGCTTGGTGTACTTTCTTGCGCCTTTTAGGGCGTCCATTTGTAGTTGGGCACCTCAAGAAACCTTTTTGCCATCCTTTTTCCTTTAAGAGGACGTGATCAAGATGCTGACAATGGATGAGGCCCTGAAATTACTGCGCGACGGAGAGCGAAGGCAGTGGTTGATAGCTGACTGGAGCTGGCACATTAGCGGAAGCGGAAATGGGGGCGTTTACATTGGCCTTGTTCGAGGAGACACGGCTGACAACTGCCTTAATGACGCTAGTTGGACTGTCAGTAAGGGCGATGGGCTAACCGGATTCTCAATGTGGTGGGAAGACGGAGAAGAGCGTACGGAATATTCTTACGATCCAGCATCGGGCGAATCTTGGCCCCTTGTTATTCATCGCGAATTTCATGGCTTGGAACAAGATCAATTCGATCTTCTGGAGGAGTTCCGCTTATTCCACAACTTGTGGCACGACCGAAAAACAGATAACTATTTCAAGGTTCTAGCAGACGGAACTAAGCAGAAGGTGGTATTCTGCGATTCATCTGGCGCAATGCTGGTGGATACGGCGGCGATTCGAAAGTTTTGCGCAGTACGGGGATTGAAAATTCTTCTACAAGTTGATTCGGTGCAATTTTTTGATGAGCCTCAAGAAGAAAGCTCAGAAGAAATAACCGATTCGGCGCTTTGCGCGAGTCGGCACGTAACCAACGATTCGATTTCTGGAAAGCCCGCGTTTGGTCGGTTTCTCGGCAAGCGACTGATAGAGGCGCTGCCAATTGAAAAGTGTGGTGTCTGGCCATACGAGGATGAAAGCACTTATGAATCCTTCATCATCGGAATCCACAATGATGGATCAGATGCAGTTTTTACGTCCAACCCAGATGAACTCGCAGATTATTTCGGTAAAAATGCTGATAACCCTCACTATCTCACCCCGGTTCATTTCCGCAAGGATGTACTGAAAAAGTACCTTGAAAAGCCCAGTCTCTATTCAGTCGAAGATGGATATCTACGTTGTGGGAGTATGTGGGGCTTGCGTATGGATAACGACCATGAAGATAAGGTGGTGGTATTTCTGGGTGATCTTGGGCGTGACCTCCCAGAGTCGGAACAGCAGTACTGGCGCTCGTTCAATGTTCGACCTGATGGCGGACTAAGCGAAACTTGTTTCAAGCGTTCCTTTTTAGCCCAGTTTGCCGACCCTACGAATCCCGATCTCGCTATAAAGTTTGAGCGTCGCAAGCTTCTGGAAAAATGGCATGAAGCTTTCGGGTTTGGGCTTTACGTTGACTTTCACAAAGATGATACGGGTGTGCTCGCAGATTTGCGGGTGCCTATTTCAGATGAATGGACCGAATTTGATCGCTGTACTATCGCCGCAACCAAGGTCTTTATTGACTACCTGAACGAATCGCAGCTCGCTAAATTGGCAGCTACAGAAATTGCAGCGATGAAGGCAAACGATCCTGACAAGCCGGTTCGGGGGATTGATAAGTTACAGGCATGGCTCCGCCAAAATGGAGGAATCAACCCTCCGGAGGACTTGATAGCCTCGCTTCGCCTGTTGCAAGACCTAAGATCGAAATCGGCTGCTCACCGTAAGAGCAGCGCATTGACTGCATTGCTTACTGACCGAGGGCTGGAGGATGAGTCTCCGCGAGAGGTCTATCGCCAGTTGATCTTGGAGCCAATGCTCGAGTATTGCCGGCGTCTTTCAGAGTTTGCTGAGAACCATATTCAGACCTCGGAGTAGCCGGTGCCCAACCATTCATTCCACCGGACCTTGCGCATAAGGCCGCGCAAGACCGGTGAATTCAGACGTTAGCCACTTATGCCCTGGTGCCCATACACAGACTTAGATTTGCCCGAGGAGGCAATGAACTCCGAGCACATCATTCCGCTGGCGCTTGGAGGGTCGAACGCCTTTTGCCTTGGCGTCGACAAAGACTTCAATGCAAGAGTTGGCTCAAGCATTGATGGTGTCTTGGCAAATGATTTTCTTACTTCAATGCGCCGCCGAGAGTTCGACGCCAGAGGGCACAGCAACACCCCGCCTACGGTCTTGTTGCGCAAATCGACGCTTGGAGACGAACAAAGGCCTATTCAGGTAACGCTGCGTGGAAAAGAAGAACCGCTTGTTTGGGATGCCATGGACAAACGCTATCTCGATCCTGACGAAGTCTCTGGTAACAAAATCTCTTCACAATTCAAGATCGACATCCATGTTCGTAAACGCTTCCTAGCGAAAGTCGCTCTATCCGCTGGATACTTCATCTATGGTGATCTGTTTCGTAGTCACGTCAGACATAATGAATTGCGGGCGTTGATGAACTTCAGCGCATCAACTACAAGAGACAGCTTTGCTGGCTTCGGCCTGCGCGGATATGACGAATTTTCTCCAATTGAGGAAGCTGATGCGCAGCAGAAGGAGTTGGACAGTTTTTTTTGTCAGCTAATCAACGGTTCGTGTGTGATCGCTGGGCTTGGCCCACAGAATGTCGTATTTGTCGTCGGAGTTTTGGGTAAGTGGATCGGCACGCTGAACGTTCCTGCTGTGACCGAATCCTTCCCTGTTGAGAGAGAGCATGACCTTGGACATGTAGTCGTGTTACGCGACGGGGGAATGACCAGAATGTCTTATCGGCAACTCGCAGCAGACGCATATGGCATCCTTAACCAAGAGCGTGGCTAACCCATCATTCCACCGGACCTGCGCGAAAAGCCGCGCAGGCCGGTGAATTCAGACGTTAGGCCACGAGTGCCATGCTGTCCAACAACTGGAAACTTGGAGACCGGCCGGAACTTGGCGCAATGAATGTCGCCAACTCTCTGATCCGCACCCTAGACTTCTCGGATCCTGATGCCATCCCCAATCTCCGTAATGCATCGACCATTCTTGTCGGGTCTGACTACAGCGGACAGCATGCCACTTCGCAGTTCGAGGCTCTCTGCTTTTTGTTCGTGGACGCTGATCGGAGCCGGTCGTGGTTAAGAGCACAGAAATCGTTACGGAAGCAGTTCTTGCCTGACGGTCGCCGCCTCTCTTACAAAGCACTAAACGACCGGCAGCGGAATGCTGCGCTTCCCCGCTTTCTTGAGGCCACCAATCTATTGTCTGGTCTCTTGGTAGTTATCCTGGTGGACAAGAGCATTGAATCCCTGTTCAAGTCATCCGGAAGAATTGAATCGTCTGATCCTGAAATCCAGTCCATTGCCCATTGGGCTCCGCATGTTGTCGAGAAACTACTCCGGGTTTGCCACTTCGCATCCTTCTTCCTTTCTGGCTTGTCCCGCGAGTACCAAGACGTTCTCTGGATAACCGATCAAGACGATATTGCTGCCAACGTCGAACGACACGGTGAATTGGTGTCGACCTTTGGGCGCATCAGCAGTCATTACTTACCTCACACTCTTGGCCACCTTCGTATAGCCACTACAGCATCCGATACGGGGAAGCGAGATGTAGAGGATTTTGTTGCAATCGCTGATCTCGCAGCCGGCGCTATATGCGAGACGCTGAATACATATCACCGTCTTGGCATACCACCAGCACCCGGAGTCACCTTGCCTATTCCGAACGGCATTGACGCCAAAGTGCTTCGTCTAATGAATTGGTTTTCCGACTCTCGCAGCTCTCTTAAGCGACTGGTGCTTGCGTTTGAACCTCTTGCAGGTTCAACCCGCTTGCGCGTTCGCCACTACTCATTCAATTGAACCTGTGATGTCGTGGCCTTGACCTGCTCCCCGAGATTAGTCCGGTCGTGATGTAGAGTCTGCCTCGATAGGAGGCAGCATGAAGAAGCGTTTCACCGAAGAACAGATCATTGGCATCCTGAAGGAAGCCGAAGCCGGCCTAAAAGTAGCGGAGCTGTGCCGCAAGCACGGGCTCAGCGAGGCGACGTACTACAACTGGAAAGCGAAATACGGCGGCCTGACAGTGTCGGATGCGCAGCGGCTCAAGGCACTGGAGACCGAGAATGCCCGGCTCAAGCGCCTGCTGGCGGAGGCGATGCTGGACAATGCTGCGTTGAAAGAGGTTGTAGGCCGAAAGTGGTAAGCCCACAAGCCAAGAGGGTGGCGGTCTCCCATCTGATGACAAAGCACCAGATGGGCGTCACGCGGGCTTGTGGGCTGATCGGTATTTCTCGGTCGCTGTATCGCTACGAAGCTAAGCGGCCAGCAGACCAGGAGCTCAAGGAACGACTGTGCGAATTGGCAGCGCAGAAGCGGCGCTATGGGTATCGCCGGCTGCACGTGCTACTTTGCCGAGAGGGTTGGGAAATCAACCGAAAGCGCACCTATCGCGTGTATCACGAGGCCGGCCTGATGGTCCGCAAACGAAAGCGGAAGCGCATTGCCGGCGTGGAGCGCCAAATCAAGGTCGCGCCATCGGCGCCTAACGAGAGTTGGTCTATGGACTATGTTTCGGACGGTTTGGCCGATGGTCGGCGGCTGCGGTGCCTGAATATCGTCGATGACTTCACGAAGCAGTGCTTGGCCATCGAAGTCGATACTTCGCTGCCTGGCAGACGTGTAGTCGGTGTGCTGCAACGGCTGGCAGAGATCCGCGGATTGCCCAAATCAGTCACCGTCGACAACGGCCCCGAGTTTGCCGGCAAGGCTTTGGATGAATGGGCCGATAGCCAAGGACTGTGCTTGAGCTTCATCCAGCCAGGTAAGCCACAGCAGAACGCCTGCATCGAAAGCTTCAACGGCAAATTCCGGGATGAATGCCTGAACGAGCATTGGTTCGTCTCGATGCGCCATGCTCGCCAAGTCATTGAGGAGTGGCGTCGGGAATACAATGAGCAACGCCCCCACAGTTCGTTGGCTTACCTGACGCCAGATCAGTTTGCAGACACATTTTTAACCGCAGACTCTATGTCCGTTTCGGACTAAATCGGGGAGCAGGTCAGCCTAACCTTGCGGTCAACACGGACCTTGCGCGAAAAGCCGCGCAGGCCGGTGAATTCAGACGTTAGGCGTCACAACCATGCTCGTCGAGTCGCTCGCAGAAAACCTCTTCTTCACCACCGTGAGGATCGACACGCGTGCAGCGAATGGCGCGCTCGGTTCCGGTACCGGATTCCTATACACGCACCGACTCTCGGAGTCTCAGCACGCGATCTTCGTCGTGACGAACAAGCATGTGGTGCAGGGCGTGCAAGCAGGCTCTCTGACATTTCATCAGAAGAAGGACGACAAACCGAATCTCGGAACCGGGTTCCGGCTAGACATCAACGATTGGCCTCAGGCTTGGTTCGGCCATCCATCGCCGGACATAGACATCGCCGTGGTTCCCTTCATCCCGCTTGAGACACACATCAAGCAACAGGCTGGCGTGGAACTGTTCTATCGATGTGTTGACTCCAACATGCTCCCAAGTGCGACGCAGCTGGAGCAACTTGACGCCATTGAGTCTGTGACCTTTATCGGCTATCCGGACGGAATCTGGGATCGTTCGAATCTGATTCCAGTCGCTCGGCGAGGCACAACTGCATCGCCGATCGTAGTCGACTTTGAAGGCACGCCGCGCTTCATCATCGATGCATCTGTCTTCGGAGGCTCCAGTGGCAGTCCAGTGTTCATCTTGAACCAAGGTATGTACTCGGACAAGCGCGGGAATACTGTCGTTGGTTCTCGTCTGATCTTCGTTGGGGTCGTGGCTGCTGTCTTCTTTCGAACCGAACTCAATCAGATCGTTGCTGTACCTGTACCAACACAGAATCAACCGATGGCGCAGCAGAGAGAGATGCTTGATCTTGGCATCGTCTTCAAGGCGCGCACCGTGGTCGAGACAATCGAAGCCTTCATCAAGGCGCGCGGTGACGCCTAACCCTTCGCTGGAGCCGACTCGCACCGGCATGGCACTTGGCCCGCTTCCCGGAGTAGTCCATCATCCGTCCAACGCGAAAAGATGCGTTGATAGGATGCCGCCAACGTAAGGAAGCGCATCGCTCGCGATCATTGCGCCCCACGTTGGTTGGCACAGCCTAGGTGGGTTACGCGCACCTTATCGCGTTGAGTTCGCGCGTTTGGAGTCTTGAAGCCATGCCAATGTCACGACCGTTGAAGTGGATACTCTGGACTGTCGGAACACTGCTGACCTTAGCCGCTGTCGCCGTATTGCTGACGGCATCGATTGTCTCCGGGCTGGTGGACGAGCCGAGCAAGGACGAAGTTGCTCGCGTCGTATCGCCGTCTGGAAACATCGAAGCCGTACTTCTTGAGACCAACGGTGGCGCCACCACGTCATTCGGATACGAGGTCTACGTCGTGGAGCGCGGCGCCCAACCTGCGGGTTCTCCGGCTGTTTCGCTATATGGCGCGATCCGCAATCAAAACGCATATGGCGTAAATCTTAAGTGGCCATCACCCGATTCGCTAGCCGTCGAATATCTGAGCGCAAAGTCCGCTCAGGTCAATACGCAAACTCAGACTGTCGGAACTCAAACGATCCGGTTTGCCTTTCGAGAGGGCGTCATCGACAATACTGCGCCCTCGGGAGGCATGTTTTACAACTTGCAGGGCCGCCAATGACAATCACGCCCAACCCATCATTCCACAGGACCCGCGGGAAAAACCGCGCAGGCGCCTCAACTTCACGTTAAGGTCCGCACAGCGCCTCACACGGCACCCCATCCCCGTCCCGATCCAGGCTTTTGACGCCGCAGCGGGTGAGGTAAAACCGCGCTTCTTTGCAAGTGGTCATGTCCTTGCGGGTGCGCTTCGAGCCGCAGGAGGGCACAGCGGCGCTGGGCGAGGGACGGGGGGTCGGCGCGGGTTTACGGGTTGCGAAGAAATCATCCCAGAACGACGGGCCACGGGTCTTGTGGCGGAATTCCCAGGGCGGGACCGGGTTCGGTTGTGACCACAGCCCGCGCCGGGCGGTCCGGGCTTCGTCCTCGGCGCCGAAATAGGGGGGATCGTGAGCGTACTGGCGGTAAACCATCTCAACACAAAACCTCGATTCTTCTATGATCTCACTTCAGGTTGTGTGTCCGGGATAGTCTAGCCAGGTCATCCGCCGGTGGTGAGCATTTCGCGCGACTGGAGATCAATCTGGCCGCCACGATTAAGAGGCTGTTACTGATCACCAGCAATCCACAGCTTGATGACCTGTTTGCAAGTGCAGCAACCTATCGAGGCAGAGCATGAAGTCAGTCAAACTACCGCAGCCGTCCAAGAGATCCGAGGCCTCCCTTGCCCGTTCCTCAGCGACCGAGTACCTGACCTTCGTCGCCGCCAGCGGCCAAGGGGGAGCGGAAGCGGTGTATGCCGATGAAAGCATCTGGCTGACCCAGAAGATGATGGGCATGCTCTACGATGTGAACGTGCGCACAGTGAATGGGCACCTGAAAAAAATCTTTGCCGAGAGCGAACTGCAGGAAGATTCAGTTATCCGGAAATTCCGGATAACTGCCCGCCATCATCGCAGTGGGCTACAAGGTCAATTCCGAGCGCGCAGTGCAGTTCCGCAAATGGGCCACTGGCATCATCGAGCAGTTCACCATCAAAGCCTACGTGATGGATGACGAGCGCATCAAGGCCGGTGGTTCCGTGCTCACTGAGCAGTATTTTGAAGAGCAGTTGCAGCGCATCCGCGAGATTCGCCTCTCGGAGCGCAAGTTTTATCAGAAGATCACCAACATCTACGCCACGGCGATTGATTACGACGTGACGGCGCAAGCCACCAACTTTTCGATCTTGGACCGGTTGCTGCTGGACACCGTACTGCAGCCGTAAGCCCGGAGGAGACCCGAATGTTGAACCGCTTGCCTTCTGCCGAAAAACTTCTGCGCATGAATCGCCGACAACGCAAAAAGCTGCGCGTTGGCGAGTTCCAGGAACGGGTGTTTGAGGTCCGAATGCGATTCCACAAACCCATGGATGATGCCGCCCACGATGATTTTCTGGATGGGTTCATTGCGCTGATCGAGTCGCGCCACCTCGCCGTTGGTGGGCTGGGCGGCCAACTTCCCTTGATGGAAACGGATGGCATCGTGTCCGCTTGGGGGCGTGGTTCGCCCACCGAAGAGGACCGGCAGGCCCTGCTCGATTGGCTGCGGCGCCACCCCTGTGTGGCCAGCGCAGAAGCCGGTGATTTCATGGATGGCTGGTACGGCTGGGACGATGCGCCATGAGTCGCAGCCGCCGCAAGACACCGATTTTCGGCCATACCACCGCCCGCTCGGAAGCCGATGACAAACGCTTGTGGCACAAGCGCTGGCGCTCGCGCGAACGCGATCAACTGGCGTCCCTCGGTCCAGACGGCGATCCGTTGCCGGTGCATCGCCAAGCCGTATCGAGCACTTGGGATATGGCCAAGGATGGAAAACACTGGTTCGATCCGCGCCGCCAACGTGAGATGGCGGAACGTATCGCCACCCGCCGTAGCCCGTAGAAGCTGGTCGCAAAACGCTAGAGGCCCGGCTGCTAGCCAAGTGGCGGGCACAATAATCCATCGGCAGGGAGTGATGTGTGGCGATGGGTCACTTCAGAGACAAGCATACTGACAACGTATATGCTCAATCACTGCGTCAAGTGCCGGAGGTTCCGCCATGTCCAAAGAATCTGTTTTCACCATGAAGCTGAAGCCAGAACTACGTGCCGAGTTCATGGCCGAGGCAAAGGCCAGCCATCGACCCGCCTCACAGATCCTGCGTGAATTGATGCGCGAGTTCGTGCAGCACCAGCGTGAGGCGCGGGAGTACGACGAGTTTCTGCGCGGTAAGGTTGCCGATGCTCGGGAACAGATCCGTGCCGGAGAGTGCGCCAGCGCTGACGATGTGGAGGCCCGGTTCGCTGCACGACGTGCGCAGTTGCTGGCCAAGGCAGGGCGTGCTGGCGAATGAGGGTCTTCTGGGCCGCTGCTGCAGAGCAAGACCGCGCCGACATCATCGACTACATCAGCCAGGACAACCCGCTCGCCGCCGTAACTGTCGCTCCTTGTCAAGCCATCTAAACACGCTGCCGCACATCCCAGTGGACAGATTTCGCCCGCCGATTCAAGTCTTCCAGCGTCAGAACCGGAGCCATCTCGGCTACGCAAGCCTCCACGATTCCCGGCGCCAAGCGCACCAGCCGCGCAATCCGGCTGACCTGCGCTATATCGATGCCCTCCGCCGCCGCGAGTTCTGACAACGATTCGAACTTCCCCTCATCCAATAACCGCTGCCAGTAATGCGCGAGGCCGAGTGCTCGGATGAGCGGCGTGTCCTGCTCGCCTCTACGCTTTTCCACTTCCCGCTTGGCTTCTTCCTGAAACGCCGCCGGAGTTCCCAAGGGCGTCAGGATCTCCCGTTTCAGCCCTCGCTTCACCAGCGTCCAGGGCAGAAAGGTTTCCAACTGAACCCCGCCTGCCGGCTGGGGAAGGGATACGGTGCGGGGTTTGCCAATGATGATCCCGCGGTCTTTCTTCGCCATCGTCGCCTCTACTCGAAACTCACCATGAGATCCCGCTGCTCTGCCCAATCGACCGGCAGTGGATGCCGCTGGAACCACATCAAGGTCAGGGGCCGGGGTTGTCGTCCGGCCATCAGCCGTTCGATGAGGTCGGGCGCCAACAGGGTGAGGCGCAGCAGTTCGTTCACCGTGGAGGGGTGCAAGTCTTCCTGGCGGGCGATGTCGGACCCGCTGTGGACGACACCGGTGTCGAGGAGATGCTGCCAGTACAACGCCCGGCCCAGGCCGACCAGGAACGGGAGATCATGCGCCGGGGCGGCCGTCGCTACCAGCCGTTGCACTCCACGTCGTCGGAAGGTCAGCGGCACGAAGGATTCCCAGGCGTCGGTTTTCATGCTGCCGTCTCCATCTCTACCAACTCGGCCCCTATCGTCCTGGGCGCGAATTCGCTGAGCAGTTCTTTCCAACCCAAAGCCCGCCATCGGATCCTGAGACCGCCGTCGGCGAGTTCGACCCGCTCGATCATGAGCTGAACGATGCGGTGCCGCTCGGCCGGGAACAGTTGCTCCCAGACAGCACCGAGCTGTCCCAGGGCAACCACGACCTGGGCTTCGTCGAGGTCGGCCGTTTGCGCCTGCACCGCCTGCCATATGGCCGCAATGGCTTCGGGACTGGTCAGGACGGTCCGGATCTGGACGACAGTCGCCGCCTCGATTTCTTCGGCCGGGAGCCGGACGCTGGTCTTGTGGCCGGCGCCGAAACGCGCCTCGGCCTTGGAGAAGTAATAGCGGTATTGGCGACCGTTTTTCTTCACGTAGGTCGGGTACATCTTCTCCCCCTCGGCGTCGTAGAGCAGGCCGCGCAGGAGCGCGTCGGTTCGCTCCCGCAGCCGGGTTTCAATGGCGCGGCTGCGGGCATCCCGGGCCAGGACAGCGTGGACAGCCTCCCACAATGCCAGTTCGATGGTCGGCGGGTGGGCGCCGGGATGCCAACTGCCCTTGTGAGAGATTTCGCCGAGGTAGATCCGGTTGCGCAGCAGGTGGTGCAGGTGTTTCTTGTCGATCCGGGCGCCGGGGCGCTGTCTGCCGTCCTGGGTGATCCAGGCCTTGGTGGTGATGCCTTCGACATTCAGCGCCGCGGCGATCTTGTCGCGGATGCGCTCGCCGGTAACTTCGCGTTCGAACTGGGCGAAGGACAACAGCACGTTCAGCATCAGCCGTCCCATCGAGGTGGTGGTGTTGAACTGCTGGGTGACCGAGACGAAAGAGACGCCCTGGCGCTCGAACACTTCGACCATGCGGGAGAAATCCGCCAGGCTCCGGGTCAGCCGGTCGATCTTGTACACCACCACGATGTCGATCCGGCCGGCCTCGATGTCGGCCAGCAAGCGCCGCAGCGCCGGCCGCTTGGTGTTGCCGCCGGAGTAGCCGGGATCGTCGTAGTCGTCGGCCACCGGGGTCCAGCCTTCGATCCGCCGGCTGGGGATGTAGGCGTGGCCGGCCTCTTTCTGGGCGTCGATGGAGTTGAACTCCTGGTCCAGCCGTTCGTCGGAGGACACCCGGCAGTAGACTGCACAGCGTTGGCGGGGCTTGGACGGGGCGCCGGTTTGCACTTCCATACGGTTCGATGCCCTCATGCCCCCTCCCCGGCTTGGCGCAACCCGAAGAAGAGCGGGCCGGACCAGGCGGTGCCGGTGATGTGGCGCGCCACCGCGGTCAGGCTCTTGAACGATTGCCCGGCGTAGTCGAACCGCCCTTCGGCGGTGACGGTTACCTTGTGGTCCTGCTCGCCCCATTCCCGTACCAGCACGGTGCCGGGCGGTAGGTGAATCGCCGGCGACACCCGCCGGAACTTGATCCTGGAATGGCGCTGGCCGATCAGCTCGAGGCGCCAGCGGGTCTCGGGCGCGAGGCCGCCGTAGGCGGCTTCCTGGATCTTGTAGGCGATCCGGGATTCCAGGTAGTGGCGGTTGGGTTGGGCCGGACGGCGCGGGAAATAATTATCCCACAGTGCCCAGAGGTCTTTGATCGGCAGGGTCGGGAGCGAGGCCACTTGGGCCGCCACCGAGAGTTTCAAGTCGTTCATCACACACACTCCGGTTGAGAGGGAGTGGTATGGACGCGCTTCCCGGGCGTTGAGCCAAGGTCCAACCCAGCCTTTTTCTCGAATTCTTTCTGGAGCGTGCGGACAATCGCGGCGGCCAGGATTGTAGTGATCTCGTGGGCCCGTTGGGCGGGGGACAGGCGTTCCGACGGAAGGTAAGTGGCAAGCATACCGTTCCTGAGGTGCAAATAATTCCGCGAACCATTCTCTGATGCGTCCCCTCCCCGCGCCATGAGGAAGGTGAGGGCAACTGCGGTGTCCTGAGGGCTGATGCGAGAGACGAGAATCGGACATTCGCCCAGCGCTCGCTAGGTTTACATATAAAGCATCAATAAGTACATTGTAAACATGGAGGAACCCCATGTTCGGTGAGCGATTGAAACTGGCCCGCAAGCGTGCCGGCTTGTCCCTGCGGGGACTGGCCGAAGCCGTCGATCATGCGGTCAGCGCTCAGGCCATCGGCCGTTACGAACGTGGCGAGATGCTGCCCGGATCGAGCGTGGCACTGAAGCTCGCCCAGGCTCTGGGGGTCACGCTGAGTTACCTGTTCAGCCCCTCGGAGATCCGCCTCGAGGGGGTAGAGTTCCGTAAAACGACGGCAACCCGGGCGCGAGAGCGCGCCATGGTGGAAGCTGCCGTCCTCGACCACGTCGACCGTTACCTGCTGATCGAGGACCTGCTCGAGATCGGCAGCCACGAATGGGACAAACCGACGGGAGCACCGATCCCTGTATCCACCCTAGAGGAGGCCGAGGACGCTGCTGATCAGATCCGGACGGCCTGGAATCTCGGTGGAGATGCCATCCCGCATATGACCGAACTGCTCGAAGAGCACGGCATCAAGGTGCTCAAGCTCGACTTTCCTTTATCGGTCGACGGCTTGACCTGCTTGGTCGCCCGGCCGGGTTAGAAAAAAGTCCCGGTCATCGTTGGCGCGATGGGGAAATCGGTGGAGCGGCGCCGCTCTACTCTGGCGCACGAACTTGGCCACATGGTCATGGCAATCGTTGGCGAAATCGATGAAGAGAAGGCCTGCCAGCGTTTCGCCAGCGCCCTGTTGATTCCGAAGCAGGACCTTTCGTTCGAGGTCGGCCAGCGCCG
This sequence comes from Methylococcus mesophilus, assembly GCF_026247885.1. Classification (NCBI taxonomy): domain Bacteria; kingdom Pseudomonadati; phylum Pseudomonadota; class Gammaproteobacteria; order Methylococcales; family Methylococcaceae; genus Methylococcus; species Methylococcus mesophilus. The sequence goes on along the minus strand of NZ_CP110921.1, from coordinate 3,199,169 downwards.
CCACGCTTTCGGCTACACCGAGATCGTCCAGATCAAACGCATGTACGGCGTCAGTACCGCCGCGCTGGTCGTGCGACTGCGGGATCTCGGGATCATCGGCGATGGTACGGTGCAAACCCTGTTTCGGGGCATCGGCCGCACTTGGCGCAAGCGCGAACCCGAACCGCTGACGGAGGATGAAACGCCCAAACGGTTCCAACGGCTGGTGCTCCGCGCCCTGGCAGAAGACGTCATCTCACTGCCGAAAGCTGCGGAGTTGCTGGGCAAGAGTACTGCCGAAGTAAGCCGAACCATGTCAGGCCCGCTGGAGTGATCGAGCGGGCGGGTCCTGGTGCGCGATGCGCCGATTCTGATTGAGCTTGCGAACTGGTCCCTGCTGGAAGACATCTTCCAGTTGCCCTTGGAGTTTGCTGTCCCTGACGCCTTGTACGAAGACGAACTGCTGGACCTCAGTGCGGTCCATCGCGAACGGCTCAAGAGGCTTGGCCTACGCGTAGAAGTCCTGGACCCGGCCGGAATGGCGCAGGCGTTGGCCTACCGCTCAGCCAAACCCAAACTGACCATCCATGACTGCTTCGCCGTGACGCTGGCGGTCACCCACGGCTGGCCGCTGCTGACAGGGGACAAGCGCATGCGGGCTCTGGCCGAGGAAGAACGGGTCGAGGTTCATGGCGTACTCTGGGTGATCGACGCGCTGGCCGAATACGCCGTCGTAAACGGCTCTCGGCTAGGCGCGGTACTCCGCGGCATGCTGGATGCGCCACGAACGCATCTACCACACGCCGAGATCCACAAGCGCTTGACACGCTTAGTGTGAGTCTCGGCTCTGACACCGGTTATCACTGCGCAAGCCGCACCTTTCATCCCCATGGAGAGTTCGAACGCAGGAACGACGCCGAAAATCTGGCCAAGCTCCTAAACCATCTCCACCCTGACCTGTTCCGCGTATTCATCAAGGACGAGTTCGAAATCGATCTACCGCCTCCGGAAGATCAGGAACGCAAGCGAAAACAGCGCGAACGAATGGCAAACGCGTTGGCCACTCTCCCCGTACCCACCCGCCAGAAGATCGAGGAGATCGCCGAGAAGATCGTTCTACTTACGGACGGCCCTGGACAGGATGTCGTCGAAGGCTTCCGCGAAGGAATCTTCGACGAGACGGACCGCAAAGCTTTCGACGCCCTGAAGGATCAGTACGAACGTGCCCTATGGCTCTATAGGCACGCTCCGACCGTCTTCAAGGAAGCATTGGACGCCCGTCAGGCGGACGTGTTCCGCCAGAGTACGGCGTGCTATTCCGGCTTCATGGCGCCGGCCAATCTTGCAGTGGCAACCGACGCTGAGAGCCGGCAAGCCTTCCTTGGGGCGGCGGCAGAGCACCTGAGCTGTTTGCCCACAGAGGTCGCCATCCAGATATTCCTTCGGCTGCGTCCGGATACCGAATCCGGGGAGGAGGTCGATCTCTATCAGATCAGCATCCATTGCAATAGGCCGCCTGAAACCATCGACTGCGTCCAATCGAGCGAACTCATCGCCCAGCACATCGTCCGGTCTGAGCCTTCCCAAATCACCTACGAACCTGCCAACGGGCACCTGGAAGTCCTGTCGAAGCACGGCAGCGACCGGGAAGCACTGTCCCTGATTGCGGCTCAGTCGCTGCTCCAATCGCCGATCACCGGCGAGCGGATCCCCATCAAGCAATACGACTACCAAAGCTTGGCCGCGCCACGCACCTTCGATTTGTCCGGCGAGGAGATCGTGGCCTCCTTCAAGGCCGTGGAACTCGGCTATACGGCTTCGAACCATCGCTCCCTGTTGGTCAGAATCTGGAGCAAGGACATCGACGATATCTACACCGCCGCGCAATCGCTGATCGGCCCGGCCTTCGACTTCCGCCACTACCACCTCAACTACGCCAAACTTTCCCCCTCCGGCTGAAGAAGGTAGGCCGGGAGCGCGCTCGCACGATCTCCATCGTCTTACGCGACGCCAACAAGTGCAACATCAAGACCAAACGGGGGAAAGACGGCGCCCTGCGCGATCGTCTGCTCGCCCAGTGGAAACTCGTGAAAGAGCTCGGTGGCGATGACCACAAGCCTCTCCACGCCGTCGCTGCTTGAGCTGATCGAACTGTTCGAACGCGCCAGCCACCCCATCCTCGACAGCGAAGGCCGGCCACTGCACGGCGTCCCCGCATGGTGGCTCCGGGCGGACGCCGCGCTCTCCAGAGAGGCACAGACACAGTGGATCCAGCGCATCGGCTTTGCAGGCCATTATCCAGCCAAGCGCGGCGAAGAATTCCTGCCCGTCGAACTCGAAGAGGACGACGACCCGAAGTGGTATCGCTACCGTTGCCCGGAGACGTTCCGGATGAAATCGGTCCCTGCCAGCCAGGTGGCGATCTACGAAGTCATACCGGCAAGATTCCTGAGCACGATCGCCGATCTGCTCGACATTCCACGGGCGCTCCAGGGCGCTATCCACCGACCGGCCATCGAAGGCGCACTTTGGTGTCTCGGCAGCGCCCGGATCGGGTCGTCGCACACCGACGTCTGGTTCGCCCGCGGACTGACCCGAAGGCTTGCAGACATCTTTCGATATTTCCATGCGATGCCCCTCCCCGACCAGGGGCTGGTCCTGACGTCGAGTCCTCCACTGGCCGAATTCATCCCTCCGCAACTCCAGCCGGCCCGGCGACCGCGTGCTCGACCCCTTCGGTGGTTCGGGCACGACGCTGATCGCCGCGGAGAAGTCGGGACGGGTGGCGCGCTTGATCGAGCTGGACCCGAAATACGTCGATGTCATCGTGCGAAGATGGCAAGGGTACAGCGGCAAAACTGCCACGCGTATTGCCGATGGCATCGCATTCGATAACCTGGACCCGATGTCTCCATAAACGGCACTTTCATGTGGCTCCCCTGAAAGCAGCGGTGATAAGATTTCCCGCTTATGAATTGAGAAGCCAAACCAAACATGAGCAAAATCACGATTGAACACAATCCCAGTGAAGACCGTCTGAAGGAACTCGGCGTTTCCGGGTGGCCGATCTGGGAAAAGGAAATCTCCACGTTCCCGATCGATTTCGACGAAACCGAAACCGCCTATGTGTTAGAAGGCGAGATTCTCGTGACGCCTGCCGACGGAGAACCGGTACGGATCGTCCCGGGCGACCTGGTCTCGTTCCATGCCGGGCTGGATAGCGAATGGGAAGTCGTCAAGCCGTTGCGCAAGCACTATAGCTACGACTATCCAAACGGGGTCTGATCCGCCGCTCTGAATCCGCAAAAAGGCATCTTCGGATGCCTTTTTTGATGGCTCTCGCTCCCGAATACTGCGATGCGATCATGCGGCGCTGGCAGGATTGGACTGGGAGGACTACGGCTCGCGAATCCGATGGCGAGCTCTTGCTGCAGTGGACCGCTTGTCATCGCGGCGATTCCGCGCCACTATCACCGCATGGAAAGCGGCGATTGTAAATACATCTGGCAGACGCCCGACTGGCCGGTCTGGCAATACGACTTAACGCGCCTGGCCAGTCCGCTGGCCGAGGTATGCCGGGCCCAGGGGCTGTTGCTGGGCCGGCTGGCCGACGTCGGCCTGGCGCTGCGTGATCAGGCGAGCCTGGCCACGCTGACCGAGGATGTACTCAAGACGTCCGAGATCGAGGGCGAACGGCTCGATGCCGAGTCGGTGCGCTCCTCCATCGCCCGCCGTCTCGGCGTGGACATCGGGGCGCTGGCGCCGGTCGACCGCCATGTCGAAGGAGTGGTGGAGATGGTACTCGATGCCACCACGCGCTGTGAGGCGCCGGTGACGACCGAGCGGCTGTTCGGCTGGCACGCGGCGCTGTATCCCACCGGTTACAGCGGGATGGCGCGGATTCGAGTCGGAGCCTGGCGCGATGATACCGACGGTCCGATGCAGGTGGTGTCCGGTCCCATCGGCCGGCAGCGCGTCCATTTCGAGGCGCTCCCCGCGGCGCGGCTCGATGCCGAAATGGCGCGCTTGCTCGACTGGATCAATGCCGATAGCGGAGAGCCGCCGGTGCTCAAGGCGGGACTTGCCCATCTGTGGTTCGTGACGCTGCATCCGTTCGACGATGGCAACGGTCGCATGGCCCGAGCCCTGGGAGATTTGCTGCTGGCCCGCGCCGACGCCAGCCCGCAGCGATTCTACAGCCTTTCGGCGCAGATCCAGCGCGAACGCGGCGATTATTACGACATACTGGAGCGGACGCAGAAAGGCACGCTTGAGGTCAGCGCCTGGCTGGGCTGGTTTCTCGGCGCCCTGCATCGGGCGGTGGACGAGGCCCAGCATACCCTCGGCGCCGTACTGGCAAAAGCACAGTTCTGGCAACGCCGGGCCGCCACGCCTTTGAATCCGCGCCAGATCAAACTGCTCAACCGTCTGCTCGACGGCTTCGAAGGCGAGCTGACCAACCGCAAGTGGGCGACCATCGCCAAGTGTTCACCCGATACGGCGCTACGCGACATCAATGAGCTGATTGCACTCGGGATGCTGCGCAAAACCGAAGCCGGCGGACGCAGTACCTCCTACGCCCTGTGCGATTGACGGGGACGGAAGTCCTCGTGTTCGACATGACACCCCAGGCGATTCAGCCGAACCTATTTCCTGCCGATGCCGAGGATCGAGGAGGAAGTGCACAGGCACTCCCACGCCCGCTCGATCAACCGATCTTCTAGATGCGATCGCCCCCTTCCGGCTTCTCCGACACCAGGGTGAGCCCGAGCTTCTTCTTGAAGGCGCCGGCAAACAAGCCCCGCACGGTGTGGGCTTGCCACCCTGTATCCGCGCAGATCTGCGGGATCGTCGTCCCTTCGGGCCTCTTCAACATCCGTAGCACGTTGGCTTGTTTGCTGTTGTCGCGGGTGCGTGGTGCTCCGTTCGGGGATTCTCCCTCGCTGGGGAATTCGGCAGTGCCGACTACCGCCTCGCGTTCGGTTTCTGCGCTTGGGGATACCGAAGCGGGAGGTGTTTGCCCCACGGCGGCATAGCCTTCGGCGGTCACGCATGCTCCTTCGCCTTGTAGGACGATCAAACCGCGTTTCGAAAGTCCCTCGAGGACTTTCCGGCGGGCGCCCCCTTTGATGTTGTCCGGGAACCAGTCGATACGTCCCGCCGTGTGCTCGATCGCATGCTCGAGGATCCGGCGCTGGGTGTCGGTCAGGGAGAGTGTATTCATGTCGATGGTCCTCAGTGCTTGGGTCTTGGGCAGCGTCGCGCCCCTCGATCAGTGGACGCTCGGCGGGATCCGCCAGGCGTGCGATTGTTGTATTGTGATTATCATATGACAGGCAACGCCTGCACTTCGGAGCACGGGAGTGAAAGCAGACAAAGCCATCGCGACCTACCGGCGCATGCGGACGCAGCCGCTGTGGCGCCTGCTGGCCTCGGATAACGGGCCGACCGCCATTGGCCTGCTTCAAGCCCATCTCTACGAGAGCGAGCGAAGCCTTCCTGCTTCCATTTTTCACGAACGAATCGCAAGAGATCTGGAAGAGCTGCGCGCCCAAGGCGAAGACTTCCCTCAAACGGCACAAGCGTATGTCGCCAGCTGGCTCGCCGATGGTTACCTGGAGCGACGTTTCCCGGCTGGAGCTTCAGAGGAGGAATATGAACTCTCCACGGCGGCCGTCGAAGCCATTCGGTTTGTCTCTGGCCTGGCACAGCCGCACTCCGCCGCCACCGAAAGCCGCCTGACGCTGGTCATCGAGGCCTTGGCCAGACTTGCAGACGACACTGACACCGACAAGTTCCGCCGCATCGACCGGCTCATGGCTGAGCAAGCCCGCATCGACAAGGAGATTGACGCCATCCAGAAGGGGCAGATGCGCGTGCTGCCTCACACAACGGCGCTCGAGCGCACGCGGGAGATCATCACGCTGGCCGACGATCTGGCCGGTGATTTCCGTCGTGTCCGAGATCAGTTCGACCAGCTCAATCGCAATCTTCGTGAACGCATCATGGACAACGATGGCAATCGTGGGGATGTGCTGGATTCGCTGTTCGCCGGAATCGACCTGATTTCAGAGAGCGACGCCGGAAGGACTTTCTCTGCTTTCTGGCGATTACTTACGGACCCGGAGCAGGCTGCCACGCTGGATCAGGCGCTTGATAGCGTGATGTCACGTGAGTTCGTGGGGCAGCTCGAAGCCAAGGAGCGACGATTCCTCCTGCGGCTGACGCGAACTCTTCTCGAGCAGGGCGGCATGGTTCACGAGGTGCTCCAGACCTTCGCACGCAGCCTGAAACACTTCGTCCAGAGTCGTGAATACCTCGAGCAACGCCGACTCAATCACCTGCTGAAAGACGCTCAGCGCACAGCACTGAGCCTGAAGGATGAAGTCAGGGCCACTGACACCCTCCAGTACACGCTTGAGCTCACGAGCAGTCGGTTGCGCTCCTTGTCTCAATGGGTGCTGCACGACCCATCCCTGCAAGCATTACCCGGACAGATGGCAGAAGGGGACGCGCCGCCAATCGACCTGGAGTCTGTGAGCGAACTGGTCGCACAGTCCGAGATCGACTTCCGAACACTGAAGGCCAACGTGCTGGCAGTCCTGGAGCAACGCTCCCAGGCATCGATTGCCGACGTGCTGGAGCAGTTCCCTGCTGCACAGGGGCTGGGCAGCATCGTTGGCCTGCTTGCGTTGGGTAGTCGGCATGGGTTCAAGGCCGACCACAGTGAAACCGTAGGCTGGGTTGGAGGCGACGACAAGCATCGTAGCGCCCGAATTCCAAAGATCTTCTTTTTGAGGGAGCGGGCAAATGAACTGGTCTGAGAACGACGAATCGGCAATTCCAGCCGAAGCACAAGCACCAGATGCTGCTCAGGTACCTGCCAACACCCTGTTCATGGGCGACAGCGGCGAGTTGGCACTGGATACCCGGCGCGCCCTGGTGCAACTGCTGGCAGGGCCGTCGCTCGATGGACGTCGGCATCCAAAACTCTGGCCGATCTTGGTACGAGACGAAGCGGTGATCCGTCGGCGCCTTGCCGAACTGTTTCTCCAACTGGTCATCGACCGAGACGTACAAGTGGCTTTCACGCGTCAGGCAGATACCGGCGACCTTGAGGTGCCTCTCCTGTTGCGTCGCGCCCAGCTGACGTTCATTGACTCCATTCTGCTGCTCCACCTTCGCCAGCGATTGACCCAGGCGGACTCGCAGGGCGACCGTGCCGTGGTGTCGACAGACGAGATCACGGAGTTTCTCTCCCTCTATGAGCGCGCCGCCAATACCGACCGTGCAGGGTTCGTGAAACGGGTTCACGCCTCCATCGAGAAGATCAAGAAGCACAGCATCCTGCAGAAAATTCGCTCGAGCGAGGATCGCTTCGAGATTTCGCCGACGCTGAAGCTCCTCTTCTCGGCAGAGGAAATACAAGCGCTGACGCACCTGTATCAGCGCATGGCGGCCGGAGAGACGCTAGCGCAACTGGTTCAGATTGACTCTGACGAGGAGGCCGACCAATGATCTCGGAACCCCAAACCGCCTCCTTGTTTGCCCGCGAGCAGTTTCGGATGACCCGCCTGCAGGTTTACAACTGGGGCACTTTCTCCGGCCTGCACGACGTGCCGATCAGCGAGCGAGGCTTTCTGTTTGTGGGTCGATCCGGCGCTGGGAAGTCGACGCTGCTCGATGCATTTTCGGCGTTGCTGACGCCACCTCGATGGATCGATTTCAACGCGGCTGCGCGCGAGGCGGACCGCAGTGGTCGTGACCGGAACCTCGTCACCTACATACGTGGTGCGTGGGCTGAACAGAAGGATGGGGAGTCGGGAGAGATCGCAACCCGCTACCTGCGCGCGGGGACGACCTGGTCAGCCTTGGCGCTGACCTACCAGAATGCCTTGGGTCAGTCTGTGGTGCTGGTTCAGGTGTTCTGGCTGCGGGGCAATGCGAACGGCAGCACCGACGTCAAACGCCACTACCTTGTCATGGAGCGGGCTTTTGACCTGCGCGAGCTGGAGGACTTTGGTCAATCCAACCTCGACATCCGGAAGCTCAAGCAGTCCTTCCCGGAGGCATTCGCCCGTGACGAATTTCGCCCTTATTGCGAACGGTTCTGCCGTCTGCTCGGAATCGAGAGCGAAATGGCGCTGCGTTTGCTGCACAAAACCCAGTCGGCCAAGAACCTCGGCGACCTCAATACCTTCCTGCGCGACTTCATGCTCGACAAGCCCGAGACCTTCGAGGTAGCGGATCGCTTGGTCAGTGAATTTGGTGAACTCAATGCTGCCCACCAGGCGGTCGTCACGGCCCGCGAGCAGGTTCAAACGCTCGCTCCAGCGCGGGATCAGCACCAGCGCAGGGACTCGTTGATGCTGCAGCGCAATGGCTTGGATGAGCTTCGGCTGGGAGTTGATGGCTACCGTGAGACTCGCCGTATAGAACTCCTCAAGGAGCACGTGGCATCCCTGGAGGTTCAAGCCACTGGCACAGAAGGCGAAGTGATTCGACGTCAAGGCAACCTGGATAACCACTCCACGACCTTGCGCGACTTGGAGCGACAGCACCGTGAAGCAGGTGGTGATCAGATCGAACAATGGGAGGCCGAAAAATCGGGGCTAGAGAGCCAGCGCACAGAACGCCTGCGCAAACGCAGTCAGGCCGAAGATGCGTGCAAGAAGCTGGGCTGGAGTCTCCCGGATTCGCCTCAAGCCTTCGCGGAACTGTTGGGCAGCGCGCGTCAGGAAGTCGAAAACTGGGAGCAGCGCAGCAACGATAGCCGCGCCGAGCAGTTCCGCCTGGACAGAGAAAAGAAGGATGCCGAAACCGCGTTTTCGCAAGCGCTGAAAGAGGTGCAGGCACTCCAGCGCCAGCCATCGAACATTCCAGCCGACATGCTGGAAATGCGGCGAGACATCGCCGCCGCCATCGGGATCTCGGAGTCCGCGCTGCCGTTCGTTGGCGAACTCATCGAGGTGAAACCTGATGAGGTTGAGTGGCAAGGTGCTATCGAGCGCGTACTGCACGGATTTGCGCTCTCACTCTTGGTGGACGAACGCCAGTATTCAGCGCTAGCCAATCACATCAACAACACCCACCTTGGGCAGCGCCTGGTGTATTACCGGACTGGCCGCCCGGAGACGTGGCAGGCCAAGCCCATTGGTGCAAATTCGCTCGTCCTCAAGCTGAACGTCAAGGAAGGGACGTACGCCGATTGGCTCCAGGCCGAACTGCGGCAACGCTTCGATTACGCGTGCGTCGACTCTATTCAGTCGTTCAGGAGCGCAGATCGCGCGATAACCCGTGAGGGCCAGGTCAAGCACAGCAAAACCCGGCACGAGAAAGACGACCGTAGAAGTGTCGGCGACCGGCGAAACTGGGTGCTCGGGTTCGACAACCGCGAGAAGCTTGCGCTCTTCCAAACCCAGGCGCAGGAACTGGCTGCCACGATTACGCGGCTCGGAGGGGAGATCGATGCTCTCGCCGACCAGGACAAGAATCGTGCGGCCCGAGCGATGCAGTGCCAGACTCTGGTGAATCTCCAGTGGCAGGAAGTAGATGTGTTCCCATTGCTGGATCGCATTTCCACCATTGAGCGGCAGATCCGCGAAGCGCGCGAGGGCAATACCACCCTGCTGCAAATCAGCGAGCAGATCGGTGATCAAAAGAAGCTCGTCGAGGATGCTGATAAGGACCTTCGCCAGGCAACACGCGCGCACGACTCGATTCTTGACCAGATCAAGACCAGCACCCAGAAACTGGATGTCCTCCTGCGGGACGCGTCTATCGTTCCATTGACGCCCCATCAGGTTTCGGGTCTCGACGAGCGCTTCGTCAAGCAGTCAGATGCAGTCCGGCTCGACAACCTCGACAAGGTGGCAACTTCTGTAGAACGCGCACTCAATGCGGAGATCGAAGAGGTCAATCGTGGGATCGGTACCTGCGAGAAGGAAATAGAAGCGCGCTTTGCCGATTTCAAACGGCAATGGCCGATGGATGCGGGCGACATGGACACGAGCCTTGCCAGCGCGCCAGACTTCTTCGCCAAACTGGTTCGGCTGGAGACGGATGGTCTGCCCGCCTATGAGCAGCGATTCTTCGAACTGCTGCAGAACCAAAGCCACCAGAATCTGGCAGCACTCTCAACCTACCTGAACGATGCGCGTAAAGCGATCCTGGAACGGATGGATCTGGTCAACGACAGTCTTGGCCAGGTGCCCTTCAATCAGAGCACCAATCAACGCACCTATCTCCACATCGACGCCAGTGACCGGCAGCTTGTCGACGTCAAGGAATTCAAGCAGGAGATCCAACAGGCACTGAGCCATGCGTGGACGGAGGATCGCGCGTTTGCAGAGGCGCGGTTCCTGGCCCTGCGGCGACTTGTTGATCGACTCGCCAGTCAGGAGCCCGAGCAAAAACGCTGGCGTGAGACTGACCTGCTCCCCGATTTAGTCCGAAACGGACATAGAGTCTGCGGTTAAAAATGTGTCTGCAAACTGATCTGGCGTCAGGTAAGCCAACGAACTGTGGGGGCGTTGCTCATTGTATTCCCGACGCCACTCCTCAATGACTTGGCGAGCATGGCGCATCGAGACGAACCAATGCTCGTTCAGGCATTCATCCCGGAATTTGCCGTTGAAGCTTTCGATGTAGGCGTTCTGCTGTGGCTTACCTGGCTGGATGAAGCTCAAGCACAGTCCTTGGCTATCGGCCCATTCATCCAAAGCCTTGCCGGCAAACTCGGGGCCGTTGTCGACGGTGACTGATTTGGGCAATCCGCGGATCTCTGCCAGCCGTTGCAGCACACCGACTACACGTCTGCCAGGCAGCGAAGTATCGACTTCGATGGCCAAGCACTGCTTCGTGAAGTCATCGACGATATTCAGGCACCGCAGCCGCCGACCATCGGCCAAACCGTCCGAAACATAGTCCATAGACCAACTCTCGTTAGGCGCCGATGGCGCGACCTTGATTTGGCGCTCCACGCCGGCAATGCGCTTCCGCTTTCGTTTGCGGACCATCAGGCCGGCCTCGTGATACACGCGATAGGTGCGCTTTCGGTTGATTTCCCAACCCTCTCGGCAAAGTAGCACGTGCAGCCGGCGATACCCATAGCGCCGCTTCTGCGCTGCCAATTCGCACAGTCGTTCCTTGAGCTCCTGGTCTGCTGGCCGCTTAGCTTCGTAGCGATACAGCGACCGAGAAATACCGATCAGCCCACAAGCCCGCGTGACGCCCATCTGGTGCTTTGTCATCAGATGGGAGACCGCCGCCCTCTTGGCTTGTGGGCTTACCACTTTCGGCCTACAACCTCTTTCAACGCAGCATTGTCCAGCATCGCCTCCGCCAGCAGGCGCTTGAGCCGGGCATTCTCGGTCTCCAGTGCCTTGAGCCGCTGCGCATCCGACACTGTCAGGCCGCCGTATTTCGCTTTCCAGTTGTAGTACGTCGCCTCGCTGAGCCCGTGCTTGCGGCACAGCTCCGCTACTTTTAGGCCGGCTTCGGCTTCCTTCAGGATGCCAATGATCTGTTCTTCGGTGAAACGCTTCTTCATGCCGCCTCCTATCGAGGCAGACTCTACATCACGACCGGACTAATCTCGGGGAGCAGGTCACCCCCTCCGCATGCCTCACGATGCTACCGTCCTCCCGATTTTGTCACTATACTTCTTGACCAATTATGTTGGTCAAGCAAAATCCATGAGTACGTACACCGTTTACAACGCTAAGACTCACCTCTCCAGCCTCATCGACGAAGCTTGCGCGGGTGAGGAAGTCATCATCGCTCGCGGCAAGCAGCCGCTAGTCAAACTCGTTCCGCTGCGTGGAGCGGGCCAAGCGCGTCGTTTCGGCGCCATGCGTGGCCACGCGGTTGTGGGGGCCGAATTTTTTGAACCGTTGCCGGACGAGGAACTACGCGCTTGGGAGTCTGAATGAAAGCCTTGCTGGATACTCATGCGCTGCTGTGGTGGCTGGATGGCAACGAACGCTTGTCGGTCCCCGCGAGAGAATGGATCAGCGTGCCGGATCACATCGTCTTAGTCAGCGCCGCATCGGCCTGGGAAATCGCCACCAAGGTCCGGATCGGCAAGCTGCCAGGCGCGGTAGAAGTCGCGGCCAGTTTTCGCGAATGCTTGGCTGAGCAGGGATTCACCTCGCTCGCCATCTCGACCGACCACGCTTTGCGCGCCGGCGGCCTGCCGGGGCCGCACCGAGACCCTTTCGACCGCATGTTGATTGCTCAGGCTCAAGCCGAGAACCTGCCCCTGATCAGCAACGAAATCCTGTTCGATAGTTACGGCATCCGCCGGCTCTGGTAACAAAACAGCATTGAAACTCTTCCCGCCTATCAGGCATTGTTCTGGCCGGTAATGGTACTGGCTGACCCGTAAAGCCCGATCCGGACGAATATCAAGCCGGAGCCGGGTTTGGCTGCACCCCAGCTCCGACTTTATTCCGTACCCCACGGCCCCTCAGGTCGCCATAAGAATGGGGTTGGAATAAAGTTTCAACTGCTCAATTGTCGTATAAATTCAGGACGTTGCCGTTGCAGCCTGCGCAAGCCACTTGTTGAAGGCGGTTCGCTTCTACACGTGCCTCATCCAGTAGCCGATCCCAATCGTCAGGGGGATGGCCGCTCTCCAACATTTTGCGGAAGACTCGGTAGGCATCGTCGCTGCTCCCGTAGGCGTGCTTGGTGTCGTCATCGTTGACCCACGCGAACACGATCACCTTGCTTGGCGCGTGGTATCGAAAAAACAGCCGATATTGCCGGAAGAACTTCGCACGAAACCAGTGTTTGCGGTCTTCGCCGAGGCTAGCACCTTGTCGATATTCGGGTCGGGCCGGCTCCTGCGGAATCACTTCGAATGTCAGCTTGGCGATGGCCGCCAGGCGCATGGTGGCGTTCTTCTGGGTAACACCATTCGGGTCTTTACTCTTGAACCCCTCGACCTGTCGGATCAGCGTTTCAAGCTGATCCAGGAACAACGGATGGGCAAAAACTGCCCAGCCGTTGACAATCAGCGGATCGGACTCACCGCTGCTCATTCATCGTCTGCGGACAAGGCGGCGTCGAGATCGACTTCGACGTCGCCGACCAGCGACTGCAACTGTTGATCCGCTCCATTGATCAGCGACTCGGCCAAATCATCGAATCCACGCTCTCAAGGCCAAGGCGTTACTATCTGCTCCTGAAAGCGGACGCGGGTTCGGTTCCGTGTTCCACCGATCTACCAACCCCCCAGTAAAAACAGCCACTTACAAAAGCCGCTTTTTTATTGTGTAGTTTTATGATCCAACCCAAAGCCCGCGACACCGCCCCTGGTTCCTTCGCCCCTACATGTAGCAAAGTCAAAGCTGGGCCGTGCGGCTTACGGTCTCCCCGCTCCCAATGGCGAAGTTTTCCGACGCTGATCCGCAGCTTCGCCGCAAACTCCATCGGTGTCAGACCCAGGCTATGGTGCAGCTCCGCCACGTTCACCTCATCCAGGCGATGCGTCTTCGGCGGAACAGGTTGCCCCTCAGTCAGCGCAATAGCCTCCTTAAGCCCCTACGCCATACTTTCAAATGCATTGCTTATCGTTTCTTCTCCAATGCCAGTGAGTCCAGCACGTCTACCAGCTTCGCGAGACTGCTTCGGCCCGCTTTCGTAAGGTTGGCCTGCTCGTTCTTACCGAACACTGTCAGCAAGAACAGTGGTAGCCGTTCATCTTGGTAGCACGGCGGAAACTGGCATGGCTGCGCCAAGTCTCAACAGATCGAGAGCTTGAGAGTTCCACCCGGCAACTGCCTCGAAGCCCTGCGAGGTGATCGGAACAGCCAATGCCGCATCCGCATCAACGACCAATGGCGCATCTGCTTCCAATTCGAAGACGGATGATAAAGGGGCCTCCGCAAAAGACGGATAATTCCCTCTCAAATTGAAATCAGCAGAATCTTACGACTACAGACCGAGGTACACGAAAAATGCACGGCAGCTCCTTCCTGATGTGGCGTCTCACCCTGACACAATTTCACACCGTCGTTCGCTTCCCACCGCAGGTCCTCTCTGCCCTGCGGAGAGGGACACTTCTCGCCGCCGCACTTGTGCCTGTTGCCGGTCTCGGCAGCGGCGCTGCTGTTGTCGAAGCGGCCGATTTTTCCCTCGGCCCGCCCGGCCAATTTGCCTCCGGACCGTCCAAGCCGTCGCTCTATGTGCATCAAGCCGAGCGCGGTTTGCTGCAACGCCACGGCGAACGGTGGCTACTGACGCTGCGTGGTTCCGCTCCCAGGCTGTCCGGTTTTGGCAACTCACCCGAGCAGGTCGTCAACTCTCGGGAGCTGGTATCGTTCGTCTCCGGCTGGAAAGATATCTTCGGGGAGGCGAAAGCGACCGCCGCACTGGAGATCACGGACGCACCGGCCAGCCGCAATGTCATCCTGCTCGAACTGGCAGCACCGCAGTTCCGCGGAAGGTCCGACACCGTCAGCTACGAGGTGCATCCATTGACGCAGACTTCCCGCGCATCGCTCGCTACCCTGGCAGCGCGTGCGGACGGCAGCGTCCCAACGCGCTTCGGGCGCGCCTCGCTGTATATCGACGCCACAGGTGGTACGGTTCCCCTCGCCATCTCCTGGACCTCGAATGGCGGAACTTTCGGTTTGTCCTTCGATAATGTCACCCTGTCCCAGGGGTCGCTGATGACCGAATTCACGGAGGGCAACTACCTCTTCATCGGGACGACCGGTATTGATGGACAAAGCTTTAATCCGACGGGCTTGTTCCAGGGCGCCATCCAAGTCAGGGTGACCCTGCCGGCTTCAGGGCCGGTCACGGGGAGCACCAATTTGCCATCAGGATTTTCAATGCAAGCTTCCTTTTGCGGCAGTACCTCCTGGGTGACACTGCCGAACGGCCCGTTTTCCATTTCTCCGCCGTCTGGCGGTTGCTAATCGCGATGATTGTTTGGCGGGCTGGCTATGGCATTTTTACGCATAATTGATGTATAGACGTTCTGAGGCCGGCGGGACTAAACTCGCCAGGAGGAGCCGGCTCGCCCCCCGATGTTCCGCCTGTAACACGGGGGGTTTCCCTTGGGAGGGGAACCCACACACATGATGGGACCCCCATGAAAAGGCGGCTGACTCCATTCGGTGTCACCAAATTCTGACCTAGGAACCAAGATCATGAAAAAAAGAAACCTTGGGCATTTTTTTGCAATAACCTTCATCGCTCTATTCACTCCAATGGCGCTCGCGAATGGAGTTGGCGGCTCACAGAATTCTACCAACATTCAGATTACCGATACCGATACCTGGACAGAGATCAACAAGCAAAAATTTACCGTGAATTCCGGTTCAACGAACTGTGTGGTCACTGGAAGCGCTGACGTTTATCCACCGATCGGAGGAAAAAATAGGCGCTATAACCTCGGACCCAGCAGCTATAACTTCGCACTCACGATTGACAATCAAGCCCCGCCGGTTTCAGGCTCTTGTGTTCGGAGCCTGAATTTTGATCTGGCTGATGGGACCAAGAACACAAAATCAGTCGCCGATACCTGCATATTTCAAAATTTAAGCCAAGGCGAGCACACTGTAACTTTTCTCGCCAATAAATCCAATAAAAAAACCCCCTCCACCACAGTTGACGATAGCAGCATGACATTCAGCTGCTCAGATAATTTGCTTGAAACAGCATCGGCGACCAATCAAAATCTAACCATCGAAAATAATTCAGGTAAAACCATAACCGTTTATATTGGCTTCAACAATGGCACGATGGGAGCATATACTCGCGCCGATTTCCCTGTATGCAACTGGACGAATCCGAATCCTTATATCTGCCAATTCCAGCTCGGCGCAACCAGCCCCAATAATTCACAATCGTTCGCATTGACGAAAGGAAACCTCAATGTAGCGATCTCTGCCGATATCGTCCCTTGGTCAACATGCGGTGGAGGTACTGGATTGACGATGGCCGAGTTGAATTTGAATACTGCAGGAAGTGACTGGTATGACATCAGCCTGGTTAACGGATTTAACTATAGCATGACGATCACCCCTTCCTCCGGAAACGCGATAACAGTTACATCGGAATTCAATAATCAAAATAACCCCGGCGTATTCCCGGCAGGCTGTGATATCTGCACCGGCCCGCAAAACCCACCTACCGGGTCTGGCTGCCCGGGCAGCGCATATCCACAAGAAGGCCATGTCAATGCGCAGCCGCCTTGCCTATATACCCAGCCAACGGTTTCCGCATACACAGTATCTATATTTTAAGCGCATCGTATTATCAAATATCCCCCGGCTATGCCGGGGGATATTTGCAATCCAACGCGTCGACGGCGCAGCTCGGTTGTAGCCATACCACCAAGCCTCCCACTGAAAGAGCGGATTATTTATTGCGTGGCGTCATTCTTCGTCGTGCCAACAGAACCCGTCTCGCGACAACAACTCCGCTGAGGCGGCAGGTCCCCAGGTACCGGCCGCGTACAGCGCGGGCCCGGCAGGATCCGAAGCCCAAGCATTCAGGATCGGCTCCACCCAGCGCCAAGCCTGCTCCAATTCGTCCTGCCGCACGAACAGCGATTGATTGCCTCGGATAATGTCCATCAGCAAACGTTCGTACCCTTCCGCCCGCCGTGTTTTGTTCTTGAACGCACCGGCAAAATTCAGGTCGAGATACACCGGCTGAAGTTCCATCGTATCGCCCGGTTGCTTAGCGTACAAATAAAGACGTATGTATTCATCAGGCTGCAGACGGATCACCAGCTTTGCTGGCGCCCCAGCAGCGCTTGGCGCCACAGGAAATATCTGGTGGGGAACATCTCGGAAATTGATCACGATTTCCGCCAACCGCGTAGGCAGGCGCTTGCCGGTGAAGAGGTAAAACGGCACCCCTGCCCAGCGCCAGTTTGCGATCTCGGCCTTGATCGCCACGAAGGTTTCGGTCTTGCTGTCCGGCGGTATGCCGGCTTCTGCGGTATACGCCACTGCCGGTTTTCCCTGCAACTTGCCGGCGCGATACTGTCCGCGCACGGTCTTCTTGAATACGTCTTCTTCCTTAAATGGTATCAGCGACTCCAACACCTTGAGTTTTTCATCGCGGATCGCGTTGGAATCCAGGCTAACGGGGGGCTCCATAGCAATAAAGCAAAGTAGTTGCAGCAGATGGTTTTGCACCATATCGCGCAGCGCCCCCGTGCCTTCGTAAAACCCGCCGCGACTGCCGATCCCGACCTCTTCGGCTATGGTAATCTGCACATTGCTGATCCATTCCCGCCGCCACAAGGGCTCGAATAGTGCGTTGCCAAATCGCAGCGCCATCAGGTTCTGTACCGATTCCTTGCCCAGGTAATGGTCTATCCGGTATATCTGGTTTTCCCGATAATGCTTACCCACCGCCGCTGTAATCGCGTTACTGGAGGCGAGATCGTGTCCCAGTGGCTTCTCCAGTACTACCCGGCAGTCCGCCCGGTTGAGCCCCTGCCGAGCCAGATTGTCGCAGACGGTGGCGAACAGCGATGGCGCTACGGACAGGAAAAACACATTCACCTCTGCCGGACTTCGCTCCAAAGCCTCCTTCAAAACGGCATACCCGGCCGGTTCGCCGGCATCCACCCGGACATATTGCAAGCGGGAGAGGAATGCTGACCACATCTCATCGTTCCAGTCCACCGTCGGAATGAACTCACGGGCTTTTTCCTCGATTTTCGCCACATACATCTCCTGCGTCAGGTCCTGCCTGCCGAGGCAGTAGATACGCCCATCCGGTACCAACTGACCATTCCTGTCGCACTGATACATGCCCGGTAGAAGCTTGCGGGTGACCAAATCGCCGGTACCGCCAAAAAACACCAGGTTGAATGACTTGGGAAGTTGGAGCTGACTCATCGCTTGATCCTCTTGTTATTGAGAGACCGATCATCAGCCGGTCTCGCTGGGTGACATCCGATGACCTCCCCGGAAAACCGGGTTCCTTTCAACTTCGAATGCTATTCGCCCAAATCCCGCACGTCCAATCGAATCGATGACATCGGTCTCAGCGACGGATTGTTTGCAACGAGCCCAGACCGCGGCCCCCTATTCCGGGACGCTCCCTTCATGGCCGGCCGTTTCGCTACAGACAAATACTGCCTGGAAGAGACGCATGACGAACCACGGCTCGAATACAGTGCTCACCGAGGCAGAATCAATCAACATCGCATATTCTCATCCTGACCCAGGCTGCCCCACGAAGGCGTTGCAGCACGTGTGAGGGTACGCCAGAAAACCTTAGTAACGGTTTCACCTCGGGCACATGTCGGCGGAAGCACCATACTGGTTGCAGTCTCCGATGGCATCAGGTTCTTACGCCCCACCGGCCAGATCGCTCCAGAATCTCCCGGTCCCTTGAAGCCGACGCGACGAACAACGTCATCTCTTTTGAATCATATGTCTGGGATCACAATCCATGCCCGGGAAATCGACTACGGCCCGGCTGTGCATCGGTGATTCCATACGAAGCACCTTGGCATTGGCTCTGCTTATCTAGAAGAACGGAGGCCATGACGCCGTCACCTTACGCGCTAAACCAGGGGCTCGCGCGCTTCCGCTGCTTTGCCGACCTCCATCGAGGTCCCGCGTATTAGCGGGATGAAATCCTGAACCGGGACAACCATGCGAATAATTGAATCTCGACTACCTATGCCGACATATATTTCGAAACCGGCATTGAAATGGAACGCTGCTCCGCTCCTGGCAACCATATTATCCGGAATGTCAGCCGGGTGCATAAGCGACGCCGAATTATTGAAAGAGAACATGAAAACTGCCACCCAGACTGCGGAGCGGCGCGCGGCAACAGATTTGGAATGTACTCACACCCAGACCAAAGTCATAAAACCAAAAGAAGTACCAGGAATTCCTCTAGGCGAGCTTTACAGCGAGTATGATGTCCAGGTCACTGGCTGTGGGAAGCAGATTTCATATACCGTCGAATGCCGCGACCGAAGCGTTTGCTACATAACTATAAAATAGCCGCCAATCTCTCAAAATCGAGGTCACGTCATGTCGATAGATAAACAGAACTTTCGAGCAAGCTGCTCAGCCGTATTTCTTGCTCTGCTCCCTTGTAACGGAGCCAACGCCGAAATAACCGCGAACGACTGGGGCAGTTGGGGACAAGTTGTAGCAGAGGGCGGTCTCGGCTTCATCGATCCCAGTCTTGAAAAGGGACGCTTATGGCTTGAGGGTCAAATGCGTTGGGATAACGACTGGCAACATTGGTACCAGGGTATGGCGCGCGCTGCATTGGGTTATTCTCTCAGCGACAGGGCCACGCTATGGCTCGGCTATACCTATCTGCCCACTCAGAACGTGGGCCAGCCTTATGTAGCACAGCAGGATGTGTGGCCGGCATTCCGATATGTATTGCCAACCGATTTCGGAACCGTGACTTTTCGGACGATGTTCGAGACAAACTTCCTGCGAGGGGATCAACCGCGCTACCGGCCTCGGCAGATGCTCCGCTATATGCGTCCTTTCGATTTTGAGCCTCGATTGAGCATGATCGCCTGGGATGAAGTATTTGTGAACATAAACAGCACCTATTGGGGCGGCCAGGCTGGGTTCAATCAGAATCGCGGATTCATCGGCGGCGGATGGACGTTCGATCCCGGTTTCCGGGTTGAGCTCGGCTATATGAACCAGTATATAGACAGCTCTGACCACCAGCATCAGACCATGCACAACCTCATTATGGGGTCTTTGTTCGTTGGCTTCTGAACAAGGCGTCGATCTCAGTCAGTATCAAGAATACTTTGACAACCGACCCGCGCAGCGACAAATCAGAATTTTTTATAATTGCGGACTTTACCAAACGCAGTGTAGTATGATCGCGCAAGACCGATCCATAGCCAGCAAGAGAAATGTAATCCGTCACTTCGCCTCCTCTCAGATGAGAGGAACCGCATGATGACATTATCTATTGATAGCAGACATAAGAATAACTCCATCCATCCATCCATACTCACACCTTCCCGAAGCGACTCAGCTATGAACTCTCTGATCACGGCCTTCGCCACCGCATTCGTAATACTCCAATTCGTAAGAATCGTTGTTCCGGCGCTGCTCACATCTTATCGGATCACTCGAAATCGGGGGCAGGACAGGGAACATTTTCAACCCAAAGCCGCGGTCATCGTTCCCTGTAAAGGGAGCGAACCCGGCCTCGAAGACAATATTCGCGCCTTCCTGAATCAGGAATATTTGGACTATTCGTTGGTATTTGTAACGGAGAGCTCGAACGACGCGGCATACGCCATCACAGAACGCATCATCTCGCAGAGTTCCCGGCCGGCGCGGCTGATTGTGGGGGGACTGGCGAAGGAATGCGGCCAGAAGGCACATAATCTTTGCGCGGCAGTTCATGCCGTGGAGCAAGACGCGGACATTCTGGTGTTTGCGGATTCGGACGCACATCCGCGATCGAGTTGGCTGGCCGACCTGTGCGCCCCGCTGCTAGATCCGGCGGTCGGCGCGACT
Source organism: Methylococcus mesophilus (assembly GCF_026247885.1). NCBI lineage: Bacteria > Pseudomonadati > Pseudomonadota > Gammaproteobacteria > Methylococcales > Methylococcaceae > Methylococcus > Methylococcus mesophilus. The sequence goes on along the minus strand of NZ_CP110921.1, from coordinate 3,178,683 downwards.
ACGGGCTACCGTTGGCATATCCCCATCGCAAGCAACTTCTGGTCGGTTCTTCTGGCAAGCTGGAATGCGCAAGGGCTGGTCATGCTGCATGAACGATCCCTCTTTGCATGGGGCGGCTCCATGGCGGTGCGGACCGAGGATTTCAGGCGGCTTGGGATCGAACGGATATGGCAGACCTCGCTGAGCGACGACCTGTCCCTGTCGAAAGCCATTCGCGGCAGCGGACTCAGGATCACGTTCGTCCCCCAGTGTCTGGTCGCAACGCATGCCGATCTGGATATGAGGCAGGTTCTGGAGTTCACGACCCGCCAGATCAGTATGACCCGGCTCTATTTGCGCGACATGTGGTGGCAAGTCGTGGCGGCGCACTCCTTGTACACGGGGGTATTCTGGGGAGGATTGGCGGTTGCCGTTTCCGAAATGACTTCGGCAACCTTTGATGGCCGTCTGATAATCCTGTTGGCGGCGATCATGGCGCTGTCGGCCTGCCACCTCTGGTCAAGACTCACTCTGGCGACATATTGCCTGCCCGAGGTTTACAGTGCCAGCCTGATCCGGACACGCCTGGCCTTCGTGTCCACCGCTCCCCTCGTAACCCTCGTCTATTTGTACAATATCGTCGCTTCCTGCATGACCCGGCGCATCACTTGGCGCGGCATCGTTTACGATGTGGTATCTCCCAACGAAATCAGGGTAACCCGGCCGTCAAACCCGGCGGAATAACCCATCGAAGCACAGCCGAGAACAGACGCTTCAAAACGGCACGTCGTCGTCGAATCCTTCGTCGAACTGGCTGCTTCCGGCACCGCTCCCCCCGGTACTGCCACCGCCATATCCGCCACCCGAACTGCGTGGCTTGGCGCCACCGCCGGCCGGAGGGGCGTCCCAATCCGGTTCGCCCGCCCCCATTCCTCCGCCGCCGCCCATGCCCCCGCCGGCGCGGTCGAGCATCTGCATTTCATTGCCGATGATTTCTGTGGTGTAGCGATCCTGGCCGGTGTTCTTGTCCTGCCATTTTCGGGTCCGAAGGCTCCCTTCGATGTAGACCTTGCTGCCTTTTTTCAGGTATTCCCCGGCGATTTCGGCCAAGCGGCGGTACATGACCACGCTGTGCCATTCGGTGCGTTCCTGAGTCTGGCCGGTCTGCTGGTCTTTCCAGGATTCGCTGGTGGCGATGCGCAGATTGGCGACCGCGCCGCCGTTCGGCATGTAACGCACTTCCGGGTCCGCGCCCAGATTGCCGATGAGTATGACTTTGTTGACGCCTCGACTGGCCATGTTTGATTCTCCGTTGTAAGCCTTAAGCGGGCCGGCTAGGCGCTCGCCGTTTCGTTGAGCAATGCTTCGAGCCGGCTCCGGTCCAGCCGCTCGCGTTCGATTTTGAGATAGGCCACCCCGTCGTCGGGGACGACCACGGCATCGGCGATGCCGGGGACGCCGCGCAGGCGCGCCGACAGATCGGCCGCCGCGGCGGCGCTGATTTCGCCGAGATTGACCATGAGGCTGCTCAGGTGCCGCGGCTTCTGCATGCCAAAGGCGACCGCCAGCCACGCCAGGGCGATGGCGGCACAGAACAGGAACACGGCCGGAATGCCGTAATGCCCCTGAATCCAGCCCGCCCCGGCACCGCCCACGAACGCCCCGAGGAACTGGGTCGTGGAATACACGCCCATGGCCGTGCCTTTGAGGTCGGGCGGGGCCACCTTGGAAATCATCGAAGGGAGGGTGGCTTCCAGCAGGTTGAAGCCGGTGAAGAACAGGTACAGCAGTATTCCGATACCCAGCGTGGTCGGCGTGAGGCCGGCGAGGCCCGCGTCGACGGCGGCGGTCAGTAGAATGAAGAACAGAAAAACCGGCTTCATTTGCCGCTTCTTCTCGGCCACGATCACGAACGGCACCATGCTGACCAGCGACAGCACGAACACCGGCAGATAGATCTTCCAGTGGTCCGGCGTGTCCATATGCAACTCGTCGCGCAGAATCAGCGGCAGAGCGACGAAGGTAGCGGTCAGGATGGCGTGGAGGGCGAAGATGCCGAAATCCAGACGCACCAGTTCCGGATTGGCCAGCACGCTGGCAAAGCGCGCAGGCTGCGCCTCGGTGTCGCGGTGGAAGCGGAGCAAGCGCGGCGTGGGCACTGCGGTGTAGAGCACGGCGATGCCCAGCAGCGCCAAGCCGGCGACGGTCCAGAAGATGCCCTTGACGCCGATCCAGCCGGACAGTACCGGGCCGGCTACCATGGAAAACGCGAAGGAGATGCCGATGCTGATACCGATCAGTGCCATCGCCTTGGTGCGGTGCTCCTCCTGGGTGAGGTCGGCGGCCAGCGCCATGACCACCCCGGCGACGGCGCCCGCCCCCTGCAGCGCGCGGCCCGCGACGATGCCGTAGATCGAATCGGCCACCGCCGCCATGACGCTGCCGGCGGCGAACATCAGGAGGCCGATGACGATGAGCGGCTTGCGCCCGAAGCGGTCCGACCAGATGCCGAAGGGAATCTGGAACACGGCCTGGGTCAGGCCGTAGGCGCTGATGGCCAAGCCGATCAAGGCCGGCGTCGCGTCGGGCAGGTCTCGCGCATAGATCGAGAAAACGGGCAGGATCATGAACAAGCCCAGCATGCGGAACATATAGATCGCCGCGAGCGAAATGGCAGCCCGGATTTCGGTGCGGGTCATCGGGCTGTCGATATCGATAGTGTGGCGCACGAGTGCGTCTCCTTGAGGGGCGCTTCCAAACTTCTAATGGTACCAGCTTCACCGCACCCTGGGGCGTCCGGCAACCCGCCGGCAGGACTGGCGTCTACATCAGGACGCCTTTCACAGGATCCAGCGGCGGCGGGATTTCGGTTTCGCCGAGCTGCTGCCTGAGATCGATTTCAACGGTGCGGCATAGTGCCGACATGGGCGTGTCGTTGACGTGGTTCTCGAACGGGTCGCGCAGTTCCGAGCCGAGCCGCTCGATGGTGACGAACACGAAAGCCAGCAACGTCTCCATGACGATGGCCACCGCGTCGAAGCGCTGGTCGGTCTGGATCAGACTGAACGGGATCAGGCTGGCGACCAGCCAGACGAAGGCATGGGTGTGAAACCGGAAACGGTCGGGAAACGCGGTGCGTTTGATGCGTTCGCAGCCTCCCTGGATGTCATAGAGCAGATTGAGGGAATCGTCGATCTGCAACAAAATCTGCTGCTCTGCCCAGGCGGTGCCGACGATTTCGGCCAGCCTTTCGGCCTGGCGCTGGATCAGCTGTGTCGGCACATTGCGCGCATGCCGCAACCGCTCCAGTTCGCTCGCCCCGAGCCAGCCGCCGAAAATTCGCCAGTCTTCCTCCGCCAGGCCGCCGCCGGAGCGCAGACCGATGCGCAATGCATTGACGTAGGCGATCTGCCGGTGGAGCAGTTCCCGCTGCAACGCCTCAGCCTGAGCCTCGTCCGCGATTGCCGCGATGCGCTTTGATGTCAGCAAGGTCGTGACCTGGCGCCCGAACGACCGGCTCACGTTGACCAGCTGCCCCCACAGGCGCCGCGCTTCCCACCAGCGCTCATAGCACTGGTTGACCTGGAATCCGAGGAAGATCGACATGGCGGTGATCAGGACGCTCACCGGCAGCAACGGGAGCGCGGTGTGTTCCAGGCGGGTGTACTCGTAGATGAACTCAGCCAGCAGCGCCAGCGCCAGGAAATAGAGCAAGGCGGGCCAGTCGCTACGCAAGGCCCGCCATAGGGTAGTGCCGCTTCGGACGATCATGACTGTCTCCTGACTCGGAAAAGGAACCGGGAAGCGAGTTTCTCCAGACCTACCGCCCAGAAGATCACGGCGCCTCCCGCCAGGGTCAGCAGCCATTCGTCCGGTCCGATGGGCTCGGAATGAAACAGCCAGTGCATGACTGGCGCGTAGACGAAGCCGGCCTGCGCCAGCAGCATCGCGCCGATCCCGCCCCAGATCCAAGGGTTGGAAAACACGCCCAACTTCAGCATCGAATGGCTGAGGGAGCGGCAGTTGAGCAGATAGAAGGCCTGGCCGACGCAAAAGAAGTTGACCGCTGCGGTACGCGCCTTGTCGACGCTGTCCTCGTGGCTCAGCTCCCATTCGAACAAGCCGAACGAACCCGCGCACAGCAGCAGCCCCACCCAGAAGGTGCGGAACACCAGTCCGCGGGTGAGGATAGGCTGCTCGGGATGGCGCGGCGGCCGCCGCATGATGTCCGGCTCCTTGGCCTCGAAGGCCAAGGGCAGGCCGAGAAGCACGGCGGTGGTCATGTTGATCCAGAGGATTTGCCCAGGAAGGATGGGCAGGGCGATACCCGCGAACACCGCGATCAGAATCACCAAGCCCTGGCCGATGTTGGTGGGGAGGGTCCAGGTAATGAATTTCACCAGGTTGTCGTAGACGCCCCGCCCCTCCTCCACGGCGGCAGCGATCGAAGCGAAGTTATCGTCGGTGAGGACCATGGCGGCGGCCTCCTTGGACACCTCGGTGCCGGTGATGCCCATGGCCACGCCGATGTTGGCCTGGCGCAGCGCGGGAGCATCGTTCACCCCGTCCCCGGTCATGGCGACGATATGGCCGCGCTCCTGCAGCGCCTGGACGAGGCGCAGCTTCTGCTCCGGCGCGACTCGGGCGAACACCGCCGTCCGCTCGGCGACCTCGGGCAGCGCCGGGTCAGGAATCGCGGCCAAGGCTCTGCCGTCGATGGCATTCACCTTCGTACCCTCGCCGTTCAGGCCGATCTGCGCCGCGATCGCGACGGCGGTGCCGATGTGGTCGCCGGTGATCATCTTCACCCCGATGCCCGCGGCACGGCAAGAAGCGACGGCCCGGACCGCCTCGGGCCGGGGCGGATCGATCATGCCTTGCAGGCCGAGAAAGCTCAGGCCGGCGCTCACATGCACATGCTCCACCGTGGGATCGTCGGACAACCGCTCGCCGCGGGCGAATGCCAGAACTCGCAGGCCTTGAGCCGCCATGGCGTCCACTTCGCGATGGATGGCGTCCGGATCGAGCGGTTCCGGCACCATGCCCCTGCCGAAGGCCGAACCGCAGCGGCTCAGAATGCTTTCCACGGAACCCTTCAGATACACGTGGCGGGCATTTTCGGCCCGGTTATGGTGAAGGGTCGCCATGAACTGATGCGCAGATTCGAAGGGAATGGCATCCAAGCGGGGGTGCGACTCGGTCGTGGCCCCCTGATGCAGGCCCACCTTGTGGGCGCAGACCAGCAGCGCCGCTTCGGTGGGATCCCCTTCGATTCGCCAGAGCCCGTCCTCCCGCACCAGCCGGGCGTCGTTGCAAAGCAAACCGGCTTTGAGGGTTTCCAGCAGGACCGGATAGCCGGCGGGATCGATCTCGCTGCCATCGCAGCGGAACTCACCCTCGGGGGCATAGCCGGAACCGCCCACCTCGAACCGGTCTCCGCCTGCACGGACGGCTTTGACGGTCATCTGGTTCTGGGTGAGGGTTCCGGTCTTGTCCGAACAGATGATGGTGGTGCCGCCAAGGGTCTCCACTGCCGGCAGCTTGCGGATGATGGCGTGGCGGCCGGCCATGCGCCGCACGCCGATGGCCAGGGTGATGGTCACGGCCACCGGTAATCCTTCCGGAATCGCGGCAACCGCCAGCGCCACCGAGGCGATGTACGTCCCTACCAGGTCTTCACCGCGCCAATAGCCGGCCAGGAAGGTGAGCGCCGCGAGCGCGACGATGAACCACATCAGCACCCGGCTGAAATGGCCGATCTTGCGGATCAAGGGCGTTTCCAGTTCGCCGGCCTCCCGGATCATCCGATTGATACGCCCGATTTCCGTGGCATCGCCGGTGGCGACGACGATTCCGACGCCGGTCCCATAGCTCACCAGGGTGGAGGAATAGGCCATGTTATTGCGGTCGGCCAGGAGGGTATCGACCGGCAAAGCGGCGGATCCCTTCTCGACCGGCACCGATTCACCGGTCAGGGTCGATTCATCGATCTGCAGTTCCTTGTGACGCAGCAGGCGCAGATCCGCCGGCACCTTGTCGCCGGACTGCAGAAACACGAGGTCGCCGGGCACCAGATCCTCGGCCGGTACTACCCGCCGGCTCCCCTCCCGCAGGACTGCCGCGCTCTGACTGAGTGCCCGCGCCAATGCATCGATGGACCGCAGCGCGTTGATCTCCTGGATGAAGCCGATTACCGCATTGACGAAAACAACGCCGAAGATGACGGCGGAATCCACCCAGCTCTTGAGGAAGCCCGTTACGCCGGCGGAAACCAGGAGAATGTAGATGAGCGGGTGGTGGAATTGGGACAGGAACAGGGCGATGGCGCTTTTGCCCCGCTTGGGCGTAAGTCGGTTGGGACCGTGGCGCTCGCGCCGCCGCTCGACTTCGCTTTCACCGAGCCCTCGTGCTGCGTCGACGCCGAGAAGCTCCGGAACGGAGCCGGCCGGAACATGATGCCAGGGGTGCAGATTCGGTTCGTGCATGACGTCCCTCCAGGATGGGGCGAGAAGCGCCGGATCGAGTCTTGATGTTACACCAGGCGCAGCACCTCCGTCCGGCAGTTCCAGCCGGTTTCGAACCGTCGCTGCACCGCTTTGCCAAAGCGCCACCAAAACCCTTATATTCGGGCGTTTAACCACGCAGCGAGCGCATGGACCTCATCAGCATCCGGGGCGCCAGAACCCACAATCTCAAGAACATCGACCTCGATCTTCCGCGCGACAAGCTGATCGTGATCACCGGGCTGTCGGGCTCGGGCAAGTCCTCGCTCGCCTTCGACACGATCTACGCGGAAGGCCAGCGGCGCTACGTCGAATCGCTGTCGGCTTACGCCCGCCAGTTCCTGTCCATGATGGAAAAACCGGACGTCGACCACATCGAGGGGCTGTCGCCGGCGATCTCCATCGAGCAGAAATCGACCTCGCACAATCCGCGCTCCACCGTCGGCACCATCACCGAAATCTACGACTACCTGCGCCTGCTGTTCGCCCGCGCCGGGATTCCGCGCTGCCCGGAGCACGGGGTATCGCTGGAGGCGCAGACCATCAGCCAGATGGTGGACCACATCCTGGCCCAGCCGGAGGGCTCGCGCTGGATGCTGCTGGCGCCGGTGGTAAGCGAGCGCAAGGGCGAGCACGTGCAGGTGCTGGAAGAGCTGCGGGGACGCGGCTTCATCCGTGCCCGTATCGACGGCGCGGTGTACGAGCTGGACGAGCCTCCCAAGCTCGACCTGCGCAAGAAGCACAGCATCGAGGTGATCGTCGACCGCTTCAAGGTGCGCTCCGACCTGGCCCTGCGCATGGCCGAGTCGTTCGAAACCGCGCTCAAGCTGGCCGAAGGCATCGCCATCGCCGCCTCCATGGACGACGAGGCTCAAGAGATCGTCTATTCGGACAAGTACGCCTGCCCGCATTGCGGCTACTCGCTGAGCGAACTCGAGCCGCGGATCTTCTCGTTCAACAACCCGCGCGGCGCCTGTCCCGAATGCGACGGCCTCGGGGTCAAGCAGTATTTCGATCCCGGCCTGATCGTCCACAATCCGGAACTGAGCCTGGCCGGCGGTGCGGTGCGCGGCTGGGACCGCCGCAATGCCTATTACTACGGCATGATCCAGTCGCTGGCCGAGCACTACGGCTTCGATCCGGAGGAGCCGTTTTCCAGCCTGCCCTTACATGTGCGGGAGGTGATCCTACACGGCAGCGGCAGCGAAGTGATTCCGTTCAAACTGATGTCGCCGAAGGGCACCGCCCTCGTCCAGCGCTACACCTTCGAAGGCGTGATCCCGGTCATGGAGCGGCGCTACCGCGAGACCGATTCCACCCTGGTCCGAGAGGAGCTGGCCAAGTACCTGTCGAGCAAGCCCTGCCCCGCCTGCGAAGGCACCCGCCTCAACCGCGGCGCCCGCCACGTTTTCGTGGGCGACACCAACCTGCCGGGACTCACCCATCTTCCGGTCCGGCGCGTGCTGGAGTTCTTCGACGGGCTCGAAATGAGCGGGCGGCGCGGCGAGGTGGCGGCCAAGATCGTCAAGGAAATCCGCGCCCGGCTGCAGTTCCTCATCAACGTCGGGCTGGACTACCTCAGCCTGGACCGCAGCGCCGATACACTCTCCGGCGGCGAGGCCCAGCGCATCCGCCTGGCCAGCCAGGTCGGCGCCGGCCTGGTCGGCGTCATGTACGTGCTGGACGAGCCGTCCATCGGCCTGCACCAGCGCGACAACCAGCGGCTGCTCGACACCCTGATCCGGCTGCGCGACATCGGCAACACCGTGATCGTGGTCGAGCACGACGAGGACGCAATCCGGCTGGCCGACCACGTGGTCGACATCGGCCCCGGCGCCGGCGTGCACGGCGGTCGGGTCATCGCCCAGGGCACGCCGGAAGATGTGATGGCCGCGCCGGAATCGATTACCGGCCAGTACCTCTCCGGCCAGCGCCGCATCGCCGTACCGGCCGAACGCAATCCGCCCGATCCCGAGCGCCGGCTGGCGGTGCGCGGCGCCGGCGCCAACAACCTCAAATCGCTCGACGTGTCGATCCCGGTCGGGCTGCTGGTCTGCGTGACCGGCGTATCCGGCTCGGGCAAGTCCACCCTGGTCAACGACACCCTCTACCCCGCCGCCGCCCGCGAACTCAACGGCGCCTCGCTGACCCCGGCGGCCTGTAACGGAATCGAAGGGCTGGAGCACTTCGACAAAGTGGTGGACATCGACCAGAGCCCGATCGGGCGGACGCCCCGCTCCAATCCGGCCACCTACACCGGATTGTTCACGCCGATCCGCGAGCTGTTCGCGGCGACACCGGAAGCGCGTTCGCGCGGCTACACGCCCGGCCGTTTCAGCTTCAACGTCAAGGGCGGACGCTGCGAAGCCTGCGCCGGCGACGGCGTCATCAAGGTGGAAATGCACTTCCTGCCCGACGTATTCGTGCATTGCGACGTCTGCAAGGGCCAGCGCTACAACCGCGAAACCCTGGAAATCCGCTTCAAGGGCAAGACCATCCACGAAGTGCTGGCGATGACGGTGGAGGAAGCCGCGGCGTTCTTCTCGGCCATCCCGGCGGTGGCGCGCAAGCTCCAGATGCTGATGGAAGTCGGCCTCTCCTACGTCACCCTGGGCCAGAACGCCGTCACCCTGTCCGGCGGCGAAGCCCAGCGCGTCAAGCTGGCCCGCGAGCTGTCGCGGCGCGACACCGGTAAGACCCTGTACATCCTCGACGAACCCACCACCGGCCTGCATTTCCACGACATCCAGCAGCTCCTCAACGTCCTGCACGAACTGCGCGACCGCGGCAACACCGTCATCGTCATCGAACACAACCTGGACGTCATCAAGACCGCCGACTGGATCATCGACCTCGGCCCCGAAGGCGGCGAAGGCGGCGGGCGCTTGGTGGCGGAAGGTACGCCGGAACAAGTCGCGGCGAATCCGGATTCGCATACGGGGAGGTTTTTGGCGCCGTTGTTGGAGCGGGGGCGGAGACCTGATTCGCCTTGAAGGTCATGGTGGTAAGGGTGGAAACAAGTGATCGACCATGTGGGGGCGAATCGGCTTAGATGGTTTTAGAAAGACTGAGAGATTGCACGGAGCGTCATTGCGCGGCGTTCTATTCTGTATAGTGCTCTAATTAGTAATTCTTTCGTAGCAACTTATGCCTAAAAGCGGAGGTGCCTTGTGAGGGGTCAGTGGCTCGGAAGCTATGAAGGCAGCACTACAGGAAAGCTAATGATCAATATCGACGAAGTCGATGATCATTACGAAGGCGTCGCATACATGCAACCCGAATTGCCAGACATCCCGGGTACCGCTGTCTACCTGCGAACCGAATCCAAAGGCACGGAGCATTCAGCGACTGCATATACTTTCCCAATCGACCCGCGTACTGGCGATCGGACGTCCTGGGATGAGATTAAGGAGTTATACCCGCCAGGCACATCCTATTCCACGAAAGCCGAAGTTAATCTGAACCTATCTGGCGAAACACTCACTATAGATGGGGTCTCTGATATCGGCGTGACTCTGAGAGCGGTTTTAGAACGGCCACCGGAAAGCGCAGAGTCAAAGATTGAAGGACAACGGATGTCTTGGCCGGACTTTAAATTATACGTTGCCACGATCTCAAAAAATGGATATCTATTTCGTGGCCAGCAAAAGCCATGGAGACTCCGCACGTCGTTCCACCGCCGGGGTCGTTACAGAATAAGCGAGTTCATAGCCAAAGATGTCAAGCAGTTACATCAAAGACTGAGCGCGATCACGTCTCACTTCTTCGATCTGACGGTGCCAGATCAGAATGGCGCATTTTTCAATCTGCTACAGCACCACGGCTACCCCACACCTTTGCTTGATTGGTCACATTCTCCTTATGTGGCTGCATTTTTTGCATTTAGAGACAGGCCAATCGGATATCGCGGAGAAGAGTTGGTCCGTATTTATATGTTCAATAATCGCGAATGGCAGAAAAGATATAGACAAGTCCAAACCCTCGATCCACCTTTTCCCCATCTCTCGGTGATGGAGTTCATCGCCATTGGTAATCCACGGCTAGTCCCACAACAAGCGGTTACAACTGTAACCAATTTGCACGATATCGAAGCGTATATCTTAGAGAAGGAAGCAGAGGCGGACATTAGTCTACTCGAGGCAGTAGATATACCTGCCAATGAACGAGAACTTGCTATGACAGACTTGCGCTTCATGGGTATCACAGCAGGTTCAATGTTTCCAAGTATTGACGGGGTTTGCGAAGAAATGCGGGAGCGTAATTTTGATAGATAGCCCGCGTAGGTCCGATTAGCGCAGCGTAATCGGACGAATGGCCGGCGTCGGCGATAACGCTTACTTCAAGAGCGGAAAACGGACATGCCAAACTATCGACGCGCGTTCGTGCCCGGCGGTACTTGGTTCTTTACGGTCAATTTGCTGCAGCGCTACGGCAACGATCTACTGGTCCGCGAGATCGGCTTGTTACGCGAGACGGTGAGGCGAGTACGTTCGCGTCACCCTTTCCGAATCGATGCCTGGGTGGTGTTGCCGGATCACTTGCATTGTGTGTGGACCTTGCCGCCCGGCGATAGCGATTTCAGCCTACGATGGCGCTTGATCAAGAGCGGATTCTCGCGTGCATTGCCCAAAACCGAACGCCGGTCGGATATCCGCAAAGCTGCCGGGGAACGCGGAATATGGCAGCGTCATTATTGGGAGCATTTGATCCGAGATGATGCTGATTATCAACGGCATGTGGATTATGTGCATGTGAATCCACTTAAACATGGACATGTCATGCGTGTACAGGATTGGCCTTATTCCACCTTTCACCGGTACGTTGCGAAAGGGGTTTATTCGGCGGATTGGTGCGGCGACGTTGGAGTTTCGATAGGTGGCGGCGAATGACATTCGTCCGATTACGCTGCGCTAATCGGACCTACGCGAACTATTCCACCTTTCACCGATACGTTGCGGAAGGGGTTTATTCGGCGGATTGGTGCGGCGACGTTGGAGTTTCGGTAGGTGGCGGTGAATGACATTCGTCCGATTACGCTGCGCTAATCGGACCTACCTGAAATTGGCGCATGGCGATGGGTAACGCAATCCCGGACGAGAGACACGATGTGATTTGCCGCTGCAGCGGCACGACCGCCCAGCAAATCAGGCGGCAATTCGATAAGGGCGTTATTGATATCGACGGGATATCGAGAGCGACGGGCGCATGCTCCGGTTGCGGGGCTTGCGATACCGATATTATGGCGCTGCTGGAAGAATACCTTTTAACCGTTTCCCCCTGTCCGGGCTGATGTCTGAACCGCCCTGCCTCCCTCTTGCCTGCCGAAGCAAAGTGCAGCTACAATTCGAATGCCCCGTCACCCTCTATAAATTCGAGATATGAGCTACAAAGCCAGCCTCGTCAAACTCGCGATCAAGTGGACCCCGAAATTCCTGGTTTTGTGGGTCGCAAACATTATTCTCAAGGGCATCGCGGAGCTGACTTATTTTGCGTTCGACATCGAGACACGAAAAGCTTACGTCGCAATCAACCTTGCGGGCGAATCGGAAACGATTGAAGTGTGGCTTGAAAACTTTTATATCGTCGGCGACGAATCGTCCCATCAATTCGTCATCCAGCAGGCACGGTCCAACAGGCTCTGGCTGAATAACCTGCTCGCCCAGGTGACGGGAAGAGCCTGGAAGATTCCGGCAATGCCTCAGTATTCGGCTCAGCTCAAACTTGTTGCGGAGCTGCTGGAAGCAAAAGGCTGACGGGAGAATCCCCGCTCATCCATCCACCTAGTCTGGCTGGGCAATAGCTTTATCCGCGGCTGGCCGAAGTTACTTTCGGCTCAAGCCGCAGCAGACCTGCGCTCTCCCAGATATCCGGCAATATGTTCGACCGCAGCCTCCACGCCTCCGGAACGGTCCAGGCTGTTTCCCAGACTGTGGGCCCGCTTCCGATAGTCCGGCGACGACAGGATGGTTTTCAAGGCTTTCCGCAAACTCTCGGCGTCCACCGTGCCATAAGGCGGCGACGTCTGCAGCGCAATTCCTGCCCCATGCCTTTCCATTTCCACGGCGACCACCGCCTGTTCCGGCTGCTGGGGGATGGCGATCATCGGCACGCCATGCATGAGGCTTTCATGCACGCTATTGAGTCCGCCATGAGTCACGAATATATCGGCTCTTTGCAGAATGCCGAGCTGAGGTACCGACTGTCTGACTATGAAATTGCCGGGAACGGCGCCGAGCTCCGATATGTCAGCCTGCTTCCCGACGGACAGGATAAAAAGACCGTCTTCCTGGCCGAACGCTTCAAAACATGTCCGGAAAAACCCGGGATTGCGCGCCAGCGTTCCCAGCGAGATGTAGACGAGCGGGCGCTTGTTCAGGCTCGAGTAATCGAAGTCGGCATGTTCTTTCCTGTGCTGAACTGTCGGACCGACAAATTTGTAATCTTCCGAAAACAGCAAGCCGCTCGGCTGAAATTCCCGCGATGTAAAAACGATGTTGAGGTCGCCAATACACATGCCGGCAGCCGGCAGGGAGGCTGGAAATATGCCCTGCCGAGCCCTCATCCTTGCCGAAAATAGCAAATATTCGGGAATAACAAGGCAATATTTGACAAGCAAATCCAGCGCCACCCTCAGTTTCGGCCGATAGGTTTTTGCTGTCAGCACAAAGGTGGTGAAGAACGCCACCCTGGGGATTCCGGCATGCTTTCCGGCCAGCATTCCCCAACTTGCCAGGGAGTCGTGTATCAAACCGTCGGGGCTTTCCGATCGGATCAATTCCTGGCAATAGGGATAAAGCTTTTCGCTCAACCTGACCAGATCGTACATGTTCCGGACGATATCGCCTCGACCGGCGCTCTCATCCATATAGCTTTCCATGAAGTCCGACTCCGGGTACGGAATGAACTTCGCTCCCGTCGCCTCGATGGCGGCCCTGTGGCTTTCGGTGTTGACGTAGACGACCTCGTGGCCCCGGCTGACGAGCTCGCGTATGACCGGAAGCGTCGGATTGACGTGTCCCGTCGAGGGTATATTGAAATAGAGTAACTTTGACACTCGAATATCCTTAGCAGGCCGAAGACCCGTTGCACCCGGATTTCGTCATGACGATGCGCTGGGCGAAGGTCCGCCGGCGATGAGACGCATGACTCGCAAACCCGGCGTGCGGCCTGTCAATTCCCCGCTACCGTCATGGATTCGATCAGTATCGATCCGGTGCGGACGTTGCCCCGCAGGTCGACGTCGTTGCCGATGGCGGCGACGTGGCCGAATATGTCTCTGAGATTGCCGGCGATCGTGATTTCCTCGACCGGGAACCGGATTTCGCCGTTCTCGACCCAGTAGCCCGCCGCGCCACGCGAGTAGTCGCCGGTGACGATGTTGACGCCCTGTCCCAGCAGTTCGGTGACGATCAGCCCGGTGCCCATCCGCCGCACCAGGGCATCGAAATCCTCATTGCCCGGGTCGAGGATCAGGTTGTGGACGCCGCCGGCATTGCCGGTCGTTTGCATCCCCAACTTGCGGGCGGAATAGGTGCTCAGCACATAGGATTCGAGCACGCCGTTCCGGACCAGGTCCCGCGCCCGCGTCGCCACGCCTTCGGCATCGTACGGCGCACTGCCGAGCCCGCGAGGCAGGTGCGGCAGTTCGTGGATGTGGACGAACTCGGGGAAGATGCGCTGGCCCAGAGCATCGAGCAGGAACGAGGACTTGCGGTAGAGATTGCCGCCGCGGATCGCCGCGATCAGATGGCCGAGCAGGCTGGAAGCCACGTCGGCGGCGAACAGTACCGGGCATTGCCGGGTCGACAGGCCCTGCGCGCCGAGGCGGCGCACGGTGCGCTCGGCGGCCTTGCGCCCTACCGCCTCGGCGGCTTCCAGTTCGGCCGGATTGCGCGCCACGGTCCACCAGTCGTCGCGCTGCATGCCGCCCTCGCTCTCGCCGATCACGGAACACGACAGGCTGTGGCGGCTGCTGGCGTAGCCGTGCAGGAAGCCCAAGCTGTTGCCCAGTACCCGCACGCCTTCGAAGGCGTTGAGGCTGGCCCCTTCCGAATTGGTGATGGCATCGGAATAGCCGCGCGCCGCGGTTTCGCAGGCCAGGGCCAGTTCGATGCCTTGGTCCGCGTCCAGCGCCCACGGATGGTAGAGGTCGAGTTCCGGAATGTCCTTGGCCAGCAGCTCCGCTTCGGGCAGGCCGGCACAGGGGTCTTCCGCGCCGTAGCGGGCGATGCGGCAGGCCGCGCCTACGGTTTCGGCCAGGGCATGCTCGCTGAGGTCCGTGGTGCTGGCCGAGCCCTTGCGCAGTCCGTAATAGACCGTGATCCCGAGGCCCTGGCTGCGATGGTGCTCGATGGTTTCCACTTCGCCCAGCCGGACGGTGAGCGAGAGGCCCTGGTCGGCGCTGCAGCCGACTTCAGCCGCACTCGCGCCCTGTTTCACCGCCTGGTCCAGGCAGAACCGGGTCAGGCCCTCGAGCGATTCGAGTTTCGCGCGCTGCCCGCTGTTGGTATTCGTCTCAGACACTGGTGCCTCCCACCGTCAATCCGTCGATCTTCAGGGTCGGCTGGCCGACCCCCACGGGCACGCTCTGCCCGTCCTTGCCGCAGGTTCCCACGCCCGGGTCGAGTTCCAGGTCGTTGCCGACCATGCTGACCCGCGTCAGTACGTCCGGCCCGTTGCCGATCAGAGTGGCGCCGCGCACCGGGCGGGTGATGCGGCCGTCCTCGATCAGATAGGCCTCGCTGGCGGAGAACACGAACTTGCCGGAGGTGATGTCGACCTGGCCGCCGCCGAAATTGCGGGCATACAGGCCCTTGGACACGGAGGCGATGATTTCCTCCGGCGCGTGCTCGCCCGGCAGCATGTAGGTGTTGGTCATGCGCGGCATGGGCAGGCACTGGTAGGATTCGCGGCGGCCGTTGCCGGTGGGCGCCACGCCCATCAGGCGGGCGTTGAGCTTGTCCTGCATGTAGCCCTTGAGGATGCCGTTTTCGATCAGCACGGTCTGGCGGGTGGGGGTGCCTTCGTCGTCGATGTTCAATGAGCCGCGGCGGTTCGCCAGGGTGCCGTCGTCCACCACCGTGCACAGGGGCGAGGCCACCCGCTCGCCGACCCGGCCGCTGAAGGCGGACGTGCCCTTGCGGTTGAAATCGCCTTCCAGGCCGTGGCCGATCGCCTCGTGCAGCAGGATGCCGGGCCAGCCGGGGCCCAACACCACGGTCATGGTGCCGGCCGGGGCGTCGCCGGCCTCCAGGTTGACCAAGGCCTGGCGCACCGCTTCGCGCGCATAGCCCAGCGCCCGGTCCTGTTCGAAGAAGAAACCGTAGTCGGTACGTCCGCCGCCACCGGCGCTGCCCTGTTCGCGCCGGCCGTCGCTTTCGACGATGACGCTGACGTTGAGCCGCACCATCGGCCGCACGTCGCCGTGCATCGTACCGTCCAAGCCGAAGATCAGCACCGAGGAATAGCCGCCGGAGAGGCTGACGAACACTTGCTCGACGCGGGGATCGGCGCGGCGGGCTTCGGCGTCGAGGCTGCGCAGCAGGTCGATCTTGGCTTCGGCGGACAGGGAGCCCAGCGGATCGACCGGGGCATACAGCCGTGGCGCGTCCTGGCCGCCGGGAACGGCGATGCGGGCGGCATGGCCGCCGCGGGCGATGCTGCCTGCATTGTGCGCCGCCTCCAGCAGCACCGGCAGCGCCAGTTCGTCGCTGTAGGCGAAGCCGGTCTTCTCGCCCGACACCGCGCGCAGTCCGGCGCCCTGTTCGATGCCGTAGGAACCCTCCTTGACGATGCCGTCTTCCAGCGACCAGGACTCGTAATGGCTGGACTGGAGATAGACGTCGGCATCGTCCACCGCCTCGCCCGCCATCCGGGCGAGGACCTTTTCGATATCCTGCGGGATCAGGCCGCAGGGTTCCAGGATCGCTCGTTCGGCGATCGCTACGATTTCATTTGCCATGATTACTCAAATCGTTGCTATGGGCGCTCAGGCGCAATGCAAGCGCCGGTGTTCGAGCACCGGGAAGGAGGCGCGCACCTGGGCCAACCGCTCGCGGTCGATTTCGGCGCAGACGATGCCGGCGCCCGTGGGCAGCGACGCCAGCACCTTGCCCCAAGGATCGACCACCATGCTGTGACCGAAGGTCTCGCGCCCGTTCAGATGGAAGCCGCCCTGGTTGGACGCCACGGTATAGCAGAGATTCTCCACCGCCCTCGCCCGGACCAGGATCTCCCAGTGCGCCGCACCGGTGCGCGCGGTGAACGCCGCCGGCACAGCGAGCAGGTCCAGCCCCTTCTGCGCCATGCGGCGGAACAGCTCGGGAAACCGCAAATCGTAGCAGATGGCGACACCCAGCGCGCCGAACGGCGAATCCAGCACCAACGGCTCGGTGCCGGGTTCGATGGTCAGGGATTCGCGGTAGGTCTCCTCGGTGCCCGGCACCACGACATCGAACAGATGGATCTTGTCGTAGCGGCCGACCCGGCGCCCGTGGTCGTCATAGACCAGACACGATGCCCGCACCCGGCCGTCCCCCGCACTCATCGGCATCGTCCCGCCGACCAGCCAAACCTTGTGGCGCTCGGCCGCACCCGCGAGAAATTCCTGGATCGGCCCGCTGCCATCGGTTTCCGCCACGCCGAGCTTGTCGGTTTCCGTCATGCCCATGATCGCGAAATTTTCCGGCAGGACCACCAGCTTGGCGCCGGCGGCCGCGGCCTGCTTGACCAGACGGCCGGCCTCCAGCAGATTCGCCCCGACCGCCGGTCCGGAAGCCATTTGAACCGCTGCACAAATCATTTTCTTCATTCCTTAATCTCTCTACCAGTAACGATCCACCAGCAACGCAGGTGGCTTTCGACGGCTGGCCCCTCAAACGGGCCTGACTGCCGCCAAGCAAACGCCAGGCCATCGCCCCGGCACGGCCTCATGGCAGGCCATCCTGCCTGCCGCCCGTCGGGTATATGCAAATCCGCTCCCGGCGGATGGGTCCGGCAAGCCGTGCCGGCATGACGGCCAACCAAAATGGGACAAAACCCCACGCCGGGAGTTGTCAAAGTTCGAGAGCTCCCGGCTCAGCCCTGCGGTTTTCCGAGGATAATAATTCAATCGATTCTTTGCCGTCCCGGCGTCATTCCTGCGGCGTATCGCCCGACGCCTTCGTGATGACCGGATTGTCCAGGCTGCCCTTGACCAGATAGCGCGTCTGGGTCAGCCGCTCCACTTGTCCGTCCATCATCTTATCGGCGACGAACACGCCGGCCCCCACCGCAGCCCCCACCGCCGGCCCGAGCGGACCGCCCATGAGCACACCGGCCACGGGCAGGGCAAGGCTGGTGTTGGGTATCACCGTCACGACCTGGTCGACCTCACGAGTCGCCAGCTTCACGCCGCCGTTGATGACGATCTTCGCCGCCACGCCGTCGACCACGAAACCCTTGGTCTCGGCCCGCCCGTCGGCGATGTCCAGCTTGCCGGCGATGCCGTCGTAGGCCATGCCGGCGCCGAACAGGTCGGAGAAGTCCAGACTGAGGCGCCGCCACAAGGCATCGACGTTGAACAGGCCGAGGAACCGGCCGATCCCGACATCCACCTTCAGCAACGCCCCCTTACCCAGCTTCAGGTCGACCGTGCCCGCGAGATTGGCGGACGAGACCCCGAACGGCGTCTCCGCCCAGTTCAGCGCGTAGTTCACGTCCGCCGGCGTATCCCGGACGACTTCCGGGTAGCCCAGCACCGCCGCCAGCATGCCCGAATTCTTCACCTTGAGCCTGCCGCTGATGCGGGTCCTGTCGGTGCCGCCCTGGCGCGTCCATTCGCCCCGCTCGACGGCAAGTTCGTGATTGTCGGAACGCAAGCTGGCCGAACGCAGGGTAATGCCGCGCGCCTGGCTGTCCACCTCGACCTGCAGCCGACCGACGTCGAACCCGTGCCAGAGCACATGGCGGCCGACCAGGCTCAGCGACGGTACGCTGCCCGGATGCAGGGTGTCCAGCCAGGAATCGGTCGAAGCGACCGCTTTCTCGTCCAGCCGGGACAGTTTGACGAAATCGAGGTCGGCCTTGACGTTGGATAACCGCCCGCCGGCCATGTCCGCGTCGAATCCACCCTTCACGTAGTCCGAATCGATCACGCCCCGGAAGCCGCCCGTGCGCGAGACCGCCTGCACCGCCACGGGGCCTTTCGCCTTGCCTTCCCACAGTACCTGTCCCACCTGCACGTCCAGCGCTTTGACGTCCATTCCGATACCTTCGCGTCCGCCGCCGGCGGCAACGGCGAAGACGTCGGCCCAGGGTGCCAGATCCAGGCTCGGCGACCGGACCAGAACGCGCAATCCGGAACCCTCTGCGCTCTTCGGCAGCCCGGTTCCGACCGCGAGCTGCACGCCTTTCAGGCGGTAATCGACGCCCGCGAGGTCGAAACGCGCCGCTGCGTCCGCGCCATAGCTCAGGTCGGCGCGCATGGCAGCGCCCCCCAGACGGGTGTCGAGGCGGACCGTCCGCCGCTCGCCCTGGGCCTTGCCCAAGGGCGCCGGCAAGACCACCTTCGTGCCGACGAGGTCCGAACTCAGGGTCAGCGGCACGCCCTCGGTTTGCTCAGTGCCGGTGGGCAGTTTGACATTCACGGTCAGAGGAACTGCCCCCGCCAGATAGCGCCAGGCGGGGTTCGGAAACCTGTCCTTGAGCGCTGCCACCGGAAACTGGCCGCTGACATCGACGTCCAGCGTATCGCCATTGCGCCGGGCCCGTGCGGACACGGCCTGGCGCAGCCAGGTTCCCTGCAGCCGGCCCGATGCCAGCCCATCCTCGGAGAATCCCAGTTCGCCTTTGGCATCCTCGACCCGCTCATCGAGCCCGGCGATCTCGATACGGGTCCGGCTCAGCCGAGCGGTGCCGTTCAGCCTGAACGGCGGCGCCCTGCTCTCCAGCGGCACTTTCATGGCCAGATCGAGCAAGGCATCCCCCTCGGCCGTCATCACCGCATCCACCTTACCGGCCACGGACCGAAGCGGGGTCGTCCGGAAAAACTCGAGGCACTGCGCCAAAGTCGCCGACACCCGACCTTCGATACCGATGACCGCGCCCTTCGCCAAATCGGCGATCCCGGCCTTGGCGCCGCGTATCTCGCCGCCGGCCAGGCGGGCAGCGGCCGCCTCGATCTCCATTCCCGGCCCGGAGAAACGGACCGTCCCGGCGGCATCCTCCAAGGGGGGCCACTCCGGATCGTAGCGCAGGCGCACGCCGGAAAACCCGATGTCGGCCTGAAATATCCCCTCGCCCTTGCGAAACGGAAACGCCGCCAGCGGCCCCTCGAAACGGAGGCGGGCGCCGTCCAGCCGGCCATGCTCCAGACTCTCGCCGAGCCAGTGGCCCAGCAGAGGAAAGGCCTTGGCCGGGAAATAGCGCTGGAACCGGGACACTTCCGCCGCCCCGGTCTCCGCCCGCAGATCGAGCCGAAGCCCCTGGCCCGCATCCCGGCTGACGCCGAACGACGCGGACAGGGACCAGTCGCCGGTTTCCAGGCTTGCCCGGTCGGTGCGTACCGCCCAGCCTCCGCCGGTTCGCTGCCAGCCCAGATGCATGCCTGCCCGCTTCACCAGAAGAGGCTCGGCCAGCATCCCGGCCAGGTCCAGCACGCCATCCTGCATCCCGATCACCGCCGCGCCCCGCTCGTCGCTGCCGCAGATGCGGCCGCCGAGGCCGGCTGCGCCGGGCAGACCATCGCGGGCCGGGAACGAGACGCCGCCGAAGCGCGCACAGAGGCCGAAGCGCTGGTGGCCTGCGTTCTCGTAGCCGAAACGCAGCGCATCGACCGTGCCCGACGGCGCGGAACCGGGCAAGCCGAGCATGGGCCACATCGGCTTGAGGTCGTCGAGGGCCACAGTGTCGGCGGCAGCAAACGCCGATTCGACGGCGCCGCCCGAGCCACGGCTCACCGCGAGGGCCAGCCGGGACAGCGGCCATTCGTGCCCCGCAGACACCACTTTCAGCCGCTGTGCGTTCATCCGCCAGCCATTCGCTTCGCGGTGCCAGAATACGTCACCCGCAATGGCGGCCAGCGCGAGTCCCGGCGCGTTCCCGTTCTCGCCCGGCAAATGCTCGATGCGAACATTGCGGCCGCCGAAGCGCACCGCAAGCGACTCGATGCGGCCTGCGGACAGCTCTGCCCAGACCCGCACGTCGGCCAGGCCGGACCCCAGACGGAAACCCGCCGGCAATTCGTCGTCCAGGGCGGTCCGAGCCAGATCCTCGGCATCGGCATAGAGCCGGCCCGAGAGTGTGCTGGATTCGAACAAGTCCCCGCGCAGATCGAAACCGACCCGCACGGTATCCGCCAGCGCCGCCGGCGGGTCCAGGCTCACGCTCAGGCGGTGGCGGTCGCCGCGGCTGACCAGCAGCAGATCGACGTCGCCCAGTTCGAGCCTGGCGCCGCCTTGCTGGATATCCTGCCAATCGATCCGGCAGTCGCTGATCCGGAAAGAACCCAGGGCGCGAAGCCAGGCCGGAATCGTCTCGATCGCATGCAGGCCGACGATCCCGAAGCTGCCGTCGGCGAGGCGACGCAGGGAAAGCGGGGTGCCGCGCAGTTCCAGCCAGGCCACCCGCAGGTCGCGCGCCATCAGCGAGGCCATGGCCGCTATACCGAACCGTATCTCGGCGAAACGGAGGGCTTCGGCGCCCGCGTCGTCGAGGACGGAGACCTCCCGCAACACCAGTTCCAGCGTCCCGGTCCACATCGTGGCCGAAATATGGCCGATCCGGATGTTTTCGCCTCCGAGCTGGCCTATCCGCCGTTCCAACTGCCCCTTGAACTCGTCGATTCCGGGTATCAGCCACAGCCGGAACGCCGCGGACCCGGCAGCGAGCCCGAGCAGCGCGGCGAGCGCTCCGTAACGGACCGCGCGGGCGGAAACGCGAAGGATTCTTTTCAAAAGACCGGTAGCCGCATGGAAATATCGACAGGGAACCTCGCCCGAAGGCGTCGGCGGATTCTCCCACGCCGGCCGGTTGCCCGCAAAACGCCGGCGGATCGCGGGAAGCGCTTATCTAGAGAATCACGACATCGTACTGTTCCTGGTTGTACTGCGACTCGGCGCGGAACTTGATCGGGACGCCGATGAAGGATTCGAGTTCGGACAACGTGTCCGCCTCCTCGTCCAGCAGCCGCTCCACCACCTCGTTGGACGCCAGCACAAGCAGTTCCTGGACCTGGTACTGGCGCACCTCGCGGATGATCTCGCGAAAAATGTCCAGGCAGGTCGTTTCCGCCGTCTTCAGCACGCCGCGCCCGCCGCAGGCGGGGCAAGGCTCGCACAGCACGTGCTCCAGGCTTTCGCGGGTGCGTTTGCGGGTCATCTCCACCAGCCCCAGCGGCGACACCTCGCTGATGGTGTTCTTGGCGGGATCGCGCTCGAGGTGCCGGGTCAGGGCCTGCAGGACCTGGATCTTGTGCTCCTCGTCCCGCATGTCGATGAAGTCGATGATGATGATGCCGCCCAGGTTCCTCAGCCGGAGTTGGCGGGCGATGGCCTGGGCCGCTTCGAGGTTGGTCTTGAAGATGGTTTCCTCGAGATTGCGCCCGCCGACGAAGGCGCCGGTGTTGACGTCGACCGTGGTCATCGCCTCGGTCTGGTCGAAGATCAGGTAGCCGCCGGACTTGAGCGTCACCCGCCGCTCCAGCGCCTTCTGGATTTCCTCCTCTACGCCATAGAGGTCGAACAGCGGCCGCTCGCCGGCGTAATGCTCGATCATCGGAGCAATCTCGGGTACGAACTCACGGGCGAACTTCGTCAGCCGCGCATGGGTTTCCCGCGAATCCACCCGGATCTTGTCCACCCGGGTGCGGCGCAGGTCGCGCAGCACGCGCATGCTCAGGGGCAGGTCCTCGTGCAGCAGCATCTTGACCCGTGCGGTCTTGATCCGCTGGGCGATGGAGTTCCAGAGCTTGAGCAGGAACAGCATGTCCGCCCGCAGCATGGCCTCGTCCACGCCCTCCGCCGAAGTCCGGGCGATGAAGCCGCCGGTGCCGTGCTCGCGCTGGAAGGCTTCCACGCAGGCGCGGAGGCGTATTCTTTCGGCCTCGCACTCGATCCGCTGCGACACGCCCGAAGTCTTGGCGAACGGCATGTAGACTTCGTAGACCGACGGCACCGAAATCTCGGTGCTGAGGCGCGCGCCCTTGGTGCCGAGGGGGTCCTTGACGACCTGCACGGCGATCTCCTGGCCGTCCTTGAAGATGGCCTCAATCTTGTCGGTGCCGGCTTTTTCGCGCTCCACCGCGCTCAGGTCGGAGATGTGCAAAAAGGCCGCCCGTTCCAGGCCGATGTCGACGAACACCGCCTGCATGCCGGGCAGCACCCGGCAGATCTTGCCCTTGTAGATGTTGCCGACCAGGCCACGGCGGCGGGTCCGCTCGATCAGCACTTCCTGAACCACCCCGTTTTCGACGAGGGCGACGCGGGTTTCCGGCGGGGTGATGTTGATCAGTATCTCGTCGCTCATGGCGGGGCTCCGGCCAGCAGGCGCCCGGTCCCCAGCCCCAGATGTTCCAGTAGGCGGGCCGTTTCCAGCAGCGGCAGGCCCATGACGCCCGAAAAGCTGCCGCGAAGCTCGGCCACGAACAGTTCGCCGCGGCCCTGGATGGCATAGGCGCCCGCCTTGTCCGCCGGTTCGCCGCTGGCCCAGTAGGCGTCGATCTCCTCCAGGGCGATGTCGCGGAACCGCACCCGGCTGACGCTCAGCGCCTCCCAGTGGCGGTCGCCCCGGCGCAGGGAAACCGCGCTGAGCACCTCATGGGTTCGGCCCGACAGCCGGCCCAGCATCTCGCGGGCATGCTCCGGCCCCTGCGGCTTGCCGAAGATGTGGCCGTCGAGCACCACCTCGGTGTCCGCCGCCAGCACCGCCGCATCGTCCGGCGCCATCGTCCGGCCTTGCGCGGACTTGTCGGACGCCGCCCGGCGCACGTAGTCCTCCGCGGCCTCCCCGGACCGGGGCAGTTCTTCGACCTCGACGGCGAGCACTTCGAACGGCAGGCCGAAGCGGCCCAGCAGTTCGCGGCGCCTGGGCGAGGTCGAAGCGAGGATCAGCTTGAGGTCTTTGGCCTGCATAGGGTCAGCGATGATAGGGATGGTTGTTGAGGAGGCTCCAGGCCCGGTACAGCTGCTCGGCCACGATGACCCGCACCAGCGGATGCGGAAAGGTCAGCCGGGACAGGCTCCAGCTTTCCGCGGCGCGCTGCCGGCAGGCCTCCGACAGGCCGTCCGGTCCGCCGACCAGGAGGGCGATATCCCGCCCCCCGCGCAGCCAGCGCGCCAAGGCGTCGGCCAGCTCGCGCGTACTCCATGCCTTGCCGCCCATGTCCAGCGCGACGACATGGGCGTTGCTGCCCACCGCGGCCAGCATCCGCTGGCCTTCGTCGGCAACGATGCGCTGGGTGTCGCAATTGCGGGTGCGCCGGCCCGGCGCGATCTCGCGCAGCACCAGAGCGCATTCGCGCGGCAGGCGACGGGCATATTCCTCGTACCCCTCGTTGACCCAGGACGGCATGCGCTCGCCCACGCAGACCAGGTTGAGTTGCATCGGGCGGGGTCAGGCCACCTGCAGCATGTTTTCCAATGCCTCGCGGGCCTCGGCGGCGATGGCGCCGGGGACCTCGATCCGGTTGACCACGTGACCTTCGACCAGATTCTCCAGCACCCAGAGCAGATGCTGCGGGTCGGTCCGGAACATGGTCGAGCACATGCACACCGTGGGCGAGAGGAAATGCACCGATTTGCCCTGCGGCTGGACCTCGTGGGCCAAGCGGTTGACCAGGTTAAGCTCCGTGCCCACCAGCCAGCGCGTGTTCGGCTCGGCCGCCCGGACGGTATTGAGGATGTATTCGGTGGAGCCGATGTACTGCGCCTTCTGGCAGACCTCGAAGCTGCACTCGGGGTGCACGATCACCCGGGTGTCGGGATATTGCTCCAGGAAACGGTCGATGTGCTCGGGGCGGAACATCTGGTGCACCGAGCAGAAACCGGCCCAGAGGATCATCCGCGCCCGCCGGATCTCGTCCTCCGTCAGGCCGCCCATGGGCTTGCCGAAATCCCAGGTGACCATCTCCTCCAGCGGGATCCCCATGCGGTAGCCGGTATTGCGGCCCAGGTGCTGGTCGGGGAAGAACAGGATCTTCCCGCGCCGGGCGAAGCTCCACTCCAGGATCTTCTGCGCATTGCTGGATGTGCAGACGATGCCGCCGTGGCGCCCGCAGAACGCCTTGAGGTCGGCCGCCGAATTGATGTAGGTGACCGGTGTCACCTCGCTTTCGGGATCGAGCACCGTCGCCAGCTCGCGCCAGCAGCGCTCCACGGCGACCAGGTTCGCCATGTCCGCCATCGAGCAGCCGGCGGCCAGGTCGGGCAGGATGGCGATCTGATCAGGCCGCGACAGGATATCCGCCACCTCCGCCATGAAATGCACGCCGCAGAAGACGATGTATTCCGCGTCCGACTGCGAGGCCAGGCGGGACAGCTTGAGCGAATCGCCGGTGAAATCGGCGTGCCGGAACACCTCGTCGCGCTGGTAATGATGGCCGAGGATCACGCAGCGCTTGCCCAGCGCCGCCCGCGCCGCGCGGATGCGGGTTTCGCACTCGGCATCGTCGAGCATCGCGTAATCGTGTATGGATAAAGCGGTTTCACTCATGGACTTCGTCAGCCGGTCTGGCGGAAGGAATAACCAAGTGGACTGGTATGTTATGACAAAGCGGGCCGGCGCGGCTTATTTCGGCTTCGCCAGCTCGACGAGGATGATCTCCGCCTCGTTCTCGCCGACGTTCTCGATGCTCATCCATTGCCCGGACTCCCAGAAGACTTGGCCCGGTTCGTAGGTATTGAATTGGCCGCCTTCCTCGACCCGCACCCGCCCCCGGACCACGTAGCGCGGCCCCGGCCCTTCGTGGGTGTGCAACGGCGTCTTGTAGCCCACGGGCAGAGACACCCGAGCCACCCGTACGTCGATACGCGGCGTTCCCGGCTCGAAGCCTTTCTCGAGCAGCTCCTGGCGGGAGAAGGACGGCTCCGCGGCAATGGCCTGGCCGCCCAGGCCGGCGGCAGCCAGCAACGGAAGCAGCACGCGAATGCGTGATTTCATGCGCTCCTCCTGCATCAGGCGCCCTGCTCTTCGACCTGCGGAACGCGCGCGCGCCGCTGCAGCCACATCACCCCGAACAAGTCGACGATGCCCACCCACAGGCGATGCCAGGTGCCGTATTTCGACACCCCGGAGAGGCGCGGCCGGTGATTGACCTCGACCGAGACGACCGGCGCGCCGGCCCGCTGGGTCAGCGCCGGCAGGAAGCGATGCATGTGGTCGAAATAGGGAAGCTCCAGGAACAGAGCGCGGGAAAACACCTTGAGGCCGCAGCCGGTGTCCGGCGTGTTGTCGCGCAGCAGGCCGCCGCGCACGGCGTTGGCGATGCGGGAGGAAAACCGGCGCCAGCCGGTGTCCTTGCGCTTCCGCCGGTACCCGGCCACCATCCCGCGGCCGGTTTCCCCGCCGAGCTGGTCCAGGGCATCGAGCAGGCGGGGGATGTCCGCGGGGTCGTTCTGGCCGTCGCCGTCCAGGGTGGCGATCCACGCCCCCCGGGCCGCCAGGATGCCGGTGCGCAGCGCCGTGCTCTGCCCGCAGCAGCGGACATGCCGGAGCACGCGCAGCGCGGCCACCGAGGCTTTCAGCGCGCGCAGCTTCTCCAGCGTCCCATCGGTGCTGCCGTCGTCGACGTAGACGATTTCGTAATCGCCCAGCGGAGTCAGCGCCTGGGTGATTTCGCCGATGAGGGATTCGAGATTGTCTATTTCGTTATGGACGGGAACGACGACCGAAAGGCGCATGGATATACCTTGGAATAGGAACGCTTAAAAGGGCTCAGACGTAATGGACGGCGGGCTCGCCGGGGACGATTTCGCCCAGGGGAAACGCGCTCTCGCCCTGGCCGCGCAAGGTCTCCAGGGTGCGAGCTTCGTCCTCCGCCGCCACGCAAACGATCATGCCGACGCCGCAGTTGAACGTCCTGAGCATCTCGGAAGTCTCCACTCCGCCCTGCTGCTGCAGCCATCGGAAAACCTCAGGCATCGCCCAGGCGGCGGTGTCGATCCGGGCCGCGGTTCCGGCGGGCAGCACGCGCGGCAGGTTCTCGGTGATGCCGCCGCCGGTGATGTGAGCCAGGGCATGGACCTCCACGCACTTCAGGAGTTCGAGCAGCGGCTTGACGTAGATCCGGGTCGGCTCGAGCAGCCAGTCGCCCAGGGCGCGGCCGGCGACCGGCGCATCCAGCCCCAGGCCGGAATGATCGACGATCTTGCGGATGAGCGAATAGCCATTGGAATGCGGCCCCGATGAGGCCAGGCCGATCAGCCGGTCGCCGGGCTTGACCCGGCTGCCGTCGATGATCGCATCCTTCTCCACCACGCCGACGCAGAAGCCGGCCAGGTCGTAGTCGCCGCCGGCGTACATGCCCGGCATCTCCGCCGTTTCGCCGCCGACCAGGGCACAGCCGGCCCGCTCGCAGCCCTGGGCGATGCCGGCGATCACGGAGGCCGCAACGTCCACATCCAGCTTGCCGGTCGCATAGTAGTCGAGGAAGAACAGCGGCTCGGCGCCCTGCACCACGATGTCGTTGGCGCACATCGCCACCAGGTCGATGCCGACGCCGCCGTGGCGGCCCGACTCGATCGCCAGCCGGAGCTTGGTGCCGACCCCATCGGTTCCCGCCACCAGCACCGGCCTACGGTAGCGATCCACCGGCAGCTCGAACAGTGAACCGAATCCCCCCAGCCCCGCCAGCACGCCGGGCCGGACCGTCTTCCGCGCCGCCGGCTTGATGCGCTCCACCAGGGCATTGCCGGCCGCGATGTCGACACCGGCGCTCTTGTAGTCGAAAGAGGGAGGATTTTCGGTGTTCAAGGAAACTCCTGCATGAAGATGGGGCCGCGCGGCCCGCCGGCCGTCCCCTGGCCAAGACGGCGCGCGTTCTGGAAAAGTTGACAGGTTAGTTTACCACCATCGCCCCGTCGTCGTTACCGCCGCCCAAGGCTTGACGGCCACCCCCCATCCGGAGATTATCGACGTCCCGTAAGGAGTGCGACCATGCGGCCAGAACACATCCCAAACATCATCAGCACCCTCCGGATATTCCTGGTCTACCCGGTCGTCCACCTGATGCTGGCGGAGCGCTACACCGGCGCCCTGGCGCTGTTCGTGGTTGCCGGCCTATCCGATGCGATCGACGGCTTCCTCGCCAAGCACTACGGCTGGCAAACCCGGCTCGGCTCCTACCTGGACCCGCTGGCGGACAAACTGCTCCTGGTCTGCTGCTTCGTCGCCGGCGCCTGGCTCGGCCTCCTCCCCGTCTGGATGGCCGCCGCCGTGCTCCTCCGCGACGCCGTGATCGTCACCGGCGCCATCGCCTACTACCTGCTGCTGCACCCCTTCGACGGCCAGCCCATCCTCGCCAGCAAGCTGAACACCCTGCTGCAACTGGCGTTCATCGTCGCCATCCTCTTCAACCGCGGCGTCTCCGAACTGCCCCCGTTCCTGCTCGACTCCCTCCTCGCCGCTACCCTCGCCACGACGATCGCGAGTGGAGCGATCTACGTCTACGTCTGGGGGCGGAACTATCGGCTGGAGACGGCGCAGGGGCGAGAATGAGGTTTTCCGGCCTTGCAGAAGGCGGTTTTCCGGATGTGCAAGGCGGGTGCTTCGCGCGGGCTTCCTCGGACAGGAACCCACCTTCCAGGCACTAGCCGGAAAGGCCATCGTCCTGCGTGTGCTTGAAAAGCCCATTCCCTAAGCACGGATCTGCGGCAGCGCCCGAGAATCAGACCGAGCAGATCAGCCGATCACCACGGGCAAGGATTGAGACAGCCCCGCAGGACGGGCTCTGATGTTTCAATATGCGTCTTCTGATTCCGCAACCTTGATCTCATCAAGACGACGCCGAATTCAAGATAGGCCGGGACATTGCCTTTGTCGGCGTAGACGAACAAGGCAGCTAGCATGCCGAAACATTGCGCATCGCCCCCGCAAATCGGTGGCAAAAATTCGTCCGATTACGCTGCCCTAATCGGGTCTACACGTGCGGTATAGTCCGGCCCGCCGCCGCATCCGAGCAATCGCCCAACAGTAGACCGACCGCTTCATTTTCAATTCAAACCATGGATAAACCGATTACCTCTGTCAAGAGCAGCCCAGCTCTTGCGTGTCTGTCTCTTGCCTGCGCAGCCCTGCTCGGCTGCACGGAGCAGAACTATAAACCGGCCCCGTTGCCCATATTCATGCGCGAGCCCGGCGCCGCAATCAACTTTCCAGGCCCCGAAGGGGCGCCGTCAACGCCGCCGACTCCTGCAACGGCAGGCGGCGGCGAGAAGAACACAGAAACCCTGGAACTCAGCCTGGACAGCGCAATCTCCCGGGCGCTCGAAGCCGATCCGGAAATCAAAGCCGGTTACGAAAACCTCCGCCAGGTGGAAGCGGATCTGGTGACCGCAGGCCTGCTGCCGAATCCGGAATTGACCTCGGATCTGCTGATGATGCCGTGGGGCCAGCCGTTCCGCGCCACGAAGCAGGGCGGCCCGACCCAAACCGACGCCATCGTCGCCTTTCCGATCGACTGGTTCATTTTCGGCAAACGGGCTGCGGCGGTCGTCACCGCCCAAAAGGGGCTGGACGTCTCCACGGCCCGGTTCTCCGACCTGCTGCGCCAGCGCATCAGCGGAACCATCGCGGCGTATTACAACGTCCTCGAGGCCGAGGCGCTGCTCGAACTGGCGCAGATCGACCTGAAAAATCTGACCCAGTTGGAACATGTCATCTCCAAGCGGGTGGCCTACGGCGACATCCCGACCATGGAACTGGATCGCGTCCGCCTGAACGTCTTCGCCGCCACGCGGGAACTGCGCGCTCAGCAAGCCGCACTGGCTTCCACCCAGGCCAAGCTGCGCTCGTTCCTGGGCTATGCCAAAAGAATCCCGCTAAAACTCCAAGGCAGCCTGGACGTCGCAAAACCGGCCGCGCCATTGACTGCCGAAACCGCCTTTTCCCTCGCCGAAGAAAACCGCCCGGACCTCATCGCACTGCAGCACCAGATCGCCATGGCGGCGGCAAACGTCGAGCTGGAGGAGCGGCGCGCGTATCCGATGGTCAGGCCCGCCTTCGGCTATACGAAGCAGTTTCAGAACGAGATGGACCAGCCCAACGCGGAATCGTGGAACGTGATCCTGCAAATGAACCTGCCCTTGTTCGACAGGAACCAAGGCAACATCGCCAAAGCCCGCTCTCAAAAAACGCAAGCCGAGCACAATCTGACTATGCAACTCGTCAACATGAGCGCAGAAATCGTCCAAGCGGCGGAGAACTTTCGGGCCGCTCACGACGCATTGATCCTGGACGATCCCGGCCAGACCACGGCAGCGAGCCATGTGCGCGACAAAATCCGTCTTGCCTTCGAATTCGACGAAAGACCGCTTATCGATGTGCTCGACTCCCAGCGCACTTTCCGCGACACCTATAAACTCCATATCGCCAGCCGCTCCAATTACTGGCATTCGCTCTATGCCCTCAACGCGGCCATCGGAAAGCAGGTGCTCCGATAATGGCAAAGCCGCAGGACAGCGCATTTATCGCGGACGACAAGTTTCGCAAACGCGGGCTATCTACGCGGGCGATCAAAAGCCTGAGTCTCCGGAAAAGCCGAGGCGGTACAGTTTGCATCTGAGGCTTCGCCCCCAGCCCATTCGAGAGCCTGCCGCGTGTCATCGAATATGCGCACCTCAATTTGAGCTCGGCGTATGTCTCCCTCAGTGCGTCTGTCTAAGATGAGAGAGACGGTGTCAGCTTGTCCATACTTCTCTCCCGGTGATCAAATGATGGCTAACGCCGGCGGTAAGCCGTTCCGGAGCGAAGGAGCAGGCGCGATAGCGATCGTCCCGCTTGAGCTCAATGTTCGGCTTGGCATTTCACTGATCCGATAACCGATCATCTTTACGATTCCCGATGACCTCGACCATTTCTATAATGGAATCCGCAACTTTATGAGCATGGAGTTTATTGGTCATAAGAGATATATGGTTGGCTTCCGTCATAACCTGAAATGAGCTATTCCGCGACAATTCCAGCCAGGTGCGCTGCTGCCTCAAATGCCATTCGGCAAATTTCGATGCGGTTTCTGCATCTAGTCCGACAAACTGTCCAGCCACTATGACTTTAAGTGGAAGATCGTTTAGCGATTTTAATGGGTAGATTTGTTTCAGCGTATCAGGTAAATAGCTATATTCCCGGACAACAGTGTCCAGATAGTCGGGGCGAGAAATCCAAGCCTTAGCAATCGCTTCTTCCTCTGGAGGAAGTCCCGTCGCAATATTGAAAAGGCCTAAACCAACAACAGCACGCATTACTCCGACAGAAGCCAGATAAGGGAACACTCTTGCAGTAGGTGGTGTCCAGTCTTCGACCTTGGGTAAATCAATTTCTGCATAGGTTTCCAAGACTGATGGGCTGGTGGCATCGACCAGAATCAATCCCGCCACCTCTTGAGGATAATTCGCGGCAAACATCCGGGCATAAGCGCCGCCGATCGAGTGACCGACGAGTAGGTATGGCCCGGGAATATTTGCGTTCTTCAATAACTTGTAGAGTTGCTGGCTGGTATTGATGGCATCCATGGGTAGATCAGTTGGAGAACTCCAGGCGTACCCAGCCCGATCATAAGAACAGACGCGTGAGCTTTTTGCCAGTTCCGGTTGTATCCACGCCCAAGCCAGCGATGAGGCACCCGCACCTCCTTCAAGCAGGATGGTCAACCGCCCTTCACCCGTGCAATAGATATGAAATTGAAGGCCTTCGACGGTGACTATTCGACCCGGTGGATGGTATTTTTCAAAGTCGGCTTTTGTTGCGAAATACTGATAGATAGCACCTACCAGCGCCAGCACGATTGATAATGCAAGCGCAGCTTTCATGCCGCGTAATGTCCATCGGCCTAGGACACGAAATAGATTACGCATATCTACCGCCAATTCCCCCTAATGAATGCAAGAATTGATATGGCCCAACATTTAAGCTAACCGGCGCTGCACGGCTTTATCGCGCAGCGTCCAGCGACCGAAGGGAGCGGGGTTGAGCGTGATGTTAGGCACCAGCGCCCACTTGCGCAAGAATGAATGTCGCGCGCTCTTGAGCCGACGCCTTGGGAATAACACATATTTCATAACCCGCTTCGACATACGCGGAAATTGTTGGCGCATAGGATTTGGCTGCCCGCTCGAAGGTATGTATGCGCTCGTGATCGCACACATAAATCTCCAGCCAAGGCTCGGCCACAAAAACTGTATTGGCATAGCGATACTGAGTAGCTGCCACATGATAATGCCCCTTGCCAGAGCCTAGAAACCTTGACCATTCGGGGATGCCGCGGTCAAAGAACACAGGCGCCTTGAGCATTTGGGCTTTTTCATAGTCTTCGATGCTGCGTGCGAGAACCGCTTCCATAAAAACTGTGCGATCACCAGAAGGAAGAGTCGTGCCGTTGCATTTCAATTGTTCGCGCATGATTGCAAGGGCAGCTTCCGGAAAAGTGGAATAACCAAGATCATTCAGCGCGGCTATGAGCGTTGACTTGCCGGCTCCCGAGGCTCCAGTGATCACATGAAATTGTTGGCTGCTCATGATGCAAATTCTGATACCTAACGCATGAGGTAACCGGCCGCCGGAGCGGCGGAGCCGCGTAGGGCGCCGAGAAGCGCAGCTTCTCGGCGGTCCGTGTTGATCGAGCGGTTAGGCGCGCGTTTGTTCAATACCATCTTGGATTGCCTTCTTTAGACTTTCCAAGTCAATATCCTTGAGGGCCTTGAACCTAATGCAGTAGCCCGTGACGGTTGCCTTTCCGATCGTGGGCGCGTACTTTTCTTGCAAATACTTTTTGTCGCCTATCCCCATGATGTAGACCGACAGACCCGTTGAGTTCGCGCTAATACCTGTTTGATAAAACTCTTTGGTTTTCCCATCAGCGTAATTTTTGTTTAGCGTGCCATAGCCAATGCTTGGGTTGGAGACAACCTTGCCGCTTTGGTCTTTGCCGTCAAGAAACCAAAGTTTGAAATCTGGTTTCATCTCCAAAATAGTGCCATGGAGCCTCCGCATGTCGGTTTGCTTGGGCTCTGGTATCGATTCGAGATAGCGATCGATCTGATCATCTAGTGACATAGCACGCGTCATGGGGAGATTAGTGAAGCGCCCAACGCTTGAATTAAGCCGCGCCGCGAAGCGGCGTCGGCTTGAATTAATTGTTAGGCCATGGACTACTAGGCACGAACCGCCGCTTCGATTTCGGCAATGTCGATCTTCTTCTGCTTCATCATCGCCGCGATCGCCTTGGTCGACACATTCTTGTCGGCCCTCAATGTCAATTCTGTCAGCCGCCTTGGGAAAACCTGCCACGACACCCCGTAGCGATCCTTGAGCCAGCCGCAGTGGCTTTCCTCGCCGCCATTCGTGGTTAGCGCTGCCCAAAGCCTATCGGTCTCTGCCTGATCGTCCGTCTCGACCGAAATCGACACTGCCTCGGTTAGGGTGAACATCGGTCCTGCATCGAGTATCTGATACGGCACCCCGCCCAGCATGAAGTCGATTAGCCAAGAAGACCCATCTCCGGCAATATCAAAGGTTGCCTCGATCCGGCTTCCCGGAATCAGAGCGCAGTAAAACTCTGCGGCCTCACGACCGCGACCGTCACGGAACCAGAGACAGGTACGTATGGAACTGGTCATCGTGTTGCTCCTCGTGTGAGTAGGTTGATGCAGCATTTTTGCGTGCCCAACGTCGTAGCTCAGGGGCGCGGAGCCGGCTTGCCGGCGGAGCGTCCCACTTGGAGCGCGGGGTTATGCATGGACCATGATGAGGCTACTGGGGGTTTCCCCTTCAACATAGAACCCATGCTTTTCATAAAACGCCTTTGCCACTTCATTGATTTTGAAAACCTCCAGTCCTATGTTCTTAGATTTCTTGTCGGCCGCAGCAATAACCGAAGCAAGAAGTTTTGTCCCAATCCCATTCTGCTGGTGGCGCGGGTTAACAACGATCATCCTTATAAATATTTTACCATCTTGGTTTTCGATGTGGGAATACCCGACTAGCTCGTGCCCTTTCAGTACCAGCGTAATTCCTTGGAGATCAAAGTGGGCAGAGAAATCACTGCGTTGCCACTGTTCATCCCAACCCCATATCTCGGAAATAAAGCCCCGCATCACCAAGCGATACAATTGGTAGATTGCCTCTCTATCTGATTCTTCAGCATTTCGGAAGGTGAAAGTCACGGCAATGGACTGAATGCATAACTACAAATGGACACCCTATAAGGCGCAACTTCTTGCGCCTTATAGGGGTATAATTTGTCAGCGACTCTACACAACATGCTCTGTAACTGCAACGTCACATTTATGAACACCCCAAGATTGAAGTTGATTACACCATCAGCCGCGCCGCAACAGCCAAAGCTCCTCGATCAGCCCCGCAATAAAATTCGGTTAAAGCATTACAGCCTGCGTACCGAAAAAGCCTATGTGGACTAGGCACGGCGTTATATCTTTTTTTACGGCAAACGCCACCCTGCGGAAATGGGGACGGCCGAGGTCGAGGCTTTTCTGACCCACTTGGCAGTCGAAGGAAGGGTTGCTGCCTCGACGTAGAATCAGGCACACGCGGCGTTGTCGTTCCTTTATCGGGAAGTGCTGCAGCAGGAGCTGCCTTGGCTCGTAAGGGGTAGAAGTCGCAAAGGAATCTCGCCGCCTGCCGGTCGTTCTAACTCATGCCGAGGTCAAGGTGTTGCTCGATCGTTTGCAAGGGGTGCACAGCCTGATCGGCCGGCTCTTGTACGGGACGGGAATGCGGCTGATGGAGGTTATGCGGCTGCGGATCAAAGACATCGAGTTTGAGCGCAAGGAAATCATGGTGCGGGACGGTAAAGAATTCAAAGACCGAGTGACGATGTTGCCCGCAGTCCTGATCGACCCGATGAAATCACATTTGCAATCAATCAAGCGACAGCACGAGAACGATCTCCGGACCGGGTTCGGCAGCGTTTATCTGCCCCACGCCCTGGAGCGCAAGTACCCCAATGCCGGAAAGGAGTGGGGCAGGCACCCACTCCGAATACCAAGCTGCATCTGAGCACCTCGGTCGACCGCCAGACGCAGCGCCTGCGCCGGGCCGAGCGCGAGCGCCCTGGGGGCTAGCGAGGAGTGATCGCCTCAAGTCGTGGCCGGCCCCGTTTCACGGATCATGATTGACCCACTCGAACCGCTAATGTTGGCGGGATGCGGACTGAAGAGCTGATAGACTGTTTTCGTGCCGATCGAACCGGAAAACGAGCGTTCCTTCAATTGCAGCAGGTACGTCACATGCATCCATTGATCCAGGAAAACCGGCAGGCCATCACAGAGCTTTCCCGACGCTATCGGGTGCGGAGTCTGGAGGTCTTCGGTTCCGCCGCACGTGGAACCGACTTCGATCCGGCAACCGGCGATGCGGACTTTTTCGTCGAGTTCTCGCCGTCATCCGACGGTGCCTCTTTAAGGGCGTTTGTCGGGCTGCAAGCCGATGTGTCCCGGATCCTCGGCCTCTCCGTCGACCTCGCGGAAGCTTCCGCCATACGCAACCCCTATATCCGGGCCAGCGTAAACCGAAGCCGTGAGGTCGTGTATGGAGCGTGACTCGCGCGCTTATCTATGGGATGTGCGAGAAGCCGCTGAGGCAATAATGGAGTTCACGGCCAGCAATAGCCTTCAGGACTACCTCGACGATCGGATGTCGCGTTCGGCCTACGATGTCCACGAACGATACCCCCTGGAACGCAAAGCAGGCAGAACGTGAAACCACCCCCCGCCAATTCAAGAACCCGCTTGAGCGCCACGGTCGACCGCCAGGCCCAGCGCCTGCGCCGGGCCGAGCGCGAGCGCCGCGGGGTGCTGGCGCAGACGGCCTATCTCGGCACGCTGGGGCTGGTGTTCGTGCTGCCGCTGGTGGCGGGGGCGTATCTGGGGCGATGGCTGGATCAGCACAGTGCGGGCTATTCGATCCGCTGGACGCTGAGCCTGTTGTTCCTCGGGCTGGTCGTCGGCGCCTGGAACGCCTGGCAGCTGATCAAACGGCATGAGGATTGAGCAGGGATGGAGCAGATCGACTTTTTCGCCAGAGTCCTCGGCCACATCGGGCCGGTGGCGATCAGCGACAGCCTCCTCACTTCGGTGCTGGTGACGGGCTTGCTCGCGGCGGTTTCGGCGGTCCTGACCCGGCGCAGGACGGCGCTGCCGGACCGCGTTCAGGTGGTCCTGGAAGGCATCGTGTCGGCCTGCGAGAACGCGGTGCGCGACGTGATCCCGACCGCTTACCGCGAGGTCACGCCGTTCATCATGAGCCTGTGGCTGTTCCTGGCGACCGCCAACCTGATCAGCCTCATTCCCGGCTTCGATTCGCCCACGCGGGATTTGTCGGTGACTTCGGCACTGGCCGTGCTGGTGTTCTTCTCGGTGCACTGGTTCGGCATCCGACATCAGGGAATCCGTTCCTATCTGAAACATTACCTGACACCGAACCCCATCCTTTTGCCTTTCCATCTGATCGGCGAAATCACCCGCACCCTGGCCCTGGCCATCCGGCTGTTCGGCAACATGATGAGCATGGAACTGATCGGGCTGCTGCTGCTGGTCATCGGCGGGCTGTTCGTGCCGGTGCCGATCCTGCTTCTGCACATCGTCGAGGGCTTGGTGCAGGCGTATATTTTCGGCATTCTGGCACTGGTCTACATCGCCGGCGGCATCCAGTCCGGCCCGCAACAGGAGAACAGCTCCCCATGAACGACATGACCGGATTCGTCAGCCTCTCCACCGTAGCCGCGGTGGCCGGCATCGCCGTGGCGGTGATGGTGCCGGCGGTGGCCATGGGTCGCGCCATCGCCACCGCGCTGGAAGCCCTGGCCCGGCAGCCGGAAGCGGAAAAGTCCATCATGCGCACCTTGTTCATCGGCCTCGCAATGATCGAATCCCTGGCTATCTATGCGCTGGTGATCGTGCTGATCGTGCTGTTCCGCAATCCGCTGATCGAATACCTCGGCCGCTGACCGTGGACCTGAACCCTTCCACCTTCGTTCTGGAAGTCGTCAATTTCCTGATCCTGGTGTGGCTGCTCAAGCGCTTTCTGTACCAGCCGGTGAGCGCGGCCATCGACGAACGGCGCCGGCAGATCGCCCGGACGGTGGACGAGGCCCACGACACCCAGGCGGCGGCGGAAGCCTTGCGGATGCAGTACGAATCGCGGCTGGCCGATTGGGAAACCGAAAAACGGCAGGCGCGCGAAACCTTCAAACGGGAACTCGAAGCGGAACGGCAGCGCGCTTTGGGCGAGCTGGAGAAGGCGCTGGACGCCGAACGGGAAAAGGCCCAGGTACTCATCGAGCGCCAGCGCCGCGACATGGAATCGGACCTCGAGCGCGAGGCCCTGCGCCTGAGCCGGCAGTTCGCTGCCCGCTTTCTCGAGCGGCTGGCCGGGCCGGAGATGGAAGCCGCCCTGCTCCGGATGTTCGGCGAGGACCTCGCCGCCATGGACCCCGAGCATTGGCTCGCGCTGACACGCGCGCTGGAGGAACCGGAACGCGCCGAAGCCGAAATCGCCAGCGCGTTCCCGCTGAAGCCCGAATCCTGCGCCGGCCTCACGCGGATGATCGAAAACCGTACCGGCCGTACCATCGCCTGGCGTTTCCGCGAGGACCCGGCCCTCATCTGCGGCATCCGGCTGCGGGCGGGCCATCTGGTGCTCGCAGCCAATGTCGGGGAGGAACTGAAGTTTTTTGCGGACGGTGCGGAGAACTCCCTTGGCGGCGGGTGAACCCCGGCCGCTCCGGAGTCACTGCAGGTCTTGCACGGCCTTGACGGCCGCACGGGCGTCGACGATACCTGCGCCGCACGCGCCCTGAAGGTCGGTCGCGCACCGGGTCCCCTCCGGGAACGGACGAGCCGTCGCCGTGAGGGTGTCCCTGACCTTCTGGGGATTAAGCCTGCCCCCGGTATCCGCCGCCAGCATCAGCGACACGACGCCGGAGACCACCGGCGCCGCCATGCTCGTTCCCTGCTCCCAGCCGTATTTCATCCCGTCCGCAGCGGGGCGCTTCTTGCTGGCGTTGACGGTCGACAGGATGCCGTTGGAATCGCCGTCAGCGGTTTCCCCGCCGGGCGCAGCCAGGGCGACTTGTTGTCCGAAGTTGCTGTAGTCGGCCAGGTTGCCGTCGGGGCGGACCGATGCCACGGCGATGACGCCATGGCAATTTGCCGGCGCCTTGTTGGCGGTGTCCTCGCCCTCGTTGCCGGAAGAGACCACCACGACGGCATTGCGCGACAACGCATAGTCGATGACCGCCTGGTAGGAATCCGAACAGGGGCCGTCCCCGCCCAGGCTCAGGTTGATCACGCGCGCGGGCAGTGGATTGGCTTCGGTGCCGGGCACATCCGACCTCCCCGCCGCCCAATAGATGCCATCCGCGATGTCCGCATCGTCGCCCCCGCAGGCCGCGAGCACCCGGACGGGAACGATCTTCGCGAACCAGTCGACCCCGCTGATGCCTCGGCCATTGTCGGTCGCCGCCCCGACCGTTCCCGCCACATGGCTGCCGTGCCAGGAACTGGGTTGCGCTTCGGAGTCTTCCCCGCAGTAACCGGCCCGCCGCCAGTCGCCCTCGTCCTTGGGTTTGGGATCGCGTCCGTTGCCGTCACGCGCCAGTTCGGCATCGCTCACCAGGTCCCAGCCGACGATGGCGGTGCGATCTTCGTCCGCGAACACCATCCGGCTTTTCAGATCCGGATGCGTCGGCTTGAACAGAATCCCGGAGTCCACCACCGCCACCGCGACCTCCGGCGAACCGCGCGTCAGCTCCCAGGCCGCCTGAACGTTCGCCGATCCGGCCTGAGCCCCGTCGCCGCTGTGCAGATGCCATTCCTTCTTGAACTTGGGATCGTCGGGCACGACGGTCCTGGCGTACTTCATCCGGACCGGATCGGCATACACCACTCCTGCCGCCTCCTCCAGCTTCCGTTCGATCTCCCGGGCTTCGTTTTCGTCGACCGGACGGGCCAGCCGGTACACCCTGGCACCGGTCGTGGACCGCGAGGGCGCCAGCCCGATACCGGCGATGGCCGCCAGTCGCGTGATCTCGGCTTCCACGGTCTCGCCGTCTCCGCTCTTCAGCTTGACGATGAATTCCCTAATCGCCGGCCGGACCTCCGCGGCTTTGGCCTGCTGCCGGGAAGACCGCACCGGCTGGCCGCCTTCGCTTTCCGCCCATAGCACACCCTCCGCGGCCCCCATGCGCCGCACCGCCGCCTGAACATCCGCGCTGGAGATACCGGAGGGAAACTCGAGGATCTGCGCACCGGTGCGGGTATTGCCGCTCCATGTCAGCGCGACGCCGGTGGCCGCCCGCCACTGGCCCAGCAAAGCCGGATCGGCCGGACGGGGCGCTTGCGTCCCCACGTCCGCCTTCAGCATGACGAAGGCCTTGGCCGGCGCATCCACCGCCCAAGCATCGGGAGGCGCGGCTCCCAGCAGCAAAGCTGCCAGCACGGCCGCAACAGTGACAGAAGGATGGTGAATACGCGGTTTCGTCATTCCTGCACTCCAGACAATACAAAATTCGGTTTCACTTTTCAGGCCTTAGCGCAAGCGCGAAAGACGACAACACGAGCCCGCTTCCTTCACCGCAATATGAGTGGCCCAAAAGAGCACTTCGAAAAAAGGTGCTTGCCGCTCGTCACTTAATCAACACAACGCCGCTGTACCCCGAGGCACCGGCTAAACGTACTGTCTGTCTATCGATCCTGCCCCAAATAATAGCGAAACCAGGCAATTTGCTCCTGCGCCTGATACAACGCGTTCTTGGGCTCGTGAATGCCATGACCCTCGCCGTTGAATTCCACCATTCGAGCCGGGGTGCCTCGGCCCGAGATGCCCGCGTAGAAGTTCGCCGCGATGCCGACGGGCAGAAAATCCTGACTGCCGTGGAAAACCAGCGTGGGGGTCACCACGCGAGCGGCTTGATAAACCGGGGAATCCGCGCGGTACTTCCTCAGGTTCTGATAGGGGGTTTTCCCTTCCAGAAAAGCTATGAACGCGGCATAGCCGGAGGCAAATTCGGCGGGAATGTCGAGGAGGCTGCAAGCCGGATTGGCCGCGGCGTAAAGACCGGGATGCCGCGCCACGCTCTGGCTTGCAAAATAGCCGCCGTAGGAACACCCTGAAATTCCGACCCGCTGTTTGGAAGTGTAGCCTTTGGCCACCAGCCTACGCACGAACTGGGCGGCCTCATCGATATCTATCCGGCCGAAGTTGCGGCCGTTTGCCAGATCGAACCATTGCCTTTCTCCCCAGCCCGGACGCATCTGTAAAGGCAGCATCAGAACGGAAATGCCGAAGTTGGGCAACAAATTGAAAGGCGACTCGGCGACGGCGCTCCAACTGTTGATCATCTCGCCGCCGGGGCCTCCCTGCTGCCACAATACCATCGGAACATTCCGAGGGGGAAATTCCGTTCCGGCAGGTTGGATGAGATAGGCCGAGCGCTGCGCGCCGCTTTTGACAGGGAGCGAAATCGTATGAACCTGAACGGAATTCTGCGCCTTCGCCTGGGCATTATCTGCCGTCAAAGCGGTCATGGCAGATCCATCCAGACTCATCCGGTATAACTCCGGTGGATCGACAAAGGAGCTGTGAGCGAACACCAGCCGCTGCCGAGCGGCTGTGGCCCAGACCGTCCCATACTCCCCTTCCGCGGCGCTGATCTTTTCGAGCACTCCACTCCCCGTGCCATACCGATAAAGCTGAACGCTCAAACCATCGACAGTCGGAAACAGGACATCCTGTGAGGAAAGATAAAATGGCTGTTGCAGGTAGCTGCCGAGCTCCGGCTTATCCAGTCTGGCGATCGGATTCAGTGTCGCATCATAGAATTTGTAAACCGTATAGCCTTTTTCCGGATAAAAGATCGGATATTTGCGTCCGCGCAGGCTTACCGGCGGCTCTGCAAGCGCCATGAACGAGGCGCCGTCCGGACTCCATGACATGCCTTTGAAGATATCGCCACCGCTCTGTCCGGCAAGGAGTTGTGAATGCTTCGATTCCTTCAGGTCAAAAATTTCTACCGCATTTTCCTGGACAAACGGATTATCCGCCGGATCAAGCTGCCCCAAAGCCGACTGGGTCAGCACATCAATTACACTTTCCCTGCCTCGCGAGCTTTCGATGGGGATGATGGTCCGAACGAATCCCAGCTTGCTGCCGTCTTGGGACCAGGCATAGGGCGTCACGGCACCGAAATCGTACAACGCCGTACCTGCCGGCAAAGTGAGGAGCGGGTGCTTTTTCCCCGTCGACTGATCGAAAATGGAGTAGGTTACCCCCTCGCTCGCCACCATGAAGCGGGGGCTGCCTTCCCCCTCGCCCTCGGATGCGTACAACCCCAATGGCGCCTTGATGTCGAATGGATCGACACCCGTCGCCGAAGAACGTGGGACTGAAACTCTCCCTTCCGAAATCGCCGTGTCGGGTTTGGCCGTCAACAGCAAAAGCCGGCCATCCGGGGAAAGGCTCGCCGGGGTATCGCCAGCATTCAGCAATAACGGACTCCGGGAAATTTTACCGGTTATAGAGTCGACTCGAAGCAACACCCATGGGGTCTCCCCGACCTCTCCCTTCGCCCAGGTCAATATCTCCGTTCCGTTTGCCCAACGTAATGCTTTAGAGCCGTCCAGGACCGGTGGTTGTGTTCCTCCGAAGCCCACCGGGGTAAAACCGCCTGTCTCGATATCCAGAAAACCTAATGCATCTTCATTATTTGGGCGCAAAACCAAGGCAACCCTTCCGGCCGGATCGATGCCGCTGAGCACACGAGGCGCGGCTGCGGCTTGAAGTATTCGGATTTTTTCGACTTCTTCCGCGGAAAGTAAATCGCCCGGCACCTCGTCCACGCCTACGATCAGCCTTTCATCAGGCTGGCCGGGAGGCATGGCACCGAGCGCGCTTATCGATGAGAAACCAACGAAAGCGACAAAAATGATGAGTCCTGCATAGCGGGCCATGATAGCTTCCTTCAATAGCTTTGCTGGCGATAGTACGGAATTACCTTTCAAACTGTATTCCCCTGTCTATGTGGAATACCTGGCAAGTCATTTTCAATTTCGTTGGGCTCAATTCCTTGGATAGGTATCGAATTTCGCGCCAACCCGCTTGCTCTCGCCCATCTTCACCACGCAGGTTGTCTTCTTGCCAAAACAGGCGCCACTCCAACCCTTGAAGCGGGAGCCTTCGCCCGCTGCTGCCGTCAACACCACTCGAGCCCCTTTCTCGAAACTGGCAAAGGTGGCCCGGCAATCTTCCCGGCAGGACAATCCGGCGGGTTCGCTGTGGATGGTTCCGGTGCCCTTGCCCTTCTTTATCAATTGCAGCGTCTTTGTCTTGGCACTGGCAGGGCGGAACGAGACG
This sequence comes from Methylococcus mesophilus, assembly GCF_026247885.1. Lineage (NCBI taxonomy): Bacteria > Pseudomonadati > Pseudomonadota > Gammaproteobacteria > Methylococcales > Methylococcaceae > Methylococcus > Methylococcus mesophilus. Next base: position 3,136,645 of record NZ_CP110921.1, on the reverse strand, counting down.
CTTGCGGTCTTGTTGGATTTCATGGTCAAGGTACAGGATTCTTTCGGAGGCCCTATCCACTGCCCGCAGTCGCCCGACCAGCCGCTTATCACTTGGCCGGAACCCGGCTTGGCGAACAAAAAGACATAGCTGCCCTCCTCGAAGGCGGCGTTACAGACCGTCCCGCAATCGATGCCCTCCGGTGAGCTGGTGATGGTCCCTTCGCCCGACTTGGCTACGGTGATGGTGTAGGTGCGCGGCTGGGGGTTGTCGCTACCTCGTTTGCTTTGAACGATGCCGCCGTTCAACCACACCGCGGTGACGTTGCCAGCATCATCAGCGACGACTTGGGGAAACGCGCTGGCTGTTCCCGCCTCGGCGAGTTGGGTGACGCCCCCCCAGCTTCCCGACGCGTAACGGGCACTTTGGACGCTCACGCCGTGATCGTCGACGCGCTCCCAAACGACCGTCACCGTTCCCGCGCTGGCGGAGGCCACCTTTGCCGAGGGCAAACCTCGCTCCCCCCAGGTCTCGAGTTTGCCCGCGACGCCGATGTCCACGGCGCTGCTCCAGCCTTCATTGCCGAAGCGGGCACTCTGGATGACCAAATCGGTACCCACCTTGGCACCCCAAACCGCGGTAACGTTGCCGGTTCCGTCGACCGCAACTTGCGCCTTGGCGGCTTGAATGCCTGCCCGGCTCAGATCTATCGGGGCAGTCCAGGCGCCGGCACTGAATCTGGCGCTCTGGACGGTCCGTTCCGCAGCGCTGGCCAGTTCCCAGACCACCGTGACATTGCCGTCCGAGTCCGTTGCCACGTTCGGCCGCCTTGCATCATTTCCCGGGACGCTGATTTCGACGGGAGCAGCCCAGTGTCCCTCGCTGAACCGGGCACTTTGGATGGTTACGCCGCCGTCACCCCCGCGTTCCCATACTGCAGTCAGGTTTCCCTTGGCATCCGCTGCCACTTGAGGAAACGCCGACCCTGCACCGGCATCTCCCAGGTCGACGACTCCCTCCCAGTTCCCTCCGATCGACCGCGCGCTTTGGATAGTGCTTCCGCGCTGCCACACGGCCGTGACGTTGCCGCTTGCGTCCCCGGCCACAGCGGGAGACCGCGCATCCAGGCCAGGGGCGCTGAGGCCGGTCGGGCCGCTCCAGCTGCCGTTGCTGAACCGGGCGGTCCGGATCGCCCGCTGCTCGCCGGTTTTCGACTCCCAGACGGCAGTCACGGCGCCAGCCGGCTCCGCCACGGCACGGGGCTGCCAATTGCTGCCCGTGCGATCGATATCGACGCCCCCGCTCCAGCCGCCGGTGCTGAAGTGGTTGCCCTGCAGGATCGTAGCCTCGTTCGAATTGTCGAGCCCCCACACGACGGTCACATTGCCGCTCGCATCCACCGCTACCGCGGGATTGCGAGCGATCCGGCCCGCGGCGCTGAGATCGACGATCTGATCCGACCACGACCATTCCGCCAGTGCGCGCGCTGGGAAGCAAACAAGATTTGCCAGGACGCCCAGGGCGCACAAAAACGGAATGGCGGAGCGCCCAGTGGAGCGGACTTCGCTTTCAATACGGAACATAGGCAAGGCACGGTCTCCGAATGTTGATGGCTCAAAGGGTGAAACTTGCTTCGTCGCGGTGGATGGGGAGGCGGGAGATATCCCTCCTGTCACCTCCCTAATCTATCGGCACCACCCCGATGCCAACCGCCGGACATAGACATCCGGATCGCCTTTACCGTCGGCGTTCGGCGTCAGGCCCGGGGCGTCGGAGGTGAAAACCACGGCACTGCCGTCGGCGCTGATGACGGGGAAAAAACCCGCACCGCGCGCCTCCTTGCCCTTGCCGCTCACGCTTACACGGAGCGTCTTGCGGGTCTGCCGGTCATGGACAAACACATCCTCATCGCCATTGCCATCGTCCGGCACCAAATTGGTGGCCTTGCTCTGGAAGGCGACGCAGCGTCCGTCGACAGTGACGCTGGCATAATCGCTGTCGCCGTCGGCTTGGCCACCATCGGTGGCGACACTGACCCGTTCGCTGATACCGGTTTCGAGGTCTCGCAGGAAAATGTCTCGTTTGCCGTTGCTGTCGCCCGCAACCAGGTTGGACGCGGAGGAAACGAATCCCACGTAGCGGCCTCCGGCGCTGAAGACAGGGCCATAGCTGGGAGCGTTGCCCTGCTCGCCCGTCGAAGACTTGCTGATACGCGTGGTCTCACCGCTGGCCAAGTCGCGCAGGAAGATGTCGCTGACCCCGTTGCTGTCATCGGCAACCAGATTCGTCGCCTCGGACATGAAGACGATGCGGCTGCCGTCGCCATTCAGGCTGGAGAGGGAGCTTATGCCGTCGCCTTGCTCGCCGCTGCTCGCGATGCTGACAAGCTGGATGACTCCACCGGCACCGCGGAGAAACACGTCAGGGAGACCATTGCTGTCACCGTTCACCAGATTGCTCGCCGACGATGCCCAGCTTACGACCCGGCCATCGCCGCTGACCGCCGGATACAGGCTGTCGCTGTCGGCGCCCGCCGCTGTAGCAGGGACGGAGAGGCAGAGGGGTCGCGTTTCCCGTTCCAAGGCATCCTGCCGAAAAATATTCGTGACGCCCGGAACGGCGCAAGCCGGATCGATATCCGCCGCATCGGAAGCGAACACCACCACCGAGCCATCGCCGCTGATCGCGGGAAAAAGACTGTTGCCGGTGGCCTGTTGTCCTTCACCATTCCGGCTGATCAACCTGCGATGGGCAGCGTCATCCTCCCACCGGAAAATCTGATCGCGCTGCTGTTCGCCGCGCTTCCGAACCACATTGGTGATGTAGGCCACACGGCTTGCGTCCGCGCTGACCGAAGGCAGGCCGCTGGTCCGTACGGGCGGACTGACGGCCTTGAGGGTCGGCACGGCGGCCTCGGCAACCCCTCCCGACAGCAGCGCCACCAGCACGCAGAGCGGCAAGACAGGATTCGAGTCAACACGGCCGCTGTAGCCAAGGCGATTAATCATACTGGATCTCCAAACAGGCCAAGTACTCAATACCAATCTCAACGGCAAGGTCCGTGCTTTTTATTGGGACAGATCGTCGACCCTGTCGTGATAGCAGCCGCAAGATTAGCGCCCTTCGCTCCGGAAAGGTCGGCTCCATTCAAATCCGCGCCGTATAAATTCGCACTAGATAAGTCCGCGCTGGACAGATTAGCCCGCGACAGATCGGCCCTGCGTAGGATAGCTCCGCTCAAATCCGCCCTGGGCAGATTGGCAGACTCCAGGTTCCCCATACTCAGGTCGACACCAGCCAGATCCGCACCAGGCAAGTTGGCCTTCCACAGATCCTTTTTAAAATCAATAAGGGACGCTTCGGGGGCCCACGCAGGGCCGTCCAAACGAATCAAGATATTGCCTTGCGTCGCCATCGCCCAGCTCTGCTTATTCATCACACGCCACACCCCGCCACCTACCCAACGCAACTCCACGACGGGAGGAAAATCAAGGGTTTTCCATCCCCACCAGTTATAATATATCTCTAGCCTCGCCGTTTGCTCCTTGGAGCAGCCCAATTCATCCAGGTCGAAGGTGCGATATTGTTCAACTGGGATATCGCCGGCATTAAGTTCTTTGTCACAGCCTTTCAGTGCGAAACTGGCAACAAACCATCCGTAGTTTGTTACTGTCACCGAAGCGGCGTGAGCCTCGGCGGCAATCGAAAGCAGCAAACACATGCCGAGTTTAATGATACCTGCCAGAAACCGCTGCTGTAACGTGATAGTCGGGTTATTCAGCATATATCTCCTACCATATCCTCTGACAAACTCATGACAGTCTCCGATTGCCAACTGGAAAACTCGCAGATCGTCGGCATGATCCATCGATCCCATCCGGGCAGAAAGAGGGATCGCTATGGCATTATTTCGAATGTTTAATATTTTGCGAGCAACGTCGCCTGTCTACTGAACCGGACAATTTGCATTATTCGCCGAACCATCGGGCATCCGGGTCCGGCAGAAAATCGCTCCGGTCAGGCGGGCGCCGGCCAGATTCGCCCGCTCCGCACCATCCCTTGAGGTCGGTGGCGCAACGCGAACCTTCCGGAAACGGCCGCTTGGATGAAATCCGCCGCCAGCCTGTTCATTGCAAATCCTGTTTTCCCGAAAGGCAGTGACCCGGTGATGTTACCGATGACACCTTGGCGTTTCGTGAAATCCAATGTGCCAGCGCGTTCGAACGCCAATATCGCGTCCAGGCCGACATCGTAGATAAAATCGAGGCACTCGTTTTTACTCTACGTCCACGATTTGTTGCCGCAGTGTCCACAAGGCTGGCGGCCCGCTTTCGTACCAAAGCCACGGGGGAGCCAATTCGAATGCGCATGATCCAACGGTCCGTCGCCAGCGATGAAAAAGCACCTGCGCCAAGAGGGCAATGACTTGAAGGGCGAATCAGAAAAACTTCCGGACACCGTCCCGATCGCCCGCTTCGATCTGGGCGGTCTTCCAGCAGAGGACCGCTATTCGATCTGGAAGGAGAGCATTTCCGTCGTTTTCGACGTGGAGCGGGAGGTCGAAACAGGCTCTGCGCCGTTTGCCGCAGCGCTGACGACTTGTCATCTCGGCTCCATGCTGCTGGTGGACACGGCCAGCGTCGGGCAGTCCTTTCAGCGCAAATCGCCGCTGATCGCGCGCGACGGGCTGGACCATTGCATCATCCAGGTTTACCAAAACGGCACGACCCGCGGCCAATGGGGTAAGAGACACAGTACCGTACGGCCGGGCGATGTCTTCCTGCTCGACCTGACCCAGCCGCTGGATTCCTGCGCCAGCGATTTCCGCAATCTGACCCTGATGCTGCCGCGTGATTTGCTGGCACCTCATCTTGGCGCGCCCGAGCGACTGCATGGTCAGTCGCTGGCCCATGACTCGGCCCGCGGACGCCTGTTAGGCCAGCACATTCGCACGCTGTGGGAGGTCGCGACGACGCTGAGTTCCGAGGAGGCCCACCGTATTTCACAGGGACTGGTCCATCTGATCGGCGCCTATTTCGGCGAAGGCCGGGTCGAGGAAGACCGTCCGGAAGCCGGAGCCGCCTTGCTGGAGACGGTACGCCGCCATATTGCGGATCATCTGGGCGATCCCCGGCTGACGCCGGAATCCCTGGCGGCGTACTTCCGTGTGTCGCGTTCCTACCTGTATTCCCTGTTCCAGCCACTGGGGGGAATCACCCGTTACATCCAGCAGCAACGGCTGCGGCGCGCTTTCCTGGAACTGACCCAGCCGGCCTCCCGGCCTAGGCGTGTCAGCCAGATCGCTTACCGGGTGGGCTACCGCAATGAGGCCCATTTCAGCAGGAGCTTCCGTCATGCCTTCGGCATGAGTCCGAGCGAAGCACGGTCCATCGGCCTGCAGGCCGTCCGCTATACTGCCAAGGGTCATGACCAACCCATCGATCGCCGCTATGAACGCTGGGTCAGAGAACTTAACGCCCCGGATTTCTGAGCCGTCATCCGCGCGCGCGAAAACCACCCGCCTCGGCGACTACCGGCCCCGACTGCGCATCGGCGAATACGGCACGGTGGCCTCCGTCGGGGACGGCATCGCCTGGATCACAGGCCTGCCGTCGGCGGCAATGGACGACGTGCTGATGTTCGAGGACGGGAGCTGGGCGGTGGTGTTCGCCCTGACCCGGAAGCGCATCGGCGCCGTGCTGCTGCACCAGACCGACACCCTGACCGCCGGCACTTCGGCCCGGCTGGCCGGGAGGACACTCGACGTTCCGGTCGGCGAGGCGCTGCTCGGGCGGGTAATCGACCCGATCGGCAATCCGCTGGACGGCGGGCGTCCATTGGAATCCCGCACCCGACGCCCGCTCGACAGCCCCTCGCCCCCCATCGTCGCGCGCGACTTCGTGCAGCAGCCGCTCTACACCGGCACCCGGCTGGTCGACACCCTGGTGCCGATCGGCAAGGGCCAGCGCCAGCTCATCATCGGCGACGAAGGAACCGGGCGCAGCAGCCTGGCGATCGACGCGGTCCTGAACCAAAAGGGCCGCGATGTGCGCTGTGTCTACGTGCTGATCGGCCAGAAGCGATCCGCGGTCGTCGGCACCATCGACCTGCTGCGCAACTACGGTGCGCTTGTCTATACCACGGTCGTGGTGGGCGAAGCCGGCGCGCTGCCGGGCCTCAAATACCTGGCCCCGTTCGCCGGCTGCGCCATCGCCGAAAGCTGGATGGCGCTGGGGCACGACACCCTGGTGGTCTACGACGACCTGAGCACCCACGCCCAGACCTATCGCGAACTGTCGCTGCTGCTGCGGCGCCCGCCGGGGCGGGAGGCCTATCCGGGCGACATTTTCTATCTCCACGCCCGGCTGCTGGAACGCGCCACGGTGCTGAATCCCGCCAACGGCGGCGGTAGCATGACGGCGCTGCCGATCGTCGAAACCCGGCTCGGGGAAATCGAGGCCTACATCCCCACCAACCTGATTTCGATCACCGACGGCCAGATCTACCTGGACCCGGACCTGTTCGCCGCGGGCTTCAAGCCGGCCATCGACGTCACCCGCTCGGTCTCCCGCATCGGCGGCAAGGCCCAGCATCCGCGCATCAAGGAAGAAGCCGGGCGGATGAAGCTGGACTATCTGCAATTCCTGGAGTTGGAGATATTCACCCGTTTCGGGGCGCGGCTGGAAAGCGGGATGGAAGCGCGGATCCGACGGGGGCGGCTGCTGCGGGAAATCCTCCGGCAGGAGCGCCTGCAGCCGCTGCCGCCTGAGTTCCAGCTCGCCTGGATGATCGGCTACAGCGAAGGGCTGCTGGACGCCGTTCCGCCCGCCGCGGTTCAGAACACTTTGAACGCGTTGAACACGGCAGTCCGGAGCGGCTGTCCGGCGCTGGAGGCTGCGCGCGGCGAATGGGTGAAGTGGCTGAGGCAAAATCTGCCGCGGCCGGGACAGGACGGTCCGTGAGCCGGCGCCACATCCTCCGACGGCGGATGAAAACGCTGGGCGAAATCGCCGGCATCCTCGAATCCATGCGCACGCTGGCCGTGATCGAGAGCCACCGGCTGACACGTTCCGTGGAATGCCAGCGCCATCTGGAGGCGGCGCTGCGGAGCACCGCGGAGGAACTGCTGGGCCACTATCCAGCATTGCTGCCCGTCGAGCCTGCTGCGGCCGCCTGGCTGGTGGTGGGTTCCGAACGCGGCTTCTGCGGCGATTTCAACACCCGCCTGCGCGCCGCCCTGGAGCGGCGGTGGTCTCCGGGGGAGCCGGCGATCGTCGTGGGCAGCCGGATCGGCTCCGAATTCGCCCTCGACGTTCCCCTCTGCCGGCAACTGCCCGGCCCACTCACCGCGGAAGAAACCGCCGAACGGCTTCCCGCACTGATCGATGCCGTCAACCAGCTCCTCGAGAACCATGGCCCCCTGCAGATCATCGCGCTGCACCATGCAGACGATGCGGAAACGGTGCTGGAGACGCGGATCGTCCCGCCATTCGGCAAGCCGTCCGCAAGATCGGAACGCCCGTTTCCGCCGTTGCTGTATCAGAAGCCAGATGCGGTCTTCCGCCACCTCGTCGAACATTATCTGTTCGCCGTGCTGCACTGGCTGCTGGACCGCTCCCTGTTGAGCGAGCACCAATACCGGATCCGTCACCTCGACGGCGCCACCCGCCGCATCCAAGACACTCAGGAAGCCTTGCGTTCCGGCAACAACCGCCTTCGGCAGGAGGAGGTCACCGAGGAACTGCAGGTCATCCTCCTGGGCGCGGAAGCCCTGGATCCGGCTTGAAACGCACCGGCCTGTTGCGCAAACTGGCCAAGCCGTTCCGGTTTCTTGCCACCCTAGATATGTCCGCCTCTTGAGGGTGCGCCATGGCCAAACCGCCGGAAGACGCACCGCAAACGCCGACCCGAAGCCGACCGCGAAATCGGGCACGAACCGGCTTGAGAAAACCGTCCGAAGTATGAACCGAAGCCTCCGCCTGATCACGATCGCCCTATTGCTCGCCGCTCTGGCCGGCCTGACCTATGCGGTGGTGCGGCCTTTCCTGGTTTCGATCGGCTGGGCGGTTTTCGTTTCCTACATCGCCTGGCCGCTCCATGCCTGGAGCCAGCGGCGGTTCGAGGGCCGGGAGACCCTTTCGGCCCTGGTGACGGCGGCGCTGCTGGGGTCCGTGGTATTGGCGCCCTTGATCTGGCTCGCCGTATTACTGCAAGGCGAGGTCTCGGAACTGATCCGCTCGCTCCCGGACTGGCTGGAACAAAAGCCCAGGCTGCCCGATTTCGTCTCGCATATTCCCTATTTCGGAAACGAACTCCAGGCCGTGGTCGACCAGTTCGAAGACCTCCACGGCCTGCTGAAACGGCATGCGCCCGAGTGGGTCCGACGCCTCGGCTCCCCGGTGCTCGGAATCATGACCACCCTGGTGCAGAACGCCACCGTGTTGTTCATGACGCTGTTCACCCTGTTTTTCCTGTTCCGCGACGGCTTGCAATTGGCTACAGAGGTCCGGCAGGTTTTTACCCGAGTGCTCGGTGAACGGCTGAAAGGGTATTTCGCCACCATCGAAGCTACGGTCAAGGCCGTCCTCTACGGCATCGTCCTGACCGCCCTCGCGCAGGGCTTCCTCGCCGGCCTGGGCTACTGGATAGTCGGCGTGAAAGCGCCGATCGTGCTCGGGATCGCGACGACCTTGATCGCAATGATCCCGTTCGGGACGCCATTCGCCTGGGGCTCCGTCAGCATCTGGCTCTTATTGCAGGGCGAAACCTGGGCCGGCATCTCCCTGGCCCTTTGGGGCACGCTGGTAATCAGTTGGATCGACAACATCATCCGTCCCCTGGTGATCAGCAGCGCCACGCACATACCGTTCGTGCTGGTGATGTTCGGCGTGCTGGGAGGGCTCGCCAGCTTCGGCTTCATCGGCCTGGTCCTGGGGCCGGTGATCCTGGCGATGGCCCTGGCGGTGTGGCGGGAATGGCTGCAGCAGGTGCGGGAGGCGGGAATGCGGCGCGAAGACGGGAGCGGTACCGGGCCGGGGGAGCGCCGCTAGCTTCGGAATTGCCATCCGGACGGAATGCTTGAAATCACCCCTTCGATGCATTACCGTGAGCGGTTCGTAAGGCTGGGGGTGCCTGGCGAATGGCCGGGCTGAGAGACACCCTTCGAACCTGATCCGGCTGATACCGGCGTAGGGAAGCTGAGCTTTCGAGCTGTTCGAAGAACCCGATCGACATCCTCCCCCGCGCGCCTTATCCGTGTCCAACCAGGAGCAAGCGATGAGCGCGATCCCCCAAGAATTCCTGCACGAGGCCGTCACCGCCAAGAAGGCTTCGATCCAGCCGTTCGCGGCCTCGGAAAAAGTGTACGTCCAGGGCAGCCGCCCGGACCTGCGCGTCCCCCTGCGCAAGATCAGCCAGTCGGACACGCCCACCAGTTCGGGCCGGGAAAGGAACCCGCCGGTCTACGTCTACGACACTTCGGGACCCTACACCGACCCCGCCGTATCGGTCGACCTGAGACTGGGCCTGCCGCCCCTGCGCGAGCCCTGGATCGAGGAACGCGGGGACACCGAACTGCTGAAGGGCCCCTCGTCGTCCTACGGCCTTCAGCGCCAGCGCGATCCGGCTCTGGCGTCCCTACGCTTCGAGCATATCCGCGCGCCCCGCCGAGCGAAGGGCGGCGCCAACGTCACCCAGATGCACTACGCCAGGCAGGGCATCATCACGCCGGAGATGGAGTTCGTCGCCATCCGCGAGAACCAGAAACTGGAAGCGCTGGCGGAGATGTACAAGTTCCAGCATCCGGGCGAAGCCTTCGGCGCGGCCATCCCCCAGGTCATCACCCCCGAATTCGTCCGCGACGAAATCGCCCGCGGCCGGGCCATCATCCCCAACAACATCAACCACCCGGAATCGGAGCCGATGATCATCGGCCGCAATTTCCTGGTGAAGATCAACTGCAACCTCGGCAATTCCGCCGTTAGCTCTTCGATAGAAGAGGAAGTGGAAAAGATGCTGTGGGCGATCCGCTGGGGCGGCGACACGGTGATGGACCTGTCCACCGGCAAGAACATCCACGAGACCCGCGAGTGGATCATCCGCAACTCGCCGGTGCCCATCGGCACCGTGCCGATCTACCAGGCGCTGGAAAAAGTCGACGGCAGGGCCGAGGAACTGACCTGGGAAATCTTCCGCGACACGCTGATCGAGCAGGCCGAGCAGGGGGTGGATTACTTCACCATCCACGCCGGCATCCGCCTGCCCTTCATCCCACTGACCGCCAAGCGCACCACCGGCATCGTCTCGCGCGGCGGCTCGATCATGGCGAAATGGTGCCTGGCCCACCACAGGGAAAGTTTCCTGTACACCCATTTCGAGGACATCTGCGAAATCATGAAGGCCTATGACGTGGCCTTCTCGCTGGGCGACGGACTGCGCCCCGGCTCCATCGCCGACGCCAACGACGAGGCCCAGTTCGCGGAGCTGCGCACCCTGGGCGAGCTGACGCAGATCGCCTGGAAGCACGACGTGCAGGTGATGATCGAAGGCCCCGGCCACGTGCCCATGCACATGATCAAGGCCAACATGGACGAGCAGCTCAAACACTGCCACGAGGCGCCTTTCTATACCCTGGGACCGCTGACCACCGACATCGCCCCCGGCTACGACCACATCACCTCGGCCATCGGCGCCGCCATGATCGGCTGGTACGGCACGGCCATGCTGTGCTACGTGACGCCCAAGGAACACTTGGGGCTGCCCAACAAGCAGGACGTGCGCGACGGCATCATCGCCTACAAGATCGCCGCCCACGCCGCCGACTTGGGCAAAGGCCACCCCGGCGCCCAGGCGCGCGACAACGCCCTGTCCAAGGCGCGGTTCGAATTCCGCTGGCAGGACCAGTTCAACCTGTCGCTGGACCCGGAGAAAGCCCTGGAATTCCACGACGAGACACTGCCGCAGGAGGGCGCCAAGCAGGCGCATTTCTGTTCCATGTGCGGGCCGCATTTCTGCTCGATGAAGATCACCCAGGACGTGCGCGACTATGCCCGCGAGCACGGACTCGAAGACGCCGAAGCTCTGGCCAAGGGAATGGAAGAAAAATCGGACGAGTTCGTCAAGACCGGGGCCGAGGTCTACCACCGCACCTGATGGCCAACATGAACTCCCCTCAGTCGAACAAACCGCCGGTCAAACCGGGCGGCCTGCCCCTGCTGGGCCATATCCTGGAATTCGGCAAGAACCCGCATGCCTTCATGATGGCCTTGCGGCGGGAGTTCGGCGACGTCGCCGAGTTCCGGATGTTCCATCAGCACATGGTGCTGCTGACCGGCAGCCGGGCCAGCGAAGCCTTTTATCGTGCCCCGGACGAGGTCCTCGACCAGGGTCCGGCCTACAAGATCATGACGCCGATCTTCGGCCGCGGCGTGGTGTTCGACGCCCGCATCGAGCGTAAGAACCAGCAGTTGCAGATGCTGATGCCGGCGCTGCGCGACAAGCCGATGCGCACCTACTCCGAGATCATCGTCGCCGAAGTCGAGGCCATGATCCGGGACTGGCAGGAGGCCGGCACCATCGACCTGCTGGAGCTCACCAAGGAGCTCACGATCTACACCTCCAGCCATTGCCTGCTGGGCTCGGAATTCCGCCACGAGCTGAACGCCGAATTCGCCGAGATCTACCGCGATCTGGAAATGGGCATCCAGCCGATCGCCTACGTCTTTCCCAACCTGCCGCTGCCTGTCTTCAAGCGGCGCGACCAGGCGCGGATAAGGTTGCAGGAACTGGTGACCCAGATCATGGAGCGGCGCGCCCGGTCGCAGGAACGCAGCACCAATGTGTTCCAGATGCTGATCGACGCCAGCTACGACGACGGCAGCAAGCTGACGCCCCACGAAATCACCGGGATGCTGATCGCCACCATCTTCGCCGGCCACCATACCAGTTCGGGCACCACCGCCTGGGTGCTGATAGAGCTGCTGCGGCGTCCGGAATACCTGCGGCGGGTGCGGGCGGAGATCGACGCCCTGTTCGAGACCTACGGCCGGGTGACTTTCGAATCGCTCCGGCAGATGCCGCAGCTGGAGAACGTCATCAAGGAAGTGCTGCGGCTGCATCCGCCGCTCATCCTGCTGATGCGCAAGGTGATGAAGGATTTCGAGGTCCAGGGCAAGCTCATCGAGGCCGGCAAGTTCGTCTGCGCCGCGCCTTCGGTCACCCACCGGATTCCCGAGCTGTTCCCCAATCCCGAACTGTTCGATCCCGACCGCTACACCCCGGAACGGGCCGAGGACAAGGACCTGTACGGCTGGCAGGCCTTCGGCGGCGGCCGCCACAAGTGTTCGGGCAACGCCTTCGCGATGTTCCAGATCAAAGCCATCGTCTGCGTCCTGCTGCGCAACTACGAATTCGAGCTGGCGGCGGCGCCCGAAACCTACCAGGACGACTACAAGAAGATGGTGGTCGAGCCGGCCTCGCCCTGCATGATCCGCTACCGCAGGCGCAATGCGCCGGCTGCCGTGGATACGAAGGCGAGTGCCGGCGAGGCGCCTGCCGAAATCATCCGCGGCGCTTTCCAGGTGGCCGTCGACTGGGATCTGTGCAAGGGCCACGGCAATTGCATGGCCGAGGCGCCGGAAATTTTCCGGGTCGACGAAGACGGACGGCTGACCCTGCTCAGCGAAACGCCCGATCCCGCCCTGGCCGAGAAAGCCCAGGCCGCGGAAAAATTCTGCCCGACCCGGGCGATCAAGATCCTGCCCCTAGACAGTTAAGATGTTGCTCTCGCTCCGCTACAACTTCCTCTTCGTCCATATCGCCAAAACCGGCGGCACCAGCGTGCGCGACTCGCTGTGGCGCTACAAATGGACCGATCCGGCGCGGATTCCGCAATTCCTGTGCAGCAAGCTCAGCGGGCTCACCGGCCACGAGATCGGCGCCAAGTTTCCGCGCCACGCCAAAGCCATCGCCGCCATGGAGATGCTGCCGCGCGAGCTGTACCAGAAGCTGTTCAAGTTCGCCTTCGTGCGCAACCCCTGGGATTTGCAGGTCAGCTCCTTTCACCACATCCGGCGCGAGCGCCCCGACCTGCTCGAAGGCATCGACGGCTTCGAGGAATTCCTGCGCTGGAAGCTCGACCCCGAGCGTCTGCCGCAGTACCACGCGGACATGTCGATCGAGCTGCAGAGCGACTACCTGATCGACCTGCGCGGCAACCTCATCGTCGACTTCGTCGGCCGCTACGAGCGCCTCGCCGAGGATTTCGAAGAAGCCTGCCGGCGCATCGGCATCGCCTGCCCCAAGCTGCTGCACAGCCGCAAGGCCCAGGACCGCAGCAAGGACTACCGGCGCTATTACAGCGACGCCACCGCCGAACTGATCGAAGCGCACTACCGTCCGGACGTCGAACGCTTCGGCTACTGCTTCGACGAGCCGTTTCTGTGACGGAGCGCCCTGCATCCATCCTGATCGTCCGGCTGGGCGCGATAGGCGACATCGTGTTCGCCTCCGCGCTGATCCCGGTGTTGCGGCAGGCCTTTCCCGACGCACGGCTGGTCTGGCTGGCCGATGAGGCCTACAAGGACCTGCTGATCCACAACCCGCGGCTGGACCGGGTTGCGACCTGGCCGCGCGCACGCTGGGCCAAGTTACGCAAAGAAGGGCATTACGGCGTCCTGCTGAAGGAGTTCCGTGTACTGGTACGGAGCCTGCGGGAAGAACGCTTCGACTGGGTCCTGGACCTGCAAGGGCTCATGAAGAGTGGCATATGGGCGGCGCTGGCCGGAGGCAAAACCCGCATCGGCCTCGGCTCGCGCGAAGGCAGCCAATTCCTGATGACGAAGCGCATCGACCGCCGCACCGAGTCGAACGCGATCGGCAACGACTACCTCAAGCTGGCCGTCGAACTCGGACTCGATACCGAGGCTTTCGCCATGGATTTCGTGCCGGGGGCCGAGGCCGAGACGGAAGCCGGAACGATCCTGGAAGCGCTCGGCATCGAGGGACCTTACGTTGCGATCTTCCCCTTCACCACCCGCCCGCAGAAGCATTGGATCGATGGGAACTGGTCGGCTATGGCCGACGAGATCAGCACCCGTTACGGCTGGCCCGTCGTCATGCTGGGCGGGCCAGACGACACCGAACGGGCCGCTGGAATTCAGCGCCGCTGCGGCTCGGGCCTGAAGAACCTCGCCGGGAAAACCGGCTTGGCCATCAGCGGCGCATTGATCCGGCGCTCGGCCCTCGGCATCGGCGTGGATACCGGCCTGACCCACATGAGCATCGCCCTCGGACGCCCGACCCTCGCCCTGTTCGGCTCCACCGCCCCCTATCTGGAAACCGGACGGGAGGACGCAATGGTGCTGTATGAGGCCCTGCCCTGCTCACCCTGCGAGCGCCGCCCCACCTGCGCCGGCGCCTTCACCTGCATGGCGCAGCTCACGGTCGAGAAGACCTTGACTGCCGTCGATGCCCTCCTGAAACGGAACTGGCTGGTCAAACCAGCACCCGTCCCGTCAGCCGCTCGAGTATCCTGAGCGGCGATTGGTCGGGATCCCGCATGGCCTCGACCGGCAAGTAGAAGGTCTGTTCCAGCAGGTACTGGCCGGACATCACCGCGTGCGAGGCCTGATCGGTGAATACCATCCAGGTGGTGGATGGCGGGAAGTCGAAAGGCACCTGATCCACTTCGGCCTGATAAGCCATGTCGGCCTTCATCTTGTCGTGCAACTGCAGCATGTAGTGATCGTAGGCGCTGCGCCGGCTCTTGGTTAGGCCGAAGAACTGCAGCAATGGGCCGCTGCCCGGAAACGGCGCCGGGATGGAAGGCAGGAAACGCTTGGCCATGGGTTCGAACGCCTCGCCCAGCCGCCAGCAGCGGGGACGGCCTTCCGGGTTCACGTTGCTGAATACGCGCAGGAGCCTTCTCCCCTGCACGGGGGACGACGGAAAGGCGTCTACATGCAGCCGGGTGTCGTCCTTGCGCCAGGAACTCGCGCGTCCGGCGGCTTCCACCGGCCGGAAGCTGGTGCGGCCCTGCACCAGTGCGGCACCGTATTCCGGCAGCAGCCTCGCCACCAGGCCCGCGGCCCGGCCTGCGAACCTCGCCATCATGCCCCGCAGCGCTTCCACGTCGGCCACCGCCGGGCCGGTCCCGTGCAGGTCGCCGCTGGCCGCATCGAAGCTGACGTTCTTGCTCTTGGCCACCGCCTGCGGCGACAGAAAGGCCTTTTCGTTCTCCTCGATTCCGAACCCGAGTTTCGGGAAGTACAGGACCTTGCCCTGCTCGATTTCGTTCAGCGCGTCGCCACGCTTCTCCGCTGAAAAAGACGCATCCCAGTCGGCGGTGCCGAACTCGAATATTCTGCTCATACGCTGTACCTCTCTCCTGATGCCTTATTGTTATGCGACTTCACCCGCGGCGCGAGACGCCGTACGGTTCAGCGGGAACGATCGGCGGACGCCCGAGAATCAGGTCGGCCACGAGCCGGGCCGAGGCGGGAGCCATGGTCAGGCCGTTGCGGAAATGGCCGCAGCTCACATACAGATTCGCGGCCGAGGGAACCGCCCCGATAAAGGGTATGCCTTCCGGCGATCCCGGCCGCAGACCGGCCCAATGGCCGATGACATCCGCATCCACCAGCGCCGGCACTTGGCGGCGGGCGAACTCCAGCAGGATCCGCCGCCCTTCGGCATCCGGAACCTTGTCGAACTGGCGATGCTCCACGGTGCTGCCGCAGAGCAAGACGCCATCCTGGCGCGGGATGAGGTAACGATCTTCCGCCAGCACGATGTGACCGACCAGTCCGGCGGGCGCCCGGAGCGCCAGCATCTGTCCCTTGACCGGAGCGACCGGCAGATCCGGAATCAGTTTCCGCAACACTTCAGCGGACCAGGCGCCGGCGGTGACGAGGTAGGTTTCCGCCTCGAATGCCCCCCGCCCGGTCAGCGCCCGCACGACCTTTCCGTTCCGCGTTTCCAGCGCGGTCACCGCGGCGTCCTCCTCCACGGCAATGCCGATCCGGCGAACATCCGCCAGTACTGCGTGCAACAGGCGGGGGTTGCGCACTTGGGCGACCTCGGGCAGGCGAATCGCCGGCGCGGAAACCGGCGCCAGCCGAGGCTCCAGCGATCGCAAGGCGCCGGGCTCGATCCACTCGCCACGCACGCCGTGCGCCTCGCACCACGCATCGGCAAGGACGGCATCTTCCGGATCCAGCATCAACAGCCCGCTTTGCCGCCATTCGGGATCCAGGCCGGTCGCCTCCAGCAACTCCGCGGCCAGGGCGGGATAACGCTGCTGGCTCCAGGCACACAGTGCGGTGACCGCTTCCGGCATGCGCCAGGGGTACAGCGGCGACAGAATGCCGCCCCCCGCCCACGAGGACTCGCGCCCGGCAGGCCCTTTGTCCAGAATCGTGACCGACAAGCCGGCCCCGGCCAGTTCGCGCGCCGCCAGCAGGCCGCTGATTCCGCCTCCGACGACGATCACATCGGTCACGTTCGCCGCCCTCTCCATCGAGAAACCAATGACGAAGCGATCCCGCTCACATGGGATGCATGCCCGGCTCCTCCCGCCTGGACGGCACCGGTGCGATTCCACGCGCCTTCTGCAGGGCAATGAGCCGCTGCTCCAGCTTGTTCAGCGCGGCCTCCAGCGAGGTCTCCATCACCACGATGTCGCCCATCGACAGAATGACGCGGGCGAGCTCCGGAATCTTGACGCTGCTGGTGGACTCGATGTAGACCGGCTGCACGTACAACAGCGAGCGCCCGATCGGAACGATGATGATGCGGCCGCGGGTGAGATGGGAGCCTTTCTGGTCCCAGAGAGCGAACTCCTTGGCGATTTCCGCGTCCTGGTCGATCATCGCGCTCACCTGCGCCGGGCCGTCGACCTGGACATCCTTGCTGTACTTGTAGAGCACGATCGACTTGGAGTAAGGCACGCCGCAGGCTTCGGGCCGCAATGCGCCGCCGATCGCCAGCACGCTCATGTTGTTGCGCCCGATCGGCGTCATCGGGTTGATCAGCACGAAGTTCTGCATGTTTTCGCAGCCGTCGAGCTGGGTCGTAAAGTAATAGGGCGCCACGGTTCGCATCACCGTCCGGCCATCGCGGAGCCTCACGCCGACCTTGGCGAAATCCCAGGTTTCCGCCTGCTGGTAGAACAGCTCCGGCTGAGTCTGGTGGTATTTCGCGTACATCCGCATCTGAATCTCGAAGAAGTCATGCGGAAAACGCAATTGCTCCCGAATCAGCGGAGACATGGCGCTGGCATCCTGGAACAGCCCGGGATAGGCCTTGATGTATCCCTTGAGGACGGGGTCATCGTGGTCCACCACGTAGTAATCCAGCGAGCCGTCGAAGGCGTCGACCACGATCTTGACCGAGTTGCGAATGTAATTGAACTCGCGCTCCTCGGTGTCGCCGCGGAACTTGTAACGCGTGCGCTTGGACACCGGGTAGGAATCCAGCGTCGTGTAGGCGTCGACGACCCAGAAAATCCGCTGCGGAGTCACCACGATATACGGATCGCGGTCCAACGCCAGGAACGGCGTGACCGTGTTGATCCGTTCGATGATGTTGCGGCGGAACAGCGCCTGGCTGCTTTCGGTGATGTTGAGCGAAAAAAACAGCCGCTCGTCGCGGAAATAGATGGATAGAAGCAGCCGCCGCAGCAGCGAGGAGATCGGAACGCCGCCGCTGCCCGAATAGTTCTGGCTGGACCCCTGGTCAAAGCTGGCAATGTCGACGATGTTGAGCCGATTGGGCACGATCGCGTAATCCAGATTTTCCAGGCCGAAATAGACGTCAGGCTTATCTGTGGTCAAACCGACGTCCGAATGCATGTTCAGATCCCTCAGCCACCATTGCATCGGCTGGTCGCCCGACTGCGCTGCCGGGGTGATCACTGCACCGTAGCCGTGGGTATAGCGCAGATGGATGTTCTCCCAGTTCCGGGCCTCCTCCGGCAGCTTGGCGAGATTGATTTCACGGGCCGCCAGGTTGACCTGCTCGATCTGGCCGTTGACCAGATAGCGCGCCGTGTCGACCTCGGTGAAGCTGTAGTAGGGCCGGATACCCTGAAGCTGCTGGTACACGTCATCCAGATATTCCGGATCCCACACAGGGATGTTGTGCAAGTGCTCGCGCACGTGCGGATCGATGGTTTCGGAACCCTCGGGTACCGCGGTGATATCGATGGTCCGGATTTCGTCGAGATCGAAGGCTGCCAGCGTCGCCTCGATGTTGTACTTGATGTACTCGCGCTCGGTTTTCACCGGATTCGGCTTGACCACGAAGCGGTCGATCAGTTGCGGGACCATATCGATCTTGCGCAGCCCCGCGGCGGAAATCCAGACCAGCGCGCAGGCGAGCGCCAGTTTGAGACCCCGGTGACGCTGCACGAACGACAGCGCGGCAACGACGCCGACGATCAGAGAGACGATCTCGACCCAGATCAGCGGCAGATGGTAACGGAGTTCGATCAGGCCCGGACCGAAAAATACGGGCTCGTGGACGTCCACATAAAGCAGTTCGTCCCGCTGCAGCAGATATCCCCAGGCTGCGACGACGGCGACCAGCACCACCAGCAGGTTCAAATGGATGCGGGCGCCCCGGGGCCATGGCCGCCGGTGGGCCGGCGAAAACTCGTGCTCCACCCAGTAGAGCGCCGCCACCATGACCGCCAGAATGCCGACACACACCAGCAATTCCGACTGGATCAGGACCAGAATCGGAATCCGGAACATATGGAAGCCGGCGTCCTCCCCGAACACGGGCTCGGTGACGCCGGCGTCGGGCGCGAAAAAGAACAGGAGGCCGGCTTCCCACTCATGGTAGAACGGCAACGCGACCAGCACCGCCAGGAACACCGACAAGGGCAGATAGACCGGCAATGCGCCGGTCTGGAACATCCGCAGCCAGCGCCGGTAACGCGACTCCTCTGATCCGGCGGCGTAAATCGCCTGGTCGACTCCCAGATGCTGAGAGGCGGCCCAGAAATTCAGGAAGAAGATCAGGAAGAAGAACAGGGTCACACCGCCGGACAGAATGTACCGGTAAAGGAAGCGCAGCCAGAAATAGGCCCCAAGGTCCAGCGACCTGAACCACCACCAGTCGACCAGGAAATGCGTCGCCGCGAGTATGAGCGCGAGCAACAGGCCAGCCAGAACCGCTATGACCACGGCTGCGGAAATCAGCAGTCGTTTCCAGTTTCCCATATCGTCCTCGTTCGGCGTCGTATTACTCGTATGGATGGGCTTGCAGGGGGATGGAACGCGGGCGGCAGGCGCATGCTCCGGCGTGATCGGCTTCATTCGCGCTGGCGCGCCAAGCCTCTAGATGATACCCGACTGCCCTTCAATCCGGTAGGCAACGCCGGATCAGTGCTGGCTGGCCGCCCAGGAGGCATGCACCGGCCGGATGATTCGGATACACTAGCCGACGAATGCGATCACAAGCTTTTAGGATGCGCCCTTTGGCTAGTAAACGCCTGCGGAATATGGTTCACCCGTTTTGAGTCGATACGCACAACTCCTCGCGCTGTGTCTCTTGGTGCTGACCCAGATGTGGGCGCCACTGGTCCATGCGCATACGGCCACCGGCGAACCCCGAGGCGAGTTCCATGTACCCGGACTCGAATTTCTCGAACGCCTGCCAGAGGAAGGATGGCATGCGCCGGATGCGGGACCTGAGTCGACCATCGTCGTCGCCATGCAATGCGGCATCCTGGAGCCCTCGCGCATATCATGGCCTTGCCGAGAGGACAAACCCGCGCCAGATGCAGTTCCCGGCCGAATCGAGACCGAAGCGCCGTTGACGGAACTGGCGAAGGCGCGCCCCCCAACTCCGTTCACTCTCCCCCCCTACGCCTCCCTGGCAGCCAAACCGTTCTCGGCACGCGGGCCACCCCGCTGACTTCCCATCCTTGCGCGGCGACAATTCCGCGCGCACAAAGGCGCCCCGTACTCGCCCGAGACCGAGACGGCGCTTGGTATGCTGACACCATGAATCCGGTACTGCCGATGATTTTCCTCAATGGGCTCCTCGGAATCCTTTTCGCGATCGCCTCCGCTTCGGCCCGGGGCGAGGAGGACGCCATGGCCGAACCTTCCGGCCTGCTGCCGTTCGACGCGCGGGTCAGCCTCCATAGTGTGGTGCAGACCACGTTCGAAAACTATCCGCAAACGGCGATGGTCGACGCCATGCGCCAGGAAACCAGCGCCCTGCAGCAACGCAGCGACAGCTGGATTCCCGGCTACCCCATGGTCTACGTCCAGAACAACCAGAATGTCGCGGGCGACGGCGAAGGCATGACACAGTGGGGCTACCAGTTCCCCATCTGGCGCTGGGGGCAGCGGGATGCGAGCCGGGCGGTCACCGACCGGGCGGCCGAAAGCACCGAACAATTCGGCCGGGGCCTCAGACACGAGGTCGCCGGTCTGGTCCGGGAGAGCTTGTGGAACCTCAAAATGACGCAGAACCGTCATGAGTTCGCCAGGACAGTGTATGAGGTGTCGCTGAGGCTGGTCGAAACGGTCAACAGGCGCGTCGAGCTCGGCGATCTCGCCCAGGCCGACCTGCTTCTGGCGCAGAGCGACTCACTGGAAAAGAAAACCGCCCTCACCCAGGCCTCCGTCGACCTGCAGCATGCGCATCAAGCTTTCGCGAACCTGAGCCGAATGCAGGCGGCACCGGAAAAGTTCGATGAAGACCTTTCCAAGCTGACAGCCATCAGCGAGGAACACCCCCAGTTGGCCGCCCTGAACGCCATGATCGAGCGGGCTCAGGCCGACGTGGAGTTCGTCCGGCAGTGGAAGCAGGGCACCCAGCCCACGGTCCTGGTCGGCGCCCAGCATCGTGCCTTCAACGACAAGAATGTGCAGAACGACACCAACGTAGTCCTCCAGGTACCGATCGGTGGCGACGCCTATAACGAACCTTTCGTCGCCCAGGCGAATCTGGCACTGACCCAGAAGATCACAGAGCGCGACAATCTCATCCGCCTGCTCCAGCGTGCGCTCAAGCAGGCCCAGCAAACCCTGGATGCAGACCGCAAGGCCCTAGACATCGCCAGGAGCCGGCGCGAAATGGCCGAGACCCTGATCCGGATGAACCGGATCGCGCTTGAAACCGGCGAAATCCAGCTGATCGATTTTCTGAAGGTGCAGACCACCGCACAGGCGGCCATCTGGGATGCCATGCAGAAGGAAATCCAGCTGAAACGGGACATCGCCGCTTACAACCAGGTCGTAGGGGTGACGCCATGAAGCTCCATCTTTTTCCCGCTCTGGTCTGCCTTCTAACGGCTCCCGCGCTCGCGGCCGACACCCTCGTGAAGATGGACGCGCAGCAGATCGAGCATCTCGACGTCCGCGTTGCCAAACCCGAAATTGTCGATGCCTTGCCCCTGGCCTGGGCACCCGCGCGCGTCGTCATTCCACCAGACCGGGAGTTCATCGTCAGCGCGCCGCAGGCCGGCGTAATCATTCGGATCGACGTGGCGCTGGGATCGTCGGTGACACCGGGCCAGGTCGTCGCGGAAATGCAAAGCCCCGACCTGCTCACCCTGCAGAGAGACCTCCTCAATGCCTCCACCGAATACGAACTCGCCGGCTCCAAGCTGAATCGCGATCAAAAGCTGCTGGACGAAGGCGTCATCTCCAGGCTGCGCTGGCAGGAGACCCGCAGCACCTTCGACAAGGCCCAGGCCAACCTTCGCCAGGCGGAACAGGTGCTCGAGGCCAGCGGCATGTCCGCGAAAGACATCGGGGAACTCAAGCGGTCCCGCAGCATAAGCAACACCCTCTCCTTGCGCACGCCGATCCGGGGTGTACTGCTGGACCGCTTGGCCACCGTGGGCCAGCGGGTCAGCATGCTGGCGCCGCTGTTCCGCATCGGCAATGTCGACCAGCTGTGGCTGGAAATCGACATGCCGCAGGAGCGCCTCAGCGAAATCCGGCTGAAAGACCGGGTCGAACTGGATTCCCCGCGGATTAGGGCGACGATCATCGAAGTCAGCCAGAATGTGCGGCCGGACAGCCAGACCGCACTGGTGCGCGCTGTCATCGACGAGCACGACGACAGCGTCCGCGCCGGCCAGAACATCAACGTCCAGGTCATGCACGCCAGCACCGACTTCATCTGCCGGGTGCCGCTCGCCGCAGTCTTCAGCGAGGAAGGGCAACACTATGTCTTCGTGCGGACACCCGACGGTTTCGCCGTACGACCGGTGAAGATCGCCGCCGCGGACGGACGCAAGGCCATCATTCATGAAGGCTTGACCGCCGACGATCGGGTCGCCGTCCAGGGCGTCGCCGCCCTGAAGTCCGCCTGGACCGGCCTCGGCGGGCGCAGCGAATGAGCCGGCTGATCCAGTTCGCACTGACTCAGCGCCTGCTGGTTGTTCTCCTCACTGCGTTGCTGGCGGGCGCCGGTTATGTCGCCACCATGCAGATTCCCATTGACGCCTTTCCCGACGTTTCCCCCACCCAGGTCAAGGTCATCGTCAAAGCCCCCGGCATGACCCCGGAGGAAGTCGAAACCCGCATCACCGCGCCGATCGAACTGGAACTGCTCGGCATCCCGAAGCAGACCATGCTGCGCTCCATCGCCAAATACGCGCTGACCGACATCACCATCGATTTCGAGGAAGGCACCGACATCTACTGGGCACGGCAGCAGATTGCCGAAAGGCTGAACGGCGTTTGGGGTAACCTGCCGGACGGGATTGAAGGCGGGATGGCGCCGATGACGACGCCCCTGGGCGAAATGTTCATGTTCACCATAGAAGGCGGCGACCTCACCCTCATGGAGCGGCGAAACCTGCTGGACTGGGTCATTCGTCCGGCGCTTCGCACGGTACCCGGCGTGGCCGACGTCAACACCTTGGGCGGTACGGTGCGAAGCTTCGAGGTGATCCCGAACAACGCGGGGATGTCCTCACGTGGCATCACCATGGAGGCCTTGATCGAAGCACTCAAGTCCAACAACCGTAACGACGGCGCCGGACGGCTTCCCGAGGGCGAAGAAGCATTGCTCGTCCGGGCCGAAGGCCAGATCCGCGACCTGGACGATGTCCGCGCCATCGTCATCACCAACCAGAACGGCGTGGCCATCACGATCGGGGACGTGGCCGAAGTACGCATCGGCGCCCTGACGCGCTATGGCGCAGTCAGCCGGGACGGCCGGGAGGAGGCTGTAGAGGGACTTGTCCTCGGCCTTCGCGGCGCCAATGCGCGGGCAGTGGTCGATGGTGTCAAACGAAAGATCGAGGAAATCCGGCCCGCCCTCCCCGAAGGTGTCACGCTCGATGTGTTCTACGACCGCAGCGATTTGGTGAACCGGGCCACTCATACTGTCGTCCGGGCGCTGGTGGAAGCCATCGTCCTCGTCGTCATCCTGCTGCTGCTATTCCTGGGCGACCTGCGCGCCGCGGTGACGGTGGCTTGCATCCTGCCGCTTTCAGCGCTTTTTACCTTCCTGTTGATGCACCAGTTCGGACTTTCGGCCAACCTCATGAGCCTCGGCGGTCTGGCAATTGCCATCGGCAAGCTGGTCGATCCGGCTGTCGTGGTCGTGGAAAACATCACTACACATCTGGCCGATCCCCGAATGCGAGGCAAACTGCCGCGCCTTCACCTCATTTACCGGGCCATGCGCGAGGTCACCGCGCCGGTGGTGTCGGGTGCCCTCATCATCGCCATCGTGTTCGTGCCGCTCCTGTCTCTACAGGGGCTCGAAGGGAAGCTGTTCAGGCCGGTCGCTTTCACCAACGTATTCGCCATGGCCGGCTCTCTGTTCATGTCGCTGCTGGTGATCCCGGTCCTGGCCTCCTGGCTGATGCGCAAGGTCAAGCATGAGGAGCCATGGCTCGCCCGGAAACTCCATGAATACTATGAACCGGCGCTGCGGTGGGCGCTCGATCACGGCCGCTGGGTAGTGGCCGCCGCCGGAATCCTGCTCGCCCTGACGGCGGTGATCTACACCCAGATCGGCAAGACCTTCATGCCCACGCTGGATGAGGGCAGCATCATTGTTCAGGTGGAAAAACTGCCTTCGATCAATCTGGAACAGTCGGTTCGGCTGGACGAGCAGCTACAGAAAGCGCTGCTCGACCACGTTCCCGAGGTAGAACGGGTGGTGTCGCGTGTGGGCTCGGACGAAATCGGGCTCGACCCCATGGGACTGAATGAAACGGACAACTTCGTAGTCCTGAAACCAGCCGATCAGTGGAATGGCAAGACCCGCGAAGAACTGGTGGAAGACATCCGTAAAGTCCTGGAGACCATGCCGGGCATCGCCTTCGGCTTCACCCAGCCAATCCAGATGCGGGTCACGGAGATGCTCACAGGGGTACGCGGCGACGTAGCCGTCAAGCTCTATGGTCAAGATATCGCGGTACTCAATGAAAAGGCGGAAGCCATCGCCGAGGTGATCCGCTCGGTGAGCGGCGCTTCCGACGTTTTCACGATGAGGAACGCCGGCATGCAGTACCTCCAGATCCGAATCGACCGGCTCGCGACGGGACGCCTGGGACTCGACGGCGACACCCTGGAACGAATGCTGCGCGCACAGATCGAGGGCCTCAAGCTGGGCATCGTGCAGGAGGGCGTCAAGCGGACACCTCTGCTGCTCCGGGCGGCCTCCGACCCCGAACAGCTCGCTCTGCTGCAGGTGACCTTGCCCGACGGACGCCGCGTACCACTCTCCGCCGTCGCCCACGTCGAACGCACCGAAGGCCTGGTCGCCATCAGCCGGGAGCGCGGCCAGCGGTTTTCGGTCGTCCGAACCAACGTCCAGGGTCGAGATCTGGTCGGTTTCGTGGAGGAAGCGCGCAAGGCGGTCGGCGACCGCGTCACGCTCCCCAGCGGCTATTACCTGACATGGGGAGGACAGTTCGAAAACCAGCAGCGCGCGGCGCAACGCCTGTCCATTGTCATCCCGATATCGATCGGCTTGATCTTTCTGTTGCTGTTCACCACCTTTGGATCGGTGCGGCAGGCGATACTGGTGCTTACGAACGTCCCATTTTCACTGGTCGGCGGAGTCACCAGCCTCTGGCTTTCCGGCGAATACCTGTCCGTCTCCGCCTCCGTAGGTTTCATTTCCCTGCTGGGTATCGCCGTGCTGAACGGCGTCGTGATGGTGACATATTTCAATCAGCTGCGGGCTATCGGCCTGCCCTTGGATGAAGTCGTCCGTTTGGGGGCTTCGCGGCGGCTGCGGCCGGTTCTCATGACCGCAAGCATCGCCGCATTCGGACTCATTCCTCTCTTGTTCGCCACCGGTCCTGGATCGGAAATCCAGCGACCGCTGGCCATCGTGGGGGTGGGCGGGCTGGTCACGTCGACCCTTCTTACGCTCATACTCCTACCCATCCTCTACCGCCGTTACGGCGAGGGAAAATGATGCATGTCCGATCTGGTGCTGCTGACTCTCCTGGTACCCCCGCAGCTTGAGGACACTCTGGTTGACTGGCTGCTTAGCGCACCGGCCATACGGGGATTCAGCAGCCAGGCTGCATCCGGCCATTCGAGCCGGACGGAAGAAATGAGCCTTAACGAGCAGGTCGCCGGGCGTACCCGGCGCGTCCGTTTCGACGCTCAACTTGCAGGAGACGGGCTGGAAGAGACCCTGAACGCCTTACGCGCGGATTTTCAGGGCAGCGGCGTCCATTACTGGGTGATGCCAGTGCTGGATGCCGGCAGCCTGTAAAGATTATCCGGCCTCGACAGGACAGAATTATCTCAGAACACAAAAAACCCCGATTCCTCAGCGGAGGGATCGGGGTTGATTGATGTTGCGTGATTAGGAGCCTGGCAGTTCCCTACTTTCGCACAGGTATCTGCACTATCATCGGCGCTAAGCGGTTTCACTTCCGAGGTCGGGATGGGATCGGGTGGTTCCCGCTCGCTCTGGCCGCCAGGCAAAACTGGTTGTCGAGCTTGAGCTCTTGAGGAATTTGGTCAACGTACACTGTGTTCGCGGTCTGTCGCACGATCTACACCCGCCAAACGTCTTGGGTGTTATATGGTCAAGCCTCACGGGCAATTAGTATTGGTTAGCTTCATGCATTACTGCACTTCCACACCCAACCTATCAACCTGGTGGTCTTCCAGGGCCCTTCAGGGGACTCGAGGTCCCAGGGAGATCTCATCTTGGGAGGGGCTTCCCGCTTAGATGCTTTCAGCGGTTATCCTGTCCGAACATAGCTACCCGGCAATGCCATTGGCATGACAACCGGAACACCAGCGGTTCGTTCACTCCGGTCCTCTCGTACTAGGAGCAACTTCCCTCAAATCTCCAACGCCCACGGCAGATAGGGACCGAACTGTCTCACGACGTTCTAAACCCAGCTCGCGTACCACTTTAAATGGCGAACAGCCATACCCTTGGGACCGGCTACAGCCCCAGGATGTGATGAGCCGACATCGAGGTGCCAAACACCGCCGTCGATATGAACTCTTGGGCGGTATCAGCCTGTTATCCCCGGAGTACCTTTTATCCGTTGAGCGATGGCCCTTCCATACAGAACCACCGGATCACTAGGACCTACTTTCGTACCTGCTCGACTTGTTCGTCTCGCAGTCAAGCGCGCTTTTGCCCTTACACTCTATGCGTGATTTCCGACCACGCTGAGCGCACCTTCGTGCTCCTCCGTTACTCTTTGGGAGGAGACCGCCCCAGTCAAACTACCCACCATGCACGGTCCCCGATCCGGATTACGGACCTGGGTTAGAACTCCAAATTCACCAGGGTGGTATTTCAAGGTTGGCTCCACCCGAACTGGCGTCCGAGTTTCTCAGCCTCCCACCTATCCTACACAAGTCAATTCAAAGTCCAGTGCAAAGCTATAGTAAAGGTTCACGGGGTCTTTCCGTCTAGCCGCGGGTACACTGCATCTTCACAGCAAGTTCAATTTCACTGAGTCTCGGGTGGAGACAGTGTGGCCATCGTTACGCCATTCGTGCAGGTCGGAACTTACCCGACAAGGAATTTCGCTACCTTAGGACCGTTATAGTTACGGCCGCCGTTTACCGGGGCTTCGATCAAGAGCTTCGCTTGCGCTGACCCCATCAATTAACCTTCCGGCACCGGGCAGGCGTCACACCCTATACGTCGACTTTCGTCTTTGCAGAGTGCTGTGTTTTTAATAAACAGTCGCAGCCACCGTTTCACTGCAACCCCTTCGGCTCCATGAGCAAGTCACTTCACCTACCAGGGGCGTACCTTCTCCCGAAGTTACGGTACCATTTTGCCTAGTTCCTTCACCCGAGTTCTCTCAAGCGCCTGAGAATTTTCATCCTGCCCACCTGTGTCGGTTTTGGTACGGCCGCTTGCAACCTGAAGCTTAGAGGTTTTTCTTGGAAGCTTGGCATCAATCACTTCGGCTGAAGTCGCCTTCAGCACCGTCATCACGCCTCAGAATTGATCCCCCGGATTTGCCTAAGAGACCTTCCTACACGCTTAAACCGGGACGTCCAACACCCGGCTGACCTAGCCTTCTCCGTCACCCCATCGCAGTTGCAACCGGTACAGGAATATTAACCTGTTTTCCATCGACTACGCCTTTCGGCCTCGCCTTAGGTGCCGACTAACCCTGCGCCGATTAGCGTTGCGCAGGAAACCTTGGGCTTTCGGCGAACGGGTTTTTCACCCGTTTTGTCGTTACTTATGTCAGCATTCGCACTTCCGATACCTCCAGCCAACTTCTCAATTGACCTTCACAGGCCTACGGAACGCTCCTCTACCACTCACCTAAAAGGTGAATCCGCAGCTTCGGTACATGGCTTAGCCCCGTTGAATCTTCCGCGCAGGCCGACTCGACCAGTGAGCTATTACGCTTTCTTTAAAGGATGGCTGCTTCTAAGCCAACCTCCTGGCTGTCTCTGCCTTCCCACATCGTTTTCCACTGAGCCATGATTTGGGGACCTTAGCTGGCGGTCTGGGCTCTTTCCCTTTTCACGACGGACCTTATCACCCGCCGTGTGTCTCCCGTGATTGCACTTCTCGGTATTCGGAGTTTGCATCGGTTTGGTAAATCTAGACGACCCCCTAGCCGAAACAGTGCTCTACCCCCGAGAGTGAGACACGAGGCGCTACCTAAATAGCTTTCGAGGAGAACCAGCTATCTCCGAGCTTGTTTAGCCTTTCACTCCTATCCACAGCTCATCCGAATCTTTTTCAACAGATCCCGGTTCGGCCCTCCAGTAAGTTTTACCTCACCTTCAGCCTGGCCATGGATAGCTCGCCCGGTTTCGGGTCTATTCCCAGCGACTCAATCGCCCTATTCAGACTCGCTTTCGCTACGCCTCCCCTATTCGGTTAAGCTTGCCACTGAGAATAACTCGCTGACCCATTATACAAAAGGTACGCAGTCACCCCTTTCGAGGCTCCCACTGCTTGTACGCATACGGTTTCAGGTTCTATTTCACTCCGCTCACCGCGGTTCTTTTCGCCTTTCCCTCACGGTACTGGTTCACTATCGGTCGGTAAGGAGTATTTAGCCTTGGAGGATGGTCCCCCCATGTTCAGACAAGGTTTCACGTGCCTCGCCCTACTCGTCTTCACACCAACGTTCCTTTCGTATACGGGACTATCACCCTCTATGGTGCGACTTTCCAGACGCTTCTACTAAAAACAATGATGCTTAAGGGCTGCTCCCCGTTCGCTCGCCACTACTAAGGGAATCTCGGTTGATTTCTTTTCCTCCAGGTACTTAGATGTTTCAGTTCCCTGGGTTCGCCTCGCCGACCTATGTATTCAGTCGGCGATAGCCGGTTAAAACCGGCTGGGTTGCCCCATTCGGACATCTCCGGATCACAGGTTGTTTGCCACCTCCCCGAAGCTTTTCGCAGGCTGCCACGTCCTTCTTCGCCTCTTACCGCCTAGGCATCCACCGTATGCGCTTATTCACTTGACCATATAACCCCAAACCGTCTGGCTTGGATCTCATGATCTATGCTGACACACCTTGAACAGCGCTTGCGAGAATCGTATGCTAACTCGCGTTAGCTTCGTTTCCTCGCACTGCTTATTTACAGTGTACGTTTTCCAAATTGTTAAAGAGCCGCTAATCATCGCCTAAGGCCATGATTCGTCAATCCACGGCTTACCGTGGATTCGCGAATCATTCCTTCTCGCCAGAAAATGGTGGAGCCA